>NZ_CALPCB010000007.1:0-175781 GCF_943192895.1 Veillonella intestinalis | reverse complement strand
AAAGATGTTGAAGGACAAAAGATTTACGATTTCAAATTAAGTAAAGACATTACTGTTGGTACACCGGGTAAGGATGGAAAAGATGGTACGCCTGGTAGCATTACTATTGTCGGCGAAAAAGGTAAAGATGGTGCTGATGGAACACCAGGTAAGAATGCAATCGCTGAGATTACTGTTAAAGAAGGCACACCAGGTGTTGACGGTAAAGACGGAGAAAGTATCACTCGTATTGTTTATGAAACAGGCAAAGATGCTAATGACAATCCAATCGTTACAGAAGTAGCTACTCTCAATGATGGTATGAAATTTGCTGGCGATGATTTTGTTGATGATTCTACTAAATATGTAGCTAAAAAACTTAACGAGCAGCTAGATATTAAGGGTGGTGCTGCAGCTAATGCTTTAAGCGATAATAACATTGGCGTAGTTGCTGATGTAGACTCTAAGGATCCTAGCAAAGTTACGGGCTTACGTGTTAAGTTAGCGAAGAACATTATTTTACCTGACGGTAGTGTTCGCATTGTCGGTCCTACTGATAAAGAAGGGAAACCAACTGGCAGTATCTATATTGCTAATCAAAAACCTACGCCAAAAGTTGCTGATGAAGATGCACCAGATAAAGCTGTAGAAGGTTTATACATTACTGGTTTGGATAATACAGATTGGAACCCTGATACTACTGGTATCGTTGAAAATCGAGCAGCCACTGAAAAGCAATTACAAACAGCAATTAGTAATATTAGCTCACAAGTTGGCGAAGCTGGTGTTTGGAAGCTTCAAGTCAATGGTGCAGGTGAACGTTCTATTAAGAAAAACTCAATTATTAACTTTAAAGATGGCAAAAAGATTAAAGTTACACAATCCGGTAATG
Source organism: Veillonella intestinalis (assembly GCF_943192895.1). Lineage (NCBI taxonomy): Bacteria > Bacillati > Bacillota > Negativicutes > Veillonellales > Veillonellaceae > Veillonella > Veillonella intestinalis. The sequence goes on along the minus strand of NZ_CALPCB010000007.1, from coordinate 174,910 downwards.
ATATTACGATTGGTGTAGATCCTGCTTTTGTTAAAGAGGTAACAGATAATACTTCTAATATTACTACCTTGAACAATCGTGTAAGTAAGGTAGAAGGCGACATTAAGAACATCACTAATAATGGTATTGTTACCAAGGTTGAAGGCGATGCTACCGGCGTAAAAGTAACTCCAGTTGATGCGTCTGAACCGTCCAAAGGCGTAAAAGTTAGTCTTGATGAAAAAATCACAGTGGGTGGTATTGTTATCGATGGTACGAAACCAAAAGATGGGGAACCGGCTAATAACACAATTAAAGGCTTAACTAATACAACTTGGGATGGTGCGACTTTTGAAAGTGGTCGTGCGGCTACCGAAGATCAGCTTCAGGCTGTAGATGGCAAAATTACTAATATTATAGACAATATTACTGATATTGCTGGTGTAACAACGATTAAAGAAGGCGATGGGAATATCCTAGCGCCTAAGACTGATGGCAAGAATGAATATACCTTATCTTTGAACAAAGATCTTAAAGTGGGTAACAGTATTGCAGTTGGCGATAAAGTGTATATTACTAAAGATGGTATTAATGCAAATGGCAAACCAATTAGTAATATTGAAGCTGTTGAGTTGAGTGCTGATGGTAATTATGCAGCTACTACAGGTCAAGTATTTGAAGTACGAGAAACATTGGAAAAACAAATTGGTAGTGTTGCCAATGTAGTACAAAATAATACGCGTCAAATTTCACGTTTGGATACGAAGATTAACAAATCCGGTGCTGGCCTTGCCGCATTAGCAGCTTTACATCCGCTTGATTATGATCCAGATAACAAGTGGAATTTCACAGCCGGTATTGGTACGTATCACGGCTCTAATTCTGTAGCACTAGGTGCGTTCTATCGTCCAAACGAAAATACTATGTTTAGTGTAGGTGGTACCTTAGGCAATGGCGAAGATATGATGAACTTTGGCGTAAGCATGAAGTTTGGCGAATCTAATCCATATGCTGGTATGAGTAAAGGTCGTTTAATTGAGTATGTGGAAAAACAAACAACTGAAATTGATGACTTGAAGGCTCAAAATGAAAGCCAAAATGAACGTATTAAGAAGTTAGAAGAATTAGTTCAATCGTTGATGATTAGTAAATAACTAATTAGACAATGAAAAGTATAGTTACTTTAAGAAAGAGCTAATTACGATTTAGTGATTCAGGTTTTACAATTGAATAGTGTCCTCAACATACAAGGGAGCTAATGACAATTTAGATGTCGCTATATGGGGTAGTGCTCATAAAATATATTCGTGAGGTAATTGTTATTGTGTGTGTTGAGGACCTCCTACGACAAGGGCTGTTCCAAAATGCTGGCAATGAGTTAGATATCTAATTTTCATTTCAAGAGAGCTATTTTAGGGACAGCCTTTTGTTGTGTAAATGACAGCTATACTATATAATTAATTAGATAGAGATTTTTATAAAAGATAAGTTTTTACTAGAGACGTATTAGATGATCTAACAATCAAAGATAGCAGTTTTTAGCTAGTAAAATTCATAGTGTATATTATAGGATTAATGAATTAAAGGAGATAGTATGCGATTACGTAGAAAACCTTGGATTGATGAGGCGATTCACGAATATGATTCACATGTGATTTTAGAGAACCAGGAGGCGAATAAAGGGGCTTGGCGTGAATTATTTGTGGATTCTACTAAACCGTTATATTTTGAATTAGGAACAGGTAAAGGTCGCTTTATCGCAGGTATGGCTGAAGCCCACCCAGAAGCTAACTTTGTTGGCTTTGAGGTTCAATTAGGCGTGTTATATTATGCGGCGCAAAAGGTATTTGAACAGAATTTACCTAATGCTAAAGTAACACTCTTTGATATTGCTGGTATTGAAGATGTGGTTGAGCCTGGTGAAGTGGATCGTTTTTATATTAATTTCTGTGATCCTTGGCCAAAGGCACGTCATGCTAAACGTCGTTTGACTTATCGTACTTTTTTAGACCGTTATGCACGCTTATTGAAACCACAAGGTGAAATTCACTTCAAAACGGATAATGAAGGTTTATTTTTATTCTCTTTAGAAGAGTTTAAAGAGTGTGGTTGGATATTAAAAAATGTAACCTATGATTTACATAGTACGGATATGCCTAATGTAATGACTGAATATGAAGAGAAGTTTAGTAAAAAAGGACAGCCGATTTTCCGCCTAGAAGCGATTAAACCTGAGGAGGCGTAATCATGGCGAAGGAAGCAAAACGAGCTGAAGATACTTGGTTGCAGCGGCTCGTACGAAATGATGCACAGGGCATTATTTTGGTAGTAGCTATTTGGATTTTCATTGGTAGTGTTAATATTTATAGTGCTACGTCTGTTGAAATGGCACAACAAGGAACGATTTTAAAAAGTAATATTGTAAAACATATAGGATTTTTAATAGGCAGTCTGTTGGCAGGCAGTTATTTTTACCAGCTGGATTATCGCCGTCTTAAAGAACCTAAATTCATGATGTGGATTATGGTCGGTGTTTTTTTATCTCTAGCCTGGGTTGGTTTATTTGGTACTGTTGTTAATGGGGCGCGTCGTTGGATTAGTTTGCCTTTTGGCTTATCGGTACAACCTTCGGAGTTCGCTAAGTTAGCAGGCATAATTTGGGCGGCCCAATGCATTGAAGAGTGGCGTAAACGATTTCCTACAGTATCTTTGTTTGAAGCAAAAGATGCGAGTGGGCAGTTGCGTAAATATCCTGTGCCATCGAAAGTTTTATGGGCACCGCTGGTATTTGGCATTATCACGCTAGTTCAGCCAGATACAGGGACGGCCGTATTAATTGTGGCCTTTCCGCTCATTTTAATGGTAATGGCTCGTTTAAATCAGCGTAGTTTGCGGCAGCTGGGATTGGTTATGATTGCCGGAGCTATAGGTTTTGCGGCTATGATTTGGCATTCTCCGTACCGTCTAGAACGTATTTTAGCTTGGCTAGATCCTTGGGGACATGCACAAACCTTGAGTTATCAGAGCGTACAGAGTATGTTAGCCATTGGTTCTGGTGGTATATTAGGACAAGGCTTGGGACAAGGTACTGCTAAATATTTTTACTTACCAGAGGCACATACGGACTTTGCTTTTGCTGTGTGGGCACAGGAAACAGGCCTTTTGGGAGCGGCTATTTTAAGTTTTGTAGTGTTGGCATTTGTGTATTTTGGGTTTCGTGTAGCTATTGGTGCACGAGATTTCTTTGGCAAATTAATGGCCTTAGGCATTACTTGTATTATTGGCGGTCAAGCTGTATTTAATATGCTTATGGTATGTGGTATGTTGCCAGTTACAGGGGTGCCACTGCCTTTTGTATCCTATGGTGGGTCGTCTTTATTAATGAATGTAGTAGCGGTTGCTATTTTGCTCAGCATTTCACGGGTTAATGAAGAGGCTAATCGTAAAATCGGTAGCCAAGGCATTATGCCTTCTCTACGTGAAGAAACGCGGAGTCGTTTCAGACCGTCTAATGGGTAAGCGACAAATTATATTTAGTGTGGAGTTAGAAAGGATTTAGAGGACATGAAAGATTTTATTGATGTGTCTGAACGGCCGTCTAATGCGGCCATGTTGCCATTAAGTTTTCAACATTTATTTGCCATGTTTGGGTCGACGGTACTAGTACCGTATTTGTTAAAAGCAGACCCGGCCACGGCGCTTTTTATGAATGGGATTGGAACTATTTTGTACTTATTTATTTGTAAGGGAAAAATTCCTTCTTATTTAGGTTCCAGTTTTGCATTTATTGCCCCTGTGTTATCTGTTATGGCAGCAGGGATGTCTTATGAAGCGGCTCAAGGGGGCTTTATTGCCTTTGGTTTAGCTTTTATCGTATTGTCTTTCATTGTTCGTGCAGTGGGCATTGGTTGGATTGACGTATTATTCCCACCAGCGGCTATGGGCGCTATTATTGCCGTTATTGGTCTGGAGTTAGGGCCGGTAGCGATGGGCATGGCCGGTATTACGGGTGACAGTTGGCAGTCTTTGGGCATGACGCATGCACAAGTACTGACTATATCTTTATTCTCTTTAATAGTAACGATTTTAGGGACTGTTGTATTTCGCGGTTTCTTTGCGGTTATTCCTGTATTAATTGGTGTTGTATCCGGTTATATTTTGGCTGCGTTCATGGGGGTAGTGGACTTTTCAAAAGTATCAGAAGCAGCTTGGTTCTCCTTACCTCATATGAGTGCGCCTGTATTCAATATGAATGCTATTTTAATGATTATGCCAGCATTATTTGTTGTATTTGCTGAGCATGTAGGGCACTTGGTAGTAACAAGTAATATCGTAGGTCGTGATCTTATGAAGGATCCAGGTCTTGAACGCTCTTTGTTAGGGGATGGGATTGCTAATGTGCTTTCTGGTTTCTTTGGGGCTACGCCAAATACAACATATGGTGAAAACATTGGCGTATTAGCGATTACTCGCGTATTCAGTGTTTATGTTATTGGTGGGGCTGCTGTGTTGGCGATTATTTTCTCCTTCATTGGAAAAATTGCAGCCTTGATTCATGCTATTCCTGTACCAGTTATGGGTGGTGTAAGTATTTTGTTATTTGGTATTATTGCCGCGTCTGGTCTACGTATGTTGGTAGAACGTAAAGTAGATTATACGCGCCCTGATAATTTGATTTTAACATCTGTTGTTATGATTACTGGCTTAAGTGGCGCGCAAGTATCTTTGGGACCAGTTGTGCTTCAAGGTATGGGCCTTGCTACAGTTGTTGCTATTGTACTTAGTATTTGTTTTACAATTTTCCGTAAAACAGGACTTGGTAATAAACAGTTGAAACATGATTAAGAAATAGAAGGAAAAAGAAAAAGTAATTAGCAGTTAACCGTGTTCGGATGGTGTTAGCTATTTGACATGCTATAATTAGCACTGCTATAATGATTGGGTAGCCTTTGTACATATTTTGTGTGCAGAGGTGCCCATATATGCGCCTATAGCTCAGGGGATAGAGCATCGGTCTCCGGAACCGAGTGCGCAGGTTCGAATCCTGCTAGGCGCACCACCGATGTTTACTGACTTTTTAGAAAAAGTAGAATAAAAAATATTGGCGAGTAAGCCAATTTGTATGCCAGTTTTTAAAGAAAAGGTAGAAAATGAGCTTTCATTTTCTACCTTTTTGTTATTAAATTAAATTTTAAATTTCATTGCACAATTAACCATAACATATAATTATGTATTGGCTAAAAAAGTCCTACAATTGACTTTTTTTAGTAGGGCTTTGTACTATAAGATTATAAGATTGCGAATGAAAGAGGTGATATAAAGTGAGTAATCAACAAGATAAATTTAAAGGCAAAACGTTTTTGCTAATGCATAAAGATATACCTACTGTTAAATTTCATTTTTATAAGTATGAAATGTGGGCTAATGTTGATGAGGTATTAGATAAACATCATGCACCAGTTAATATGGTTGGGCATCACAAAGGTGTTGACTTTTATTTAAATAAGTTTTTAAATCACCATGTAATACCGAAAGATAGACCGAATGTTGCTGATATTCTTGAACGTAAAATACCTAATTTAGTTAATACACTTCAAAAACGAGTTAATTCATTAGAAAAAGAACTTACTAAAAGAAATCTTGTTGCTCATTTCAGTTGACGCTGAAATGAGCTTTTTTGTACATAGATTCTAAGTTTTAGAAAATATTCCTGAACTTTATAAGGGTGTATAAATAAAATTTTGTAAATAGTAAAGTTTTTGCTATAATGAATAAAAGTAAGGAGAGGAGTTTTATAATGAGTTTTTTATTAACTGTAATTTTAATTGTACTTATTGTATTTTTTATTAAAAAATACAATCGACTTCAGAATTTAAATCAGGAAATTAAAGAAGCAAGATCTAATATTAAAGTTGTGGTAGAACGCAAGGTAGCTATTGTTAATCAGTTCACTGAGCTTGTGAATAGTTATGGGGAATATGAAAAGCTAATGCAACTTAAAGTGTCTGGCAACTACGTAGAAATGGCAAAAGCATCTTCAGAAGCAGTTACTTCTATTCAAGCATTGGCTAATACATATCCTGAATTAAAAGCAAGCACTAATTATAATACATTTTTACAGAATATTGCACAGAATGAATCTATTTTGACTGAAAAGCGAGAAGCTTATAATAGCGTTGTAAAGGGTTATAATAGTGAAATCGCACAGATTCCAATGGTGTTTGTGGCTTCTGTATTAGGGTTTAAAGAAGCACCTTATTTTGATCTTAATAATGAAACTGAATTTAATGCTTTCAGTGGTGCGAATACAGAAGCTATTAAAGAATTAGCGATTAAAGGCACGGAAAAGTTGAAAGATAAAACAGAACAAATTAAAGGTAAATTTTAACACATATCATAAGCTGTAATGAGTACAACCATTGGTTGGGCTCATTGCAGCTTTTATAGTATATAATAAGTGAATGATAAGAAAAGAAAAAATAATAAAAATAATAGAAAAAATAGAAGATAATAAGATACCGAGAAAGTATTAAGAAAGGCGTGGCTATGGGAATTTTACTTGTTATTTTAACGGCTTTTGCTTATGGGATAGTGGCCGCTGTTGTATTACATTTTATAAATAGTATTTTAGCGGTATTTGGTGTTCAAAATTTATTGGAGCAACCTTTTATTCTTGAAATTTTACGGGCTTTTAACTTGCCAGAACATAGCTTTGCTATATCGTGTGTTTGGATTGGTTTGTTATTTGTAGCCTTTATTATTTTGTATCAATTACCACCAATTCAGAGTTTACATCTTTCTTTTAAGGGTATAACAAAACCAAAAGGGGACTTGGGAGACTATTTGATAGCCTGTTGGGAGGATGTGTGTCAACGGGCGGGCGTTAATCCGCAGCGATACCGTTTATATGTGGGACAAAGCGGCGAGATAAATGCTTTTGCTATGGGCCATGATCGTGTAGTTGTTTATGCTGGCTTATTAGCTGAAATGGAGCCCGCCGAATTAAAAGGCGTGTTAGCTCATGAGCTGAGTCATTTAGTTCATCGTGATACAACATATGGAATGACTTCGTTCGCTATTGCTTCGGCGTATAACTTAGTACTTCGTTTATTTAGCATCATTATTTGGTTCATTGTATTTGTGCATAACATCATCAGATTTATACCGTTTATTAATATTTTATCCTTGTTCTTTACGCTAATTATATTAATTTTGAATTTTATAGTTAAAATCATGAATTCTGCTGTTAATACAGCTTTTGTGTTATTGAGTCCTTTTGGCTCTCGTATTGCTGAATACCGTGCTGATCGCTACGCCTATGAATTGGGGCTAGGCACAGAGTTGGCATCGGCCCTAGCTAAATTAAGCCGTTATGGAGATACGCATGGATTTATTAATCAGCTATTTAGTGACCATCCGCCACTATATAAACGGGTGGCTAAGTTGCAGCAACTAGCTAGTAAATAAGAGAAAGGGATAAGGCGTACTGGAGATTAGGTATTTAATAGTGTTTGTAAAATGATAGCGTATATGCTATCATTGGACTAGGGAATGTAAGGTGATGTAAGTGTATAATATTGAATTTTATGAGAAAGGTAATGGGGACTCAGAAATATGGGATTATTTACAACGAAAAGGGGGAATATAAATGAAAACTTGGGAAGATTATAAAAATTATGTTAAGTCTATTGATGAAAAAATCGCTTTGATATTGAAGAAATAGAGGAATTAAGCGCTTTAGTAACGACAATTATTAAGAGGCGTAATGAATTAGGATTAAGTCAGCGTGCATTGGCAGAACAATGTGGAATTCCTCAATCTTCAGTAGCACGCATAGAATCATTTAAAACAATGCCAAAAGTTGATACCTTATTAAAAATTATGCAGCCTCTAGGTTTACGCTTACAAATTATTAGCTTATAAAATAAAGGTCCGTCGAGTCTTAGACGGACCTTTTTGTTTTAATATTTGCTTATTATGTTTCTGGCTGATATAGATTTTTTTTATTCCTGATGTAAAGTAATTGATATTTGTTACGCATGATTTATAGTTATATACTGTATGTGAAATTGTAATTACTGTAATTTATTAGGTATTAGAAGTAGTTAGGGGGTTAACTGATGGTTAATGTTTTAATTTTATGTGCCATTGTTGTGGCGATAGCTTTAGGCTATAGAACAAAAATTAATACAGGATTTTTTGGGATTGCTTTTGCATACATCATTGGCACATTTTACTTAGGTATTAAACCCGGTGATGTCATTAAAATGTGGCCCATGAGTATTTTCTTTGTTATTTTAGCGATTTCTTTATTTTATAATTTTGCCATGACTAATGGAACGCTTGAAAAACTAGCTCAACATATGTTATATCGGACTCGGCGTATTCCTAAGTTGTTACCATTTGCAATTTTTGTAGCAGCAACAATTTTAGCTGCATTAGGGGCAGGATTTTTTGCTGTTATGGCTTTTTTTACACCGATTACAATGTTGCTATGTAAAAAGACTGGCCTTAGTCCATTAATTGGTGCTTTAGCCGTTAATTATGGTGCTTTGTGTGGCAATAACTTTATGATTAGTCCTGGTGGCGTGGTATTTATTGGTTTAATGCAGAATGCTGGTTATGAAGCAGCAGCTTATGGATATGAATTTCAAATATTTCTTGCTTCTTTCTTAGTACCTTTAATTGTTCTAGGGATTATGATACTTTTGAATACCCGTAGAGAGGGAAGTACAGACTTAGTGGATATAACACTACCAGAAGCTTTTGATGATAAACAGCGGAGAACCTTATATTTAGTAATTGCGATGATTTTTGTTGTGTTAATTTTTCCTATTTTACTAATTTTCTTCCCACAAGTAGAAATTTTGAAAACGTTAGAAAAGTCTATTGATGTAGGTTTAGTAGCCATTGTGTTTGCGCTTCTTGCTTTACTGCTCAAATTAGGCGATGAAAAGGAAGTTATAAAAATGGTTCCTTGGGGAACATTGATCATGATTTGTGGTGTAGGAATGTTGATTTCAGTGGCAATTAAGGCTGGTACTGTAAAAATGATTGCTAGCTTTGTTAGCAATACAATTCCAGAACCGATTGTACCAATTGTTATGGCTGTTATAGGTGGCTTTATGTCATTCTTCTCTAGCACTATGGGGGTTGTAACGCCTGCATTATTCCCATTAGTACCAAGTTTGGCAGAAGCAACAGGGATAGATGCAATAGTTTTATTTTCTGCCATTGTTATTGGGGCGCAAGCTACTGCAATTTCGCCTTTCTCATCAGGTGGTAGCTTAGTTTTAAGTACAGTAAAAGAGGAAGAACGCGTAGATATGTTTAGTAAACTTATTTTCAGAGGTGTGCCTATCTGTTTAGGCGCTGCTATTATTTATGCGTTTGTTATTAATCTGATTATTCGTTAGGGAGGTATTATTATGAAAGTTGATACACATGCACATGTCTTTTCACCAGATTTGCAGTTAGCTAATGATCGGCGTTATGCTCCATCCTATGAAGCAAGTATTGAAGATTTTATTGCAAACTTTGAATCTAAAGGGCTACAAGCTGGTATGTTGATTCAGCCAAGCTTTTTAGGATTTGATAATAGTTATATGGTAGAGGCTATTAAAAAGTATCCAAATAAGCTATATGGGGTGGCCGTTGTAAATACGGATATTACTTTAAAAGAGCTAGAAGAATTAGCTAAGTATAATATTGTTGGGATTCGCCTTAATTTGTACGCTCGAGAAATTCCTAACTTACGTGAAGGAGAATGGCCACGTATTCTAAATTATGTAAAACAGTTAGGTTGGCATGTAGAGCTTCACATTGATGCAATACAGTTACAGCCGTTAATTGATGCATTATTAGAGGCGGGTGTGAAAGTAGTTGTTGATCATTTTGGAAAACCGACAGCAGATATAGCTGCAGAAGATGAAGGGTTTAAATATTTATTGTCAGTTGGTAAAACAGGACAAGTGTGGGTTAAAATCTCAGCTTCGTATCGTTTGAAGAAGGAAAAAACGTTAGAGGATAATGTAGCAATTGCTAAAACATTAATACCTAAATTATTAGAAGCATTTGGGCCAAGTCGTTTGTTATGGGGCAGTGATTGGCCACATACACAGTTTGAAACTTCAATTACGTATGATAAGGCTTGGCATGTTTTGAGTGAGCTTGTCCCTGATAAAGCTACTCAAGAAATCATTTTGAGTCAAAGTTTTGCTGAGTTAATCGGCAAGTAAAAAATTTAATTATTGATATTTAAATAATTATTTCATTCGAATTTATAGTCATAGTAGAGTTCTAAAGTTTTATGTTTAATAGATATTTTTATTTCCTTCAAGTGTTTAATGTAGTATGGTATACTAAATATATCGATATAGTTGTTTGATGATTTAGTAATTAAATTATCAGGCTATTTAGCGAGGTGCTACTATGTATATTGTGTAGCTTATGTATTACTACATTTGAAAGGAAGATATATATGAATATTACATCTAAAGATATTTTAGAGGCATTTAATTTTAGATATGCTTGCAAGAAGTTTGATGAAAACAAAAGAATACCAGAGGCAGATTTTAATACAATTTTAGAAGTAGCCCGTTTATCACCAAGCTCTTTTGGTTTTGAACCATGGAAATTTTTAGTGATTGAAAATCAAGCGTTAAAGGAGAAATTACTACCTATTTCTTGGGGCGGTCAAAATAGTTTAAAGGGAGCTAGTCATTTTGTGATTTTATTGGCTCGTAAAAAAGTCGATACTGTCGTTGATGCTCCCTACATTACACATATTATGAAGGACATCAAACATATGCCTGATGAAGTTATGGATATGATGCGTCAAGCATATGGCAATTTTCAGCAGAATGATTTTAACTTGTTAGAAAGTGATCGGGCTATTTATGATTGGGCGAGCAAACAAACGTATATTGCGTTGGCCAATATGATGACTGCTGCGGCAATGCTTGGCATTGATTCTTGTCCGATTGAAGGCTTTAATATTAAAGCGGTAGAAGAATTACTCGCCACAGAAGGTATCGTGGATACTAATCATTTTGGTGTATCCGTTATGGCGGGCTTTGGCTATCGTGATGAAGAACCTCATCGTGAAAAGACACGCCAAGCGATTGAAGATATTGTAACTTGGGTTAAATAATTAAAAGGATGTAACTATTACATGAGAGTGATTCATGTAAGGTTACATCCTTTTTTATTAAATTATAATAGTATTATAATATGCAACTGTAACATCTAGTTTTTAAAGAATAACGTTTTTAAAAGAATAGCAATAAGCCACCAATGCATAATAAGACGATACCTTGTATGCGATTTAATAGGCGTTGTGAACTAGGGCCTTGATGTAAAAAGCCGCGTAACTTGCCGGCACATAGGGCGATAAGGCTGAACAGGACAAAGGCTTGTAAACTAAAGGTGGCACCTAAAAAAGCAATGGATAAACTAGGATTTTCACTATTAGGGCTTACAAATTGTGGTAAAAAGGCTAAGAAAAATAATAAGACCTTTGGATTTAAGATGTTCATAATCAAACCCTTACGGTAAATAGCAAATCCCGTTTCAGACCGCTCTATTGCTGCAGTTTCCTTTTTGTGTGTAGTAAGTTCTGTTGTATTTTGGGTTGCTGTAGCCGTTTCAGTTGTTGCTATTTCTGCGGTAGCTGTTTCAGTTGTTGCTATTTCTGCTGTAGTCGCTTCAGTTGTTTCTATTTCTGTTGGGGTGGTTTCAGATACGTTTGCTGTAAAAGCACCCCAAGCAAGATAAAATAAATAAGCCGCGCCTACATATTTTAACAGAGAAAAGGCGATAGGTGAACTTTTTACTAAGGCAGCTACACCTAGAATGACTAATGTTGTATGAAATATAATGCCCGATGCAAGACCGCCTGCTAAGATAATGCCAGCTTTAGCACCATCAGCTATACTTTTAGCTAGCAAATATAAATTGTCAGGCCCTGGTGCCAAGGTCAGAAGAATGGAAGAGATTAGAAAATAAGGAAATAAAGTAAAATCCATAAAAAACTCCTTTGATGCTTGTTAATACATATATTACCAAGTATAACACAAAAATAAAAGGAAGGCTGAAAATAAATCATAGTATTTGAGTAGGAAAACTTGACAAGAAGGCTCAATTATTCTACTATGAAAGCCAAAGAGATTGGAGGAGAATATATGGAATCAATGATAAATACTAAAATTACAGACGCTACCAGTACGGTAGCAGCTGTTAAAGAATTACAAAAAGAATATGAAAAAGATATTATTGCTTGGCGTCGCTATTTGCATCAATATCCAGAAGTGAGTTTTGAAGAGCAAGAGACGACAAAATACTTAGCTGGTGAATTGGATAAATTAGGCATTCCGTATGAAATTAACCCTGAAAAAAATACAGGGTTAGTAGCTTGGATTGAAGGACCTAAGCCAGGTAAAACAATTATGTTGCGTGCTGATATTGACGCACTTAATGTAACGGAAGAAACTGGTTGTGATTTTACATCACAGCATGCTGGTAAAATGCATGCTTGTGGCCACGATGGTCATATGGCGATTTTATTAGGTGCGGCTAAAATGCTTAAAACATTGCAACATGAAATTGAAGGCAAGGTATATCTTGTATTCCAACCTGCAGAAGAAAGCGCTGAAGGGGCTGAATTTATGAAGAAATTTGGTACCTGGTTTGCTGAAACAGACAGCGTATTTGGCGGGCATATTTGGATTGATTTGCCAGCTGGCAAAGTATCTGTAGAAGCTGGTGAGCGCATGGCAGCAGCACTTGAGATTAATATTGAAGTAGAAGGGAAAGCCGGCCATGGTGCACAACCTCATTTAACTGTGGATGCAACGGTAGTAGCCTCTGCCATTGTTATGAATTTGCAGACTATTGTTTCTCGTCATTTTAGTCCATTAGACTCTGTAGTTGTTACAATTGGTAAAATGACAAGTGGTGATCGTTATAATGTCATTTCAGGCCGTGCTAAGTTGGAAGGAACTGCTCGTTATTTCAAACCGGCCATAGGTGAAGAGTTAAAGAAAGCCATGGGACAAATGGCTGAAGAAACCGCAAAAGCGTATGGAGCGACGGCCAAAGCTTCATTCCGTCAGATGGTACCTCCTACTATTAATGAACCTGCTTGTTCTGAATTGGCTCATCGAGTGGGCGCTGATTTATTCGGTGAAGAGAATGTAGTTCTTATGGAAAAAACTATGGGTGGCGAAGATTTTGCTTATTATTTAGAAGAAAAACCGGGTTGTTTTGCCTTCTTTGGTATTGCTAACCCTGACCTTGATGCGGTTCATTCTCACCATAGTAATTTCTTCAAAATTGATGAGTCCGCTTTGCCAATGGGGGCGGCTATGTATGCTCAGTACGCTTTGCAGTGGTTGAAAGAAAATAAATAAAGTTAGCCGATAAGTAAAAAGTTAAAAAGCAATTTAATAAAATAAATTAAATAAGATAATAAAAAAGACAAGCTATAGAAAATTATTTAGTAGTTTCTAGCTTGTCTTTTTATTTATATAATTATGTGTTATCGTTAGCTTTTGCTGTTTCGTTGGCTACTTTCTCTTTATCGCGATTTTCTTGTTCTTTCTTTTCTTCATCTTGGAGTAGCTCATCTAATTGATGGTCAATAGCTTCTTTTTTTAGGTCGCTGTCTAAATCTCTATTGCGAATAATTTCAGCACTAATAAGAATGGTTTGAACCGATAAGTTAATCCAAATAAAGAGGATCATAATGCCTACGAGAGGCCCGTAAGTGGCAGAGCCACCCGCGAAATTTGTGATGTAAAAACGATAGCCTACTGTTAATAGTAGCCATAAAACCGTAGCTAATAAGCCTCCTGCAAAGGAACGTTTCCAGCTGATAACATTTCCTTTTTTATGGCGTGGTGCATAGTGATAAAATAAGGTTAAGGACAGAGTAAAAGATACTAGTGGCAATAAGGTTGTAAAGGCAGCTGCCAAATTGATTACGTCTTTGGAGATGCCGAAGAAATTGCCAAATAATTGTAGGAAGGATTGGCCGTACACGGAGAGAATAAGGCCTAAGAAACCTGTAATAGCCCCAATCAAGGTAAAGAATAAGGCTTTGCTATACATTTTAACAATGCCTTCTTCAATATGATCCAGTCCCAGCATTGTGTTAAGGGCATTAATTAAAGATCGTGTACTGGCTGATAAAGTCCAAAAGGCAGTGATAATACCCACTGAAAAGAGGGTGGTACTTTGATTCTGTGTCAAATCATCAATTAATTCTGTTAAGGTATGTTGAGAATCCGGTGGCAATAAATCTACTAATTGATTGAGTACATCCGTGTTATGGTTGAGAAATACGGTAATACCAGTTAAGACAATGATTAGAAATGGTACTATCGATAAAATAATATAATACGTTGTTTCAGCTGATAACCGTGAAATATTGTGACGGCTATAGTCTTTTAAAATAATATTGACCCAATTAATCATAGACTTCATAGTCGAAAACTCCTTAGTTATTTGAAAACAATAAAAATGAATACAATTCTTTATATCATACTTTTGCGACTTTGTAAAAAGATGTGAAGCATGTATTCTTAAAATTTAGTCTTATTATGAGAAAATAGGTTTTGACAAAGGGGAAAAATCGTTGTTTAATAAATATAAGGAATATATAGTTGGTGTTAAATTAGAAATATTTATTAAAAAGCAAGTGTAATTTATAAATTATAGGACCTATAAAACTGATATCTTTGTAGGTGTAGTAGAAGGGTTCACAGGTTGATTTATATTGTTAGAATTTCTATAAATATTTCTAAAGTAGCAACTATGTATAAATAGGTATAATGGTATTTTGTATGAGGGGGTTCTCATGAGCGAAGACGTTAAAAAGGCTGTTCATCCCGTCGATGAAATGTTGCCTACATCGCAGTTGTTTGCCTATGGCTTGCAACATGTATTAGCCATGTATGCAGGGGCGGTGGCCGTGCCAATCATCGTAGCACAGGCTATGCATTTGTCTGCAGAGCAGCTAATTCATTTGATTAATGCAGATTTATTTACTTGTGGTATTGCTACATTAATTCAAACCCTAGGTTTTTGGAAAGTAGGGGCTAGAATTCCTATGATCCAAGGGGTCACCTTTGCTTCGGTAACACCTATGATAGTTATTGGCTCTCAAGGAGGGATGACCGCCATTTATGGTGCCATTATAGTGGCGGGGTTGTTTACCTTTTTAGTAGCTCCGTATTTTAGTCGATTGATACGCTTATTCCCACCAGTGGTAACTGGTACTATTATTACCATTATAGGGATTACCTTATTGCCAGTTTCTGTTCGTTGGATTACCGGCTATGCGAAGCCTACATCACCTGAATTTGCAAGTCCCATGAGTTTGTTTTTAGCATTTTTAACTTTGACTATGGTTATTCTGGTATATCGATTCTGTAAAGGCTTTTTAAGTAATATTTCTGTATTAGTAGGCCTAATTGGTGGTACTATTGTTGCCACTCTTCTAGGGGTAGCTGATTTTAGTGAAGTGGCGACGGCTGATTGGATTGGTTTCATTACACCATTCTCTTTTGGCTATCCTACCTTCGATGTAGGGGCCATTATTTCTATGATTATTGTAATGATTGTAGTTATGGTGGAAACTACGGGCGACTGTGTAGCGATTGGTGAAATTGTAGGTAAGCCAATGGGTCGTAAAGGTCTGGCTAAATGTTTGCGTGCCGATGGTTTATCCACTATGTTGGGCGGTATTTTTAATAGCTTCCCATACACTGCATTTGCGCAAAACGTAGGTTTGTTAGCGGTAACTCGTGTAAAAAGTCGTTTTGTAGTCGCTATGTCTGGTTTAATTCTTGTAGTATTAGGTCTTGTACCTAAAATGGCGGCCATTGTAGCGTGCATTCCAAACTCTGTATTAGGTGGGGCAGGTATTGCTATGTTTGGTATGATTATTGCTAGTGGTATTCGCGCTTTATCTAAGGTTAATTTTGAAGGTAACTACAATCTAATGTTAGTTGCTGTAAGTATTGGGATGAGTATGGTTACCTTAACAGAGCCTAATTTCTATCATAATTTCCCAAGCTGGACTTCTGTTATTTTACATAGTGGCATTACACTTGGTAGTTTGACCGCAGTTGTGCTTAATTTAATCTTCAATGGTTTCGGTAAAGAGGAGCCTGTTGAAGAAGACGATTAACATAATAAAATTGGTTACTTTTAAGGCCGCTCTCTAACTGTTTTAGTTAACAGGCGAGAGTGGCCTTTTATTTTTGATTGTAGTTTATTTGGATATATCTAAGTATATAGGGATGCATTGAAGATTTTAGAAATAGATTTTGCTTATAGTAGATTGAAATAATTAACTGTTTGTCTTATATCTTGTTTAGGGATATCATGTATGCATAAAGAGGAATTATAGCTTGGGTGAAAGGGGCTGTGTGTAGTTAATTACAAAATCTACAAATGTTTTTACGGCTGATAATTGTTCATAGGAATGGCGATAGTACATCCACGTTTTTCTTAACAAAAAGTTTCCTTCAAGATCAATTAATGGTTCCGCTATAACGTCAGGGGTATCCTGACCACAGCTTTGGGATAGGAAGGTATAGCCTAGATTTTGTTGCACTAATTTTAAAGCTGTATCCATAGCATCTACTTCAATGGCCGTTTTAGGGGGTTTTTGAAAATGAGCATACCACCAATCATCTAGGACGGATTGTAAGAGGGAGTCCGTTTGATAATGAATATAAGGTAGCTTGGGCAAATCCTCGATAGAAATAGGTGTTTTATTAAAGACACATAGTGGTTCTTGCCAAAGCAGTTTTTTATGTTCTGTCCAATTGTGATCACCACGGACGATGCAAACGTGAAGATCTCCTTCAAGAAAGTCACGATAGCGATTGTGACTGTAGCCACTTTTCATTTGAATATCTATGGCTGGATATGTTTGCTTGAATTCGTGAAGTAATTTGGGCATATGGTATTTAGAAAAAACATTGGAACAACCTATGCGAATGAGACCTTTGGCAATATGATCTTTGGAAGCTAAGAACTCCTTGGTAGCTTCATAGGAGTTAAGGGCTTTCATAAAATAATGATATAAATATTCGCCTTCGGTAGTAAACTCGATTCCGCGAGGACGACGGATTAAAATAGTGCAGTTAAATTCCTTTTCTAAACGTCGTAGCCTATCACTTAAGGCTGGTTGCGATAGGAACATTCGCCGAGCTGTATGGGTAATATTTTTTTCTTCATATAAGGTTTTTAGTAATAATAAATCTTTATCATCCATAGTTTTCTCCTATTGATATAAGTAGTTAAGTATAAGTATAACATATATCTAAGGGATAGATAATAGGTGATATAGGTATAGTTGTAAATTGGTTTTAGTGAATTATAAAATGAGTTACATTGTAAAATGGAGGGATAAACATGGTTTCGTTACAAAATGGTATGTATTTAATTAATGGTCAACTAATGACCGAAGAGATGGTACAGCAGCAGGGCCTTTCAGTGAATAAGGAAGATGCTCGTCGTGGTACCATAGCGTATTCAATTTTGGAATCCCATCAGCAGGCGGAAGGCATGAATGATTTACGCATTAAATTTGATGCATTAGCATCTCATGATATTACCTATGTGGGTATTATTCAAACGGCGATTGCCAGTGGCTTAGATAAATTTCCAATTCCGTATGTATTAACTAACTGTCATAATAGTTTAGCCGCTGTAGGTGGCACGATTAATGAAGATGATCATGTATTTGGTCTATCCGCAGTTAAACGGTTTGGTGGCATTTATGTACCACCTCATTTAGCTGTTATTCATCAATATATGCGTGAAATGATGGCCGGTGGTGGCAAAATGATTTTAGGTTCAGATAGCCACACTCGTTATGGAGCCTTAGGAACCATGGCTATTGGCGAAGGCGGTCCTGAATTAGTAAAACAATTGTTAGGGCGTACTTATGATATTAAACGACCTGAAGTTATTGCTATTTATTTAAAAGGCAAACCAAAACATGGTATAGGGCCACAAGACGTTGCCTTAGCAATTGAAAAAGCTGTATTTGCTACGGGCTTAGTTAAAAATAAAGTTATGGAATTTATCGGACCTGGGGTAGCATCCTTGTCTATGGACTTTAGAAATGGCATTGACGTTATGAGTACGGAAACTACCTGCTTGTCCACAATTTGGCAGACTGACACTGTAGTGAAAGACTTCTTAACAATCCATGGACGTCCAGAAGCATATCGTGAAATGAAACCAGCCGATGTAACGTATTATGATGGTGTTGTTATGGTTGACTTAGATGCGATTGAATCTATGATTGCTATGCCGTTCCACCCTAGTAATGTGTATACGATTAAAGAGATTAATGAAGGCGGTATTGACTTATTACGCACTATCGAAGAGAATGCGATTGCTCAATTAGATAATAAATCATTGTCTTTAGGTCTTACTAATAAATACTATGATGGTAAATTACATTCCGACCAAGGGATTATTGTAGGTTGCTCTGGTGGTTTATATGAAAACTTGGTGGCAGCGGCTAATATTGTTGGTGGTAAAAGTGTAGGTAATGGCCGCTTCGCATTTAGCGTATATCCTTCCAGTCAGCCAATTTATCTAGAACTTATGAAAAACGGGGCCTTGGTTGATTTAGTGGAAGCAGGGGCTATTGTACGTACTGCATTCTGTGGGCCTTGCTTTGGTGCAGGGGATACGCCAAATAATGAAGGTTTTAGCGTGCGCCATGCAACTCGTAACTTCCCTAGTCGTGAAGGTTCGAAACCTGGTAATGGTCAGATTTCATCTGTGGCCCTTATGGATGCTCGCTCGGTAGCCGCTACCGCAATTCATGGAGGCGCATTAACACCGGCTACTGAAATTGATTATGATGATTCTGTGCCAGAATTCCATTATGATGCTAAGCCATATGAAAATAAAGTGTATGCAGGATTTGGTGAAGGCAACAAAGAAGAACAGTTAATTTATGCACCATCCATTAAAGCTTGGCCAAAAATTGAGCCACTACAGGAAAATTTACTTCTTAAAGTAGCAGCATATATTGATGATCCAGTGACAACGACTGACGAATTAATTCCATCAGGGGAAACATCTTCCTACCGTTCAGATCCATATGCCTTATCTGAATTTGCTTTAAGTAGAAAAGTACCTGAATACGTGGGTCGTGCAAAAGCTGTTAGAGATATTGAAAAAGCTCGTCAAGATGGAGAAAATAGTCCAGAATTAGTTAAATTATATGAAGTGGTTAAAGACGCTGTTTCATACACTGGAGATGTAGCTGAGTTTGTGAATAGTACGTCAATTGGTAGTGTTATTTATGCTAATAAACCAGGTGATGGTTCGGCTCGTGAACAAGCAGCATCTTGTCAACGTGTACTTGGTGGGGCCGCTAATATTGCACAAGAATATGCGACTAAACGCTATCGTAGTAATGTAATGAACTGGGGTATGTTACCATTTTTAATTAATGAAGATGATGCTAAGAAAATTACAGTGCATGATCTTGTTTGGGTACCAAAAGTACGTGATATCCTATTGAGTGATGATACTACATTTACTGGTTATGTAATTGGTGAAAGTGGTGTACAAAAGATTACCTTAACACTTGGTGATATTGAGCAGGATGAAAAGGATATTATTGCAGCCGGTTGCTTAATTAATTATTATGCGAATAATTAATTAGCATAAAGAATAATTAATTAGCATAAAGTTTGATTAAAAAGTAAGGGTATGAATAGTAAAATAGTGAAGCACTACATTATGTGTAATTAAATACGTTGCATTATGTGTAATTACATACGCTGCACTATATTAAATCTGGCATGACTTAGAATTTAGGTCATGTCAGATTTTTTTGTAAAATTAACAAGTAAACATGTTTAAGTTACCTATATCGTGTTATAATAGCTATTATATAGAAATCAATCTATACAGTGTTGCCAGAGCAACATACAAAGTGATTGATACAGTGGCATACTAAGCGTAGTAGCATGCAGCCGTAAATTTGCTAGGTATTTGTATCATCGGAGTATTTAGGGCTATGTACAGCTAAGACTTAGTAGGTCATAGAAAGGAACTAATATATATTATGGCAAAGGTTATTGCGATCTCCATTAGCGAAAAAAAAGGACAGAAGAAACATAATATTCCAGAAGCCAAGTTAATTACTGACTTTGGCATGGAAGGGGATGCACATGCTGGTAAATGGCATCGCCAAATTAGTTTGTTAGGCATTCAAAGTATTGATTTAATGCGAGCTAAGGGGGCGGATGTAAACCCTGGTGATTTTGCTGAAAACATTACAATTGAAGGCGTTGTTTTATATGAATTACCTGTCGGTACGCGTTTATTTGTAGGTGACGATGTACTGTTAGAAGTGACTCAGATTGGCAAGGAATGTCATTCTGGCTGTGAAATCCAAAAGCAAGTGGGTTCTTGTATTATGCCAACCCAGGGAATTTTTGCTAAAGTGTTAAGCGGTGGCACGATTAAAGTTGGCGATACTGTTGTGGTAGAAGAAGTGGCTAATTAAATAGCCCATAGGAGCGTTCGGATGGTACAAGATAGTTGGCAACGAACAATTGAATATGTGCGTGTATCACTAACGGAAGCCTGCAATTTTTGCTGTCCTTACTGCCGGCCAGAAGCCATTACCCCAGAGAGTCAAACCAATTTGCTAACACCTGATGAGTGGCTTGTTATTTTAGAAGCCTTTCATGAATTGGGGATACGCGCGTTGCGTTTGACAGGGGGTGAGCCATTACTATATCCGCAACTTGATACCTTGTTAGCTAAGTTGCAAGAACGTCAATGGTTTGAGGATATATCGATGACTACGAACGGCAGTTTGTTGGCTAACCGAGCGGATAGTCTATGCAAACTTGGTTTACAGCGGGTCAATATTAGCTTAGATGCTGTCGATGAAAAAACATTTGATGAGCGTACTGGCCGTACAGGGCAGTTACAAGCCGTTATTGATGGAATTGAAGCCTCCTTGCAGGCAGGGTTTAAAACAGTAAAAATTAATACTGTATTGATGGAAACATTGTCCGATGATATGGTGCGCTCTTTATTAGCCTATATGAAAAAATGGCCTGTAATCTGGCGATTTATCGAATACATGCCATTTCAAGGCGAGAAATTTAGAGGACCTACGTTTGATATGTGGCAGCAACAGCTGGAACGATTATGTGGTGGTAAACTAGTTCCTGTAGGACCAGCGCCTAAGACGCAGGACGTGACAGGCTTTGGCCCGGCCACGTATTATCGTCTGCCACAAGGTAATTTAGTGGGCTTTATTTTCCCTATGAGCCATAGTTATTGTGACTCATGTAATCGAGTGCGTTTAACGTCTGATGGTCGTTTACGCCTTTGTTTGCTTCGTGATGATGAAGCTGATTTAGTAGGTTTAGTTCGTCAAGGTAAAACAGCGCAAGAATTGGCACAGTATATTGTTGAAGTTTTACAATTGCGTAAAGAGCAACATGATGGCGCTGATATGGATGTACCTAAACGTGCTATGTGGCGCATCGGCGGTTGATGAGGTGACACAATGAAGCGGTATGATTGGGGTAAGACAAAAAAAGGTGAGGCTGTCAAGCTATATGAATTAGAAACGGAACAATTAATAGTTCGGATTTTAAATCGTGGCGCCACTATTGTAGATTTTATTGTAAAACCTTTGAAACGAAACATTGTGCTAGGTTATGATACGTTTCGTGGCTATGAACAAGGTGATGCCTACTTAGGCGCTACTGTAGGGCGCGTAGCTAATCGCATTGGCGGTGCTCGCTGTGAAATTGATGATAAAACCTATTCGTGGACACCTAATAATGGGCCTAATTTATTGCATAGCGGTGAATGTAGTTTAAGTTTTGCTCTTTGGCAATTGGTACCTAATAGTGAACGCAAAGAAGTCAATTATGAAAAAATAGTGCTCGCTACTACCTTACGAGGTCAAGATGATGGATTTTCTGGCGATTTGCGGGTTCAGCTATTGGTGGAAGTAGATGGAGCTGAGTTACGATTAACGTATCAATACATGACTTCAGAAAATTCAGTAGTCAATATTACAGGTCATAGTTATTTTAACTTGAATGGTACAGCCGCTCTACCTCATGTCAATGGGGCTATGGTTGCCGCTGATCAAGGCTTAATAACAAACCATGAAGTTCAATTGAATGCATCCCAATATTTACCATTTGGCGATAATCAAATTCCAACTGGTGAGATTGTTTCCGTGGAAGGAAGTCCTTTTGATTTTCGTGCATGGCAATCTATAGGTGACGCCTTGCGTCAGTATCAAGCACCATTAGCGGCTTATCGTGGCTACGATCATCATTATGTGTTGCGAGCGCCCAATACATTGGCGTTGTCTGATAATGGTATGATGAGTCATTCGCCGGTGGAAGTACAACGTTGCGGTTCGTTTCGGGTAGCGGATTTGACATTACATGTTTTATCAGATGCACCGGGCTTCCAACTATATACAGGTAACTGGCTAGCTGATGAAGGTCGTCAAGGTGAAGTCTATGAACAATACAGTGGAATTTGTATTGAACCACAATTCGCACCTAATGATGTGAATATGGCGACGTTTCAGGAATCGTTGACAAAAGCCAATGAAATGTACGAACGACGTATTACATATGCTGTGGAACTTCATTAAGATAAATCATATATTGGAATAGACATACAGCTATTGAAATAGACATGCAGCGAAAGAAATATTGAGAAAAATAATAAAATGTTTCGTTGTATCTATAGCTAATTTACGTTACAATTAAGATAATAAAACAGGAACCGGTTGTGCCACGCATGACCGGTTTACTGCATATGGATATGAATATAAAGGAGGTCCCTATGGACGCATTTACTTTTTATAACCCAACGAAGATTGTATTTGGCAAAGATTGTGTAAGTCAACTTAGTGAGGAATTAGCTCGCTATGGCAAAACGGTGTTACTCACCTATGGCGGTGGTAGCATTAAAAAGAACGGTATTTATGATGCCGTTAAGGCTCAATTACAAGCTGCTGGTAAAACTGTCGTTGAATTAAGCGGTATTATGTCTAATCCTCGCATGGAAAAAGTGCAGGAAGGTGCTGATTTGTGCCGTAAACATAATGTTGACTTTGTCTTGGCTGTTGGTGGTGGTTCCGTTATTGACTGCTCTAAATTTATTGCTGGTGTAGCGAAAACAGCGCCTGATTTTGATTGGTGGGAGCATATGTTTATGAAACGTGAAAACGTAACAGAAGCTTTGCCTATTGGGGTTGTTTTAACGATGTCGGCTACAGGCAGTGAAATGAATAACCGTGGTGTAGTTACTAATTGGGAGCTACAGAAGAAAATGGGCGGTTTTGGCGATGCTCTATTCCCACAATTTTCTTATCTAGATCCTACATATACATATACAATGCCACAAGAACAGCTAGTAAATGGTATTTGTGATATGTTATCCCATTTGATGGAGCAGTATTTCTCCTTGCCTGAAACGAATAATTTAAGTGACGCTATGATTGAAGCAGCCTTTAAGAATATTATGGAAAATGCTGATATTGCAGTTAAGAATCCAACAGATTATGAAGCTCGTTCCAATTTGATGTGGGGGGCTACGATTGCTCTTAATGGTATTATGGGCTTAGGTAAAAAACAGGACTGGATGGCCCATCAGATTGAACATTCCTTATCTGCGTTCCATGATATTGCTCATGGGGCTGGCCTTGCTATTGTTCACCCTATGCTACTTCGCTACATTTATAAAGATCATGTGGCACGCTTTGTGCGCTTTGCTACCAATGTGTGGGGCTTAAAGCGGAGTGACTACGACAGTGATGAGGCATTAGCCTTAGCGGGCATTGAAGCATTACGGGCTTATTTCAAGAGCCTTGGTGCACCAACAACCTTGACTGAAGTAGGGATTCCCGCAGAAGATTTACCAGCCATTGCGGAAAAATCAAACCGCTACCCAACATCATATACAAACTTTACAACAGAAGATATTTTGAACATCTATAAGAGCGCATTGTAATTTTATTTAAAGTATTAAAGCCGTTAGGCTACACTATTTCAATCGTGCCCTTAGATTCCAAAAAATAAAAATAAGCCGTAACAAGATGAAGAACTATAACTTACATTTTGTTATGGCTTTTTAGTTTATGAGTAGTTTTTCATTTCTTTTTGACAAACTTTATTTCCGTTGATAGCCCGATTTGTTCCATTCATAGAAAATTCGTTTACCAGATGTTTAAAATAACATACAATGCTATCAGATGAAGATGAGATGACAAGGTAACTTGTGAGCGGACAATCTATCACAAGAGAATCTCAGCTTACCATTGCACTTATTTTATTTTAGGAGGTTCCTACAGATGGAAATGAACGGGCTTTATTTAGTTATTGTATCGGCCCTAGTGCTTGCGATCGCATATCGCTTGTACGGGTCCTTCATAGCTGCCAAAGTATTGACGGTTAACCAATATCGGACAACACCAGCGGTAGCTATTAATGATGGGGTTGACTATGTACCTACCAATAAATGGGTAACCTTTGGTCAACATTTTGCTGCCATTGCTGGGGCAGGTCCTTTAGTGGGACCAGTTATTGCAGCACAATTTGGTTATTTACCAGGCGTGCTTTGGATTTTGATTGGTTCCGTATTAGCTGGGGCTGTTCACGATTTCGTGTTATTATTTGCTTCCGTACGTTATAATGGTAAATCCATTGCGGATATTGCGAAATCTGAAATTTCTAGCTTAGCTGGTATGGGCACTTTACTAGCGACTCTATTCTTGCTTATTATTACCATGGCAGGGATGGCAGCAGTAGTAGCTAACTCTCTTGAAAACTCTCCTTGGGGCTTTTTTACAGTGAGTGCTACGATTCCAATTGCTGTATTCATTGGTGTGTATCTTCGTTGGATTCGCCCTGGTAAAATTCGTGAAGCCACTGTTATTGGTGTTGCTTTGATTATGGCCGCTGTTATTTATGGGCCAGACATTGCACATTCCTCATTAGCACCTTATTTCACTTGGGATCGTCATTCCATTCAAATTATGTTAGCTGTATATAGCTTCTTTGCAGCAGCATTGCCAGTTTGGTTGTTATTAGCACCTCGTGGTTATTTATCTACTTACATGAAAGTAGGGACTATCGGCGCATTAGCACTTGGTATTATTATCGTAATGCCTGTTCTTCAAATGCCAGCTTTCTCTGATTATGTATATGGTGGTGGCCCTGTACTTAGTGGCTCTGCTATTCCATTCGTATTCATTACGATTGCTTGTGGTGCCTTATCTGGGTTCCATGCTACCGTTTCCACAGGTACAACCCCTAAAATGATTACCAATGAAAAAGAAATGTTACCAATTGGTTATGGCGCTATGCTTACTGAAGCATTTATCGCTATGATGGCGTTGATTGCAGCTACTAGCTTACATCCAAGTGACTATTTCGCAATTAACTCTACAACTGAAACATTTAATGCGTTAGGACTTCAAGTTCATGAATTGCCAGCTTTATCCGCTATGGTAGGGGAAGACTTAATGCATCGTCCAGGTGGTGCAGTGTCCTTGGCTGTTGGTATGGCTCATATCTTCTCTCAAATTCCAAGCATGGCTCACCTTATGAGTTACTGGTACCATTTCTGTATCATGTTCGAAGCTTTGTTCATCTTGACATTAATCGATACTGGTACACGCGTAAGCCGTTATATGGTACAAGAATTATTAGGTATGGCATTCCCTAAAATGAAAGATGCTCATTGGTTACCAGGCGTTTATATTGCGTCATTCCTTGTATGTTTCACTTGGGGTTACCTCGTATTACAAGGCAATATCGGAACCATTTGGCCATTATTTGGTGTATCTAATCAGTTGTTAGCTACTATGGGGCTTGCCATCGGTACTACTGTTATTATGCACCTTGGTCACAAACGTTACGCTTGGGTAACATTGATTCCTTGTATCTTTATCGCAGTTATTACAGTTATGGCGGACTATGAAAATATCGTCTATAACTATATTCCAGAAGGTCAGTGGATGCTTGTCGGTGTAAGTATTCTTATGCTTATCCTCGTTGCTATCGTTATGGTTGAAGCCGTTCGCAGTTGGATTCGCTTGGCAAAACAACCACAAGACTTTAGAACCGAAGCAGATATTGAAGCGGAAGAAGTAACTAATATGGAAACAGAAAATGCATAAGTCAATACCATTTTCTGTAGCCTAACATTCATCTAACATTAGAATCTCATTACAACTACTTACAATAAAATTAGGAGACTCCTCTAGCCTAATCTGAAACGTGATGGCTACTAGAGTCTCCTCGTTTTTTTGCTATCTTTCTACCTCTCACTAAAAGAGCTTGCTAGGGATTAACCTGATATAGGTTTGAATAGAAATTACATAAAGTACAGAGGATAAGCAAAGCGAGAGGCCTCGCGTAGCGACCATTGCTATCTTTCCTAGCTGGTCGTGAGGGAGACCTCTCGCTTTACTTTTATCAATACTTTATGTAGTTTTTTTAGCCAAACTTAGTTAATCCCTAGCAACTCTTTTATCAACTTCACTTGTGCTTTACTTACAGGAATGTCTACCAGTTCTTGTCCTTTAGCCGTTTGCTGTGGCAAGCGAAGCCAATAGGTGCCTTTAAACCATGGTACGACTTCACGCACTTTGTTAAGGTTCACAATATAGCTACGGTGCACGCGGTAAAGTGAAGTGCCACGAAGGCGCTCTTGTAACTCTGTCAACGTTTTGTTAGAGCCATATTTCCCAGAATCCGTATGGACTTCTAATCGTCCTGATTCTCCTGTAATATAGGCGATACTGTCTAAGTCAATCAAGAGAATGTGTGCACCATCATCTACCGCTAGTTTATTAGTACGTACCGTTGGCGTGTTATCAGTGGAAGCGGTAGGGGGCGTGGCCGTAATTGCAATATCCTCTTGTATAGATGCATTTTTTTCACTAGGTAGACCTTGCGGATATAAAGCTTTGATTACATGTTGGATAGCCTTGGATAAGCGATTTTCTTCAATGGGTTTTACTACATAGTCTAAGGCTTGTAGCTCAAATGCTTTAAGGGCATATTCATCGTAAGCCGTGGCAAAGATAATACGACTGTCTGGCGAAATATCACGAATGACCTCTGCCAATTCTAGGCCAGATAGACCACGCATGTGAATATCTAAAAAGATTAATTGTGGTTTTTCACGAGTAATTAGTGAAATTGCAGAAGTGGCATTGTCGGCTTCTCCAATGATATCAATGGTGGTACTGTGGTTCGTAGTGAGTAGATAGCGTAGCTCGTCGCGCGCTGGTGCTTCGTCATCAATTAGAATGGTGCGAATCATAGGACCTCCTTTTCAGGTTCTGGTTGAATTTTGGGAAGGCGAATAGTTACAGTTGTGCCTTCTTCAGGAATTGAAGAAATGGTGAGACCATATGGAGCGCCATACAGCCCTTGAAGGCGATGATGTACATTGCTCAAACCAATGTGACCTTCTGGTGGTTGCTCCAAATAATAATTAGGATCTCCCTGAAAGCCGACACCATCATCGGTAACAGTTATAATAATATCTGTTTCTGTCATCGTGCCTTCAATGGCAATAGAGCCCCCCACTTCACGTGGCTGTAAGCCATGCTTAATGGAATTTTCAATAATCGGTTGTAAGGTAAGGGATGGAATGCCAAAGCTGAAAATGGCAGGAGCAATATTATGGGTCACAAAGAGTTTATCTCCATGGCGGGCCAGTGAAATTTCTAAAAAGCCACTTACTTGGTCCCATTCCTTTGCAAAGGAAATAACACGCCCTGTATATTGCAAGGTGAAACGAAACATTTGGGAAAATTTGATGAGTAAACGTCGTGCTAATTCTGGGTTAGTTCGTATTAAGGACGAAATTGTATTTAAAGTATTAAATAAGAAATGGGGATTGATTTGCGTGTGGAGCGCTTGCATTTTAGCGGCCTCTGTTAATTGACGCTGTTGATCAATCTCTGTTAATTCTAGCTGGGTAGAAAATAAATCGGCTAGCCCTTGAGCAAAGGCTACATCGGATGAATCGGGATAATGAGTTGTGTCCGTATAGTACATTTTAAGCGAGCCGATGATACGCCCGTTAATACTTAAAGGAACGACAATGGCACTGTTTAAGGTGCAATGAGGATCTGTACAGCCAATTTCATCATGTGAATAGGCAATATGGATAGTGCCCGACGTGAGAGAATGAATGGTTACATTTGTTAAATGGTCAGCTACCCCAGGGGCATGATGATTAGCTTCAGCTCCGATATAAGCTAGTACGTGCGTCGTGTCAGTAATAGAAACGGCATCATAAGAACTGTGCTTTTTGATAATTTGTACGACTGCATTAGCAGATTCAGGCGTTAAGCCTTTGCGGAAATAACGAACCGTTTCACGAGCAATAGACAAAATATTTTGACTTTGATTGGCCTTTTGCGTTTCCCGTTGGTGTAAGCCATCTTTGATGATTTTCATGAAAAGAGCAAGACCAAGAGAGTTAGCAATGGTCATAGGTACGGCAATGTCACCGACGAGAGCGGCTGCCATATGATAGGGTTCGGCTACTAATAAGATGATGAGCATTTGGATAATTTCGCCAAAGAAGCCGATACCTAGGGCTATGGGCCAAGGTATTAATTTGCGTTTATAAAACTTTTGAAACAGACCGGCTAACAGGCCTTCGGTAATAGAAGAAATGGCACAGGCCAGAGCGGTAAAACCGCCTAATGAATAGCGATGTAAGCCTGAAACAAGACCAACGGCACCGCCTAAAAAAGGGCCCCCTACTAGACCGGCCGCCATGATACCAATCATGCGAGAATTTGCTAGGGCATCATTGATGGGAATACCGCCATAAGTACCTAAAATAGCAATACTTGAAAAAATAAGAATAAAAATAAAACGATCGAACCAAGATAAACGATTAGCCATGAGCCGATCAAAGAGTTTTAAACGAGAAATGACAAGACCGAGCACAATGGCCGTGCTAATTCGCTTAATCATTTCAAATAGTAAAATATCAGTCATAGGAAAGTCCTTTCAGAGGTATAGGACTGAAATCGTCGTTAGCGTCTATTCCTATACATATAATAGAATATGGTATTGGTTTCATTATATCATATGCACAATTGGTATACATAGCATGCTTTTGAGGTTGAGAAATGAAGCTGAATTTAGTAGAATAATAACAGTTATATCTTGAAAAACTGAAAAAATTAGAGAATTATTTATCATACAGTGTGATTGGAGGTTTTGGTATGTGTTGGTGCGATATTGTTTATAAATCTGGCGTTTCTCGCCTTGGACAAGGCTTAGAAGGAACACTTCATTTTTTAGCCTTTTGGGTATTGACACTTAGCTTTATTCGCTTAGGTGTATCTTGGATTTTTGGCATTTAAAAAGTCACCCGTGTTTGACGAGTGACGGTGGAGTAGGTATAATAGAAAGAGAGATAGCTAAGTATTGCAACGCTCGGCTCATCTCGTAACTTTAACAAAGTATTTGAGAAATGGCCTTGACGTTACTTCGACGTTAAGGTTATTTTAGTATAAGCATATTTTCTTGCTAATCTGATTAAATAGTGTTAATATTAAATTAACCTTATAGGTTAATTTATTTGTGGGAGAAGGTGCAAAAAACTGGATGTTACTTATAGAACTAAGAAGTTAGAAAAAGTGTGTACAGAAGGTAAAGAGGCAAAGAAAACATATGGGGAAGAAATGTCCGCAAAAATCTTTCAGCGTATTAAAGAGTTAAAACATAGTGATAATGTTGAAACTTTAATAAAGTTTTCCGTGGGAAGATGTCATTCATTAAAAGGTCAGCTTGAAGGACATTATGCAATGGATTTAATTCACCCGTATAGATTAGTATTTAGAAAACATGAAGAAAAATTAGATGTAGTAATAATTATTAGCATAGAAGATTACCATAAATAATCAAAGGAGGGTTTACAGATGTATAGCAGTAAGAATTATATAGCAATTCCTCCAGGTGCTACCATAAAAGAACAATTAGAATATAGAGGAATGTCTCAAAAAGAATTTGCTCAAAGAATGAACTTTAGTGAAAAACATATTAGTAATTTGATTAATGGAAAAGTAGAACTTAGTGCTGATGTAGCTTTACGGTTAGAGAATGTCCTGGGCTTGCCCATGAAGTTTTGGCAGGGTTTAGAGGCCGAGTATAGAGAAGATTTGGCAAGAGTAAAAGCTGAATTGGAAATGGAACGAGAGATTGAATTAGTTAGGAAAATTCCTTATGCTAAAATAGCTAGCCTTGGATGGGTAGAGAAGACACGAGTTGCGATAAAAAAAGTTGAAAATTTACGACGTTTTTTTGAAGTTTCTAAATTAGAAATTATAGATTCTTTAAAAATACCAGGAATTGCATTTCGTGTGAATGGGGAATCAAATAAAAGTAATTATGCACTTGCGGTATGGGCGCAACAAGCAAAACTGTTGGCAAGACAACGTGTAGTTTCGGATATTAACATTGAAAAATTAAAAGAAAGTATTCCTAAAATACGAAGGCTAACGACACAAGAGCCTGACGAATTTTGTCAAACTTTGAAAGAATTATTAAGTGAGTGTGGAATTGTTATAGTTTTTTTACCTCATTTAGAGGGATCTTTTTTACATGGAGCATCATTTATTGATGGGAAAAAAATTGTATTAGCCCTTACGGTTAGAGGTAAAACGGCGGACATATTTTGGTTTAGTTTATTCCATGAAATGTATCATATTATTGAAGGTCATATTTATAATCAGCGAATGACAACTGAGTGTGAAGAAATTGAAGCTGATTCTTTTGCTGCAGAGACGCTAATCCCTAAAAATGAGTATGAAACATTTTTAAAAACATACACAGGTGATAAAGAGTCTATTTGCCAATTTGCGTATAAAATGGATATAGCTCCAGGAATTGTGTTAGGCAGATTACAGAAAGACAATATTTTAGGTTATCAATTGTATCAAGAATTGAAGGTTAAATATCAAATTGTATAGTTGCGTTATCGATGAGGCTTGTACCTAGCAAAATTACAATGCCAATTTTATTGCACTGTATTCGAGCTGTGAATCCAACAATCGACATTATTATTTTAGTGTCTATTTACAGGTAATGATACTTGAAACGCCCTAATCTGGAAAATCGGATTAGGGCGTTTTTGTATGTAAAAAAGGTCTTGCATTAGCAAGACCTTGGTATGGTGGACCACCAGGGGATCGAACCCTGGACACCCTGATTAAGAGTCAGGTGCTCTGCCAGCTGAGCTAGTGGTCCATGACAACATAGATATTATATACCCATTGATTTAAAATGTAAACTATTAATTTGAAAAAGGGAGTGAAATAATACAAGCTTCTCGAGGTGTATATTAGGCTATCAAGAGGGGTATATAAAATATAATGTCAATAATCATGAATTTACTATGAATTAATGTTTTGAAAGTTGATAAAACATAATAACCTATCAATAAAGTGTGTATTAAATGATAAATGTTATATAAGAAATATAGATTTAGATTTTTACAATATATATCAGAACTTTTTATATATGTTGCTGTAATTGATAAACTTGAAAAAGTTAGAATTTAATGAAAGGTTAGTGAAAAATATGATGAGAAAACTGTTAAAATTTATTGACAGATATAGGCCGTAAAAGATAAAATAATTAAGCAAAAGAGAGATAATAGTTTGCGTGGTGTGACGCGCCTAGCAACTTTATTAATGTGAATTAATGTGTGGGGTGATATGAGATAGTTTAAGCGTCCTTACTTTTATTGAATATGTTTTTGGTTTGGTGTAATCATATATTTTACAGTTAAAATGACTAACTAGTATTATGGGAGGTTGAGTCAATGAATAAGCATTATAAAGTTATTTGGAGCAAGGTTAAGAACAGCTATGTAGTTGTTTCTGAACTTGCTAAACAAGCTGGTAAAACAGCAACAACAAAATCTCAGACAGGTCAGCGTATTGGTGTGACTTTGGCTGTATTGGCGTTAAGCGCAGGAATTAGTGGTAGTGTTTGGGCTGCTGATGCTACTGACACGACTATTGTTGAAGGTAAAGTATCATATAATGGTTCTGAAGGAACTTTAATTTTAACAGATAGTAATGCTGAAACTATTGAAATTGCTGGGTTGAAAAATCTTGATACAACAAGTGTTACTCTAGAAGGAGACACTCTAACATTTAAGCGTAATGATGACTCTACTTATGCTGTAAGTGGGATAGCTACTACTTCTGATGTAACCAATAATAAGACACATTACTACAGTGTAAAAGGCCCTCAAACTCCAGGTGGCAACTACAACAATGATGGTGCTACAGGTGACAATGCCTTAGCTGCTGGTGTAGGGGCTAGTGCAGTAGCTCACAATAGTATTGCCATTGGTCATAAAGCTTGGATTTTGGATAGTAATGGTGGTAAAGGCAGTGGCGACATTGCTATTGGTAATGGTGCTAAAGTTGAAAATTATGCCGACCAAAGTGCTGGTATTTCTCTAGGTCAAAATGCCTACGTAGAAAACATGGCTGGTAAACAAGAAGCTATCTTTGCCCTTGGTCAAACTACATTTAGCGGTAACTTCTTATCTACGGCACGTATTCCTGCAGATCCATCCAAATTGGCAGCAGGCATAGCTATTGGTGAAAACTCTTATGTTCGTTCTGGTAGTTTAATGGTGGGCACTCATAAATACATTGGCCAATTAGGTGATGTAAAGGTAGATACGTCTACTGAAGCAGGCCGAAGAGCTACTGGTGTGGGGGTTAATGCAACTACAATTGGTACTAATAGCTTTAACCATGGTACTTTCTCTACAATTACTGGTGCCTACTCTATTGCTACTAGTAATTATGCCGGTGGTCGTGACTCTGTTGATGCAGGTAAAAACTTTGGTGCCGTTATTATGGGTTCCATGAATAGCATGGAGTCAGCTACTGCTGAAAACTCTAGTTCTGGTGTAGCTAGTAGTATTGTAGGTTTGGCCAATAAAGTAGCCAATGCAAATGGGGCTTTAATCTTTGGTGCAGGGAATGAAATTACTAACTCTGTAACAAGTATTTCTATTCCTGGTACAGGCCTATTAGCTAGTTCTTCAGCAGCAAATTCAGCTAAAGAATTGCAAGTAAAAATGCTAGACATTATACGTAATACTGATAGTGGCGGGTCTACTTTGGCTATTGGTGGCAGTAACAAAGCTGATTACACTCGTGCATCTTCTATCATTGGTGTAAAAAACACCCTAACTGGTACAGCTGCAGACATTAGTCAATATAACTCCATTATGGGTTATAACAATAAAGCAGAAAATGTAGATGATGTAACTTTAGCAGGTATTAATAATACAGTTAAAGATACTAAGACTGCCGTTGTATTTGGTGATAATCGAAAAGTAACTGGTGCTAACAATAGTATCGTACTAGGTTCTGTTGATGAAGAAACTGAGCTAACTGCAACTGATGCGGTTGTAATTGGTCATAACGCAAATGTGGAAACAGTAGGTGGCGTGGCTCTTGGTTTTGATTCTATTGCCACTGTAGATAAAGGTGTTGTTGGTTATGACCCAGTTACAGATACAGCATCCACAAAAACTAATGCTACTTGGAAATCTACACTAGCTGCTGTATCTGTTGGTGCAAACGGTAAAACGCGTCAGATTACAAATGTAGCCGCTGGTACAGCTGATACTGATGCAGTTAACGTAGCACAATTGAGAACAGTAGCATCAGCTATTGGTGATGTTAAGAACCTTGTAATAAATGGCTCAAACGTACAAGAAGGAAAAAATATTACTGTAGCAGCTGGCAATAAAGTAAATCTTAATGATAATATCACTCTAGGACATGAATCTGATACGGCTAAGCAGGTTAATATTAATGGTGAAGCTGCTAAAGTAACTGCTGGTACAGGTGAAAACCAAGTGGTGGCTGATGGTTCAAAAGGTCAAGTAACTATTGGTGTAGATAATGGTAATCCTGAAGACCAAATTATCATGGGTAACCAAGAAGTTAGTCCTATTAAGGCCCCTGATACTCCGTTAGGTACAAAAGAAAATGGTCAATTCATTACAGGACTTGATAATACAACTTGGGATCCAGAGACTAATGGCTATGTAGAGCACCGAGCAGCGACTGAAGGCCAATTACATGATTTAGCTGAAAAAATTGGCAATATTGATACAGCTGTAAAAGATTCTAGTCGTGTATTTGCTGGTGATGATGGCGTAAAAGTAACTGTTAAGAATGGTGAAACCTTAAATCTTAAAGGTGGCGCTGATGCAAGCAACTTATCAGATGGTAATATTGGCGTAGTGGCCAATGGTCAAGGCTTAGATATTAAATTATCTAAAGATATAACAGGCTTAAATTCCGTAACAACTGGCAACACAACTATTAACAATGATGGTTTAACTGTTAAAGGCGCTGAAGGAAATACAGTTGTAGTAAGTGGCGATAATGTTAGCATGGGTGACAATGTGATTCACAATGTTGGCGCAGGCGAAGCTCCAACTGATGCAGTAAATCGTGGTCAGTTAGATGCTGTAAGCGATCGTGTAGATGGTTTAGCTGGTGATTTCGGTAATTTAAATGGCCGTGTAAATAAATTGAACAATCGTGTTAACGAAGTAGGTGCTGGTGCGGCTGCATTAGCTGCATTGAGTCCATTAGACTTTAATCCAGATGACAAATGGAATTTTGCCGTAGGTTATGGTAATTACAAAAATGCCGATGCATTTGCGATTGGTGCTTACTATCAGCCAAATGAAGACACTCGTTTCAGCATTGGTAGCACCTTAGGTAATGGCGATGAAATGTTTAATGCAGGTGTAAGTATCCGCTTTGGTCAATCCAATGGTGTATCTACATCGCGTGTAGCTCTTGCTAAAGACGTAGAATCCTTGAAACGTATTGTTCAACAGTTAGTAGCTGAAAATGAACAATTACGTCGTGGTGGTAATGGTATGGCTTCTGGTTACTCAGATATTTCTACTCGGGAGTTCCCAGATGTGCCTAAGAACCATTGGGCTTATGAATATGTGGATACTATTGCTAAGAAAGGCTTCACAATTGGTTATCCTGATGGTGAATTCAAAGGCGATCGTACACTTACTCGATATGAGTTTGCTGCTGTTATATATCGTGCGCTTAAGAATGGTGCTGAAATCGATGCAGGCATGGCGCGTGCTATCGATGAATTTGGCCCTGAATTAACTCGCCTTGAAGGTCTTGATCACAGTCGTGTTGACCGCATTGCTGGTGAAGATAATGATCGTTACAAAATCGAACGTGTTCGTGTAAATAATAAAGATAACGAAGAAAAAGGTGATTACCGCGACATTTTTGGTGGTAAAATCAAAAAAGAAGAAGTAGCTCAATAATTGAATAGTGAGTTTTAAAAACGACTGCATAGAAGTAATTTCTATACAGTCGTTTTTTTTATCTATTCCTGAATGGAATAGGGATTCTTGACAACATCTAATTTTATAGAACAATGATAGAAATAATTTGTAGCTATAGGTTAAAAGTGGAGTAATATATTAAATTAATTATTACTGACAAAATTAGTCTCTTTTTGTTTCGGCAAATTTATTCATTCTTACAATCTAAATTAGTATAATATAGACTTTAAGATATTTTAAATTCATATAAAATTTATATGAAATTTATATGAGGTTGTGAAATATAGATTAAATCGATTTTTCTTATGACTGAATTAGAGGGATTTTGCATTGAGTTAATAAGTTCAGTTATGGAAAAATTTAATTAGCAGAATTGATGGAATAAAAAATATATTAAAATCTTGAAAAACACTTAATTAAAATGAAGTTAAAATGAAATTAATGCAGCCAGAATGCGTATTTTGAAATTGACAGAGTATTATTATAAGGCTAGAATGAACACAAATGAAGTCTATTTGTTTTTTGGGAGGGGGATATGCCTTACGGCTTTATTAATATGAATTAATGTGTGAGGTGATATAGGAGATTTGTAATAGCTTTATTTGTGAATATAGTTTTTATTTAGTGAAATGATAAAATTTACTGTTATTTGACTAGTTGATGTTAAGGGAGGATGGGTTAATGAATAAACAGTATAAAGTTATTTGGAGTAAGGTGAAGCATAGCTATGTAGTAGTATCAGAATTGGCTAAAAATAGTGGTAAAGCAGCATCTACTCATATTCAGTCAGGCCGGACATTAGGTGTGGCTCTATCTGTGTTGGCATTGTGTGCAGGGGGACAGTAGGGGTTCAGGCAGCTGATGGAACAACACTGGTACCATATTATAGCGCGATGCCAACACCATATGGTCCTTTTGCTAAGTGGAATGCTGACGGTCAAGGGGCTCTAGGTATAGGTACTGTTGTTGCAGGCGGAAGTCGAATTGTTAATGCTGGAGGGACTTATCTAGGTGCTATGGCAACTATTGCAGGCTCTGGTAATGAAATTAGAACGAATGCTAGTAATGCATATGATGGTGTAGCTAATGCAATTGTGGGGGCTGTTAATAGAACAGAAAATGCTAATGCAGCATTGATTTTTGGTGCAGGTAATACAGTAACTAATTCATATGGAAATATAGAAGATGTTGATCCGTTTAATTTAGCTGGGTCAGTAAAAGACAGTGGTGGTCAAGTGCTTGTCATAGGTGGGGCTAACAGTGTTGATTTTGGTAAGTACTCTTCTGTTACAGGCGTATCAAATGTGATAAAAGGTAAAGGTGCATTAGATACTAGTGACTACAACTTTATTTCAGGCGCTAGAAATAAAGTTACTACAACTGATCATGCGTATGTAATTG
Source organism: Veillonella intestinalis (assembly GCF_943192895.1). Lineage (NCBI taxonomy): Bacteria > Bacillati > Bacillota > Negativicutes > Veillonellales > Veillonellaceae > Veillonella > Veillonella intestinalis. The sequence goes on along the minus strand of NZ_CALPCB010000007.1, from coordinate 138,070 downwards.
GTACAGATAATGAAGTAACAAATGGTACTGGTAATACTCTAATTGGTGACAATCGTATCTTAACAGGTGTTACTAATTCAGTGATTTTAGGCTCCGGTGTAAAAAGTGATAATAAATTAGGCGCTAATAATGTTTCTAATGTAGTTGTAGCTGGTTATAAGGCAAATGCTACTGCAGCTGATGGTGTAGCTATTGGCTCTAATTCTGTAGCAAGTGTAGCAGCTGGCGAGATAGGCGCATCTCCAACTAATACTACTGTAAGTGATGCTGATAAGAAAAACTCTACTTGGACATCTACCTTAGGCGCTGTATCTGTAGGGTATGCTGCAACTGGAAATGATTCTGCAGGCACTCGCCAAATTACAAATGTAGCAGCTGGTACACAAGACACTGATGCAGTTAACTTAGCACAGTTGAATAAAGTAGCTAGCTTAATAAGCAACAGTGCTGGTAGTGGTGTTGAGTATGTTTCTATAAAAGCGGCTAATGATACTGACACGAATAAAGATAATAAGGGTGCAACAGGTTATGGTAGTATTGCTATTGGCCCTAATGCACTGACTAAAGGCGCATATTCAGTAGCTCTAGGTTATAAAGCCCAGATTGATTCTAATAGCTCCAATCAAATTGCTATTGGTAGCGAGGCTACAGCGAAGAATAATGATAGTATAGCGATTGGCAATAAAGCAAATGCTACGGATGGTGTTGCTATTGGGCGTGAGGCAAATAGTAATACCTCTACAAGTGTTGCTATGGGCTTATATAGTAAGGCCAATAAACAAGGCAGTGTATCTATTGGGTATAATACGGTATCTAACGATAACGGAACTGCGCTTGGTTATCGGTCTGAATCTTATAATGGGGATTCAGCTGCTTTTGGTAGCCATGCTCGCGCGTACGAAAAACAATCTTTGGCTAGTGGCTATAAAGCAACAACATATTCTGAGCAGTCTATTGCTATTGGTAGCCAGGCAGTTGTTTATGCTGATAAAGGCGTAGCTCTTACTAAAGCGGAATATGATGCTATTACCGACGAAAAAGTGAAAGCAAATTATGCACTAGATCCATTGACTATGGACCAAGGGGGACCAAAATACTATAAAACAGGTAAATCTGGTTATGGTACGGCTATTGGCTATAATGCTGAAGTATTCGCACAAAGTGGCCTAGCGTTGGGACATCAAGCAAGTAGTTCAGAAAAAGCAGGTGTCGCTTTAGGTAAGAGTGCATCGGCTAGTGCAGAAAATGGCATTGCTTTAGGTAGTAATTCAAGAGTAACAAAAAATGATGGTGTTGCCTTAGGTTCTAATTCAAAAGCATCGAGAACGGCTGGTAATGCAGGATATGATCCTAGTACTAATAGTACAAGTAGTCAAAGTATTCCTGCTTGGAAATCTACAATGGGTGCTGTAGCAGTAGGTTATGCAGCGGATGGAAATATTCCAGCAGGAACTCGCCAAATTACAAACTTAGCTGCTGGTACATATGCTACTGATGCCGTAAACGTGGCACAGTTAAAAGCGGCTCGTGTAAAAGTGCAAGCAGCTACAGGTGATGCCAATTCTGTAACTGTAAGTTCAAGTACAGCCACTGATGGCTCTACAATTTACACAATTAGTGGCCTTAATACTGATACAGACACAAAAGTAACAGGCGGTACAGCTACATATAATCAAGCTACCGGTGCTGGTACTATTACAGTAACTGATTCTTCTGGCGATACAACTAACCCTATTACTATTGAAGGCTTACAAGATACATATGTAACGGGTGTGACTCTTGAAGATGGTACTTTAACCTTAACTCGTAATGCTGGTGCTGATTTAACGGTTAATAATATTGCAACGAAAGCTGATTTAGCAGCAATAAAACCGATTGAATATTTCTCCGTAAATTCCACTGCAACAGGTAATAAAGATAATAAAGGCGCTACAGGCACTAATGCTGTTGCTATTGGTCCTAATGCAACGGCTAATGGTGAAGGTAGTGTAGCTATTGGTAATAATGTAAGAACAAGTGGTGCTGGGACAGTTGTCATTGGTGATGGTGCTCATGTAACTGCTAATATTACATTAGATGGTCATATTGCAATTGGTAAGAATGCTCGTGTATTTGCTGGTGGTGGTGAACAGGAAGCAAAACTTGGTTTTGATCCAACTATCTGGCCTAAGGGCGGTGTTGGCGGTTATGATAAGCCAACTGACCTCAGCCGTGTAGCAACGGGGATTGCTATGGGCGTTAATTCAAACGCTCGTACAGGTTCCATCGACATTGGTGGGCGTACCTACAATGGTCTCATGGGTGGTAAACAAGTATCTGGTAATGATGCTATTGGTTTCCATGTAAATCAAACAGCCTTAGGCACCAATACCTATGCTAAAGGCTTGTTCTCCACGATGCTTGGTTCTTACTCCATTGCAACAGGCGGCTCTGATGGTTCTGGTGGAGGAAACACCATGGCCTATGGCGGTCAAAATTTTGGCGCCACTGTAGTAGGTTCTTTAAATAGTATTCGTTCAAATGAGGAGATTCAATTTATTGAACTCTTCGGAAAAGAAACTCCGGTAGGGGTTTCTTCTCAAGGGGTTGCTAATACTATTACAGGTGTAGCTAATATTACAGAAAATACTAATGGATCTCTTATTTATGGTGCTGGTAATAAGATTAGTAACTCCATTACATCAATTAATCCACCAACTACTGGTGCTGCTTCTGTAGACGCTATGGTTGACAGCTTACAAACTGCTATTAGAAATAGTAAGAGCGGTGGAGCTACTATGGCTTTTGGTGGTGGCAACGTAGCAGATTATACTCGAAAATCTGCTATCATTGGTGTTAATAATACACTAATTGGCACAGCTGCGGATCCTAAATCTGGTGCTAAAGAATATATCAGTGAATTCAATGCTATTACTGGCTTTGAAAATACAGCGACTAATGTAAGCCATGTAACCGCTACAGGTAGTAATAATAAAATTACAGACACTGATAACACAATTCTATTTGGTGATAACCGTACGTTAACAGGTGCTAATAATAGTGTTGTAATGGGCGCAGCATCTAAAGAAACTGTATTAAACGTTACTGATGCAACTGTAATTGGTTATAATGCCAATGTAACAGTAAAAGATGGCGTAGCTCTTGGCTCTGGCTCTATTGCTAATACTGCTGCTGGTAAATTAGGTTACATTCCTGCAGGAAAAGATTTGACAGATGCAGATAAGGCTACTGCGACTTGGACTTCTAAATTAGCTGCTGTATCTGTTGGTGATGTGGCTACTGGTAAAACTCGTCAAATCACAGGCGTAGCTGCTGGTACAGCTGCTACTGATGCAGTTAACGTTGCACAATTGCAGGCAGTAGCGGAAATTGCAGAAAATGCTACTACAGCAGCTGGTAAACATACAGTGGTAAGTGTTAACGGTGGCGAGAAAGCTACAAATACAACGTATGTTGGAGAGGGCAATTTACAGATTAACGTTACAAATAAAGATGGGCAAAACACATACGATATTAAGTTAAAAGATAATCTTACCATTGGTACTAAAGGTGAACCAGGTAAAGATGGACAGCCAGGCACTAAGGGTGAAGTAGGTAGTATTACTATTATTGGTGAAAATGGTAAAGATGCTGAAGGTAAAGAGCTTCCAGAAGGCAACAATACAAGTGCTAATATTTCCGTAAAAGATGGAGCAAAAGGTCTTGATGGTAAAGATGGCGTAACTCGTATTGTTTACACTGATGAAAATAAGACACCACATGAAGTAGCAACTATGGATGATGGTCTCAAGTTCGCCGGTGACGATGGTACTACCAAGGTTGTATCTAAAAAGCTTAATGAACAGTTAGATATTAAGGGTGGGGCAACTGATTTCACTGAAAATAATATTGCTGTTGTAGCTGATGTTGATGCGCAAGGTAATGCCACTGGTTTACATGTGAAATTGGCTAAGAATATTAATTTAGCTGATGGTAGTATCAAATTTAATGAAACTGTAAAAGACGCTGACGGCAATTCCTTAGTTAAAGGTGAAGATGGCAAATGGTACATCGATTTAACTGGAGCTGTATATGATAAAGACACTAATACATATACTAAGGATGGTAATACATTACAACCAGTTACACCTAGTACAAAAGGTTCTGTTGAATTATCTGAAAACGGCTTAGATAACGGTGGTAATAAAATTACTAATGTTGGTGAGGGCACAGATAAGACAGATGCTGTTAACAAAGGTCAGTTAGATAAGGCGATTGAAGATCTTGGCGATAAAGTTGGTGATGCTCACACAGCAATTACTTTAAATGGTAAAGAAGTAACACCAGGTACCGATAAGTTAGGTGCTCCAGTACAAGATAATAACTTGGAACTTGCTGCTAAAATTGTAAACGGTAAGACTACCTATGACATTAAGATGAGTAAAGATTTAGTTCTTGGTACTAAGGGTGAACCAGGCAAAGATGGTGAAGATGGTCAACCAGGAACTCCAGGTAAAGCTGGTAAACCAGGTAGTATCACTATTATTGGTGAAAATGGTAAAGATGCTCAAGGCAATGAACTTCCAGAAGGCAACAATACAAGTGCTAACATTTCTGTAAAAGATGGTGCCAAAGGTCTTGATGGTAAAGATGGCGTAACTCGTATTGTTTACACTGATGAAAATAAGACACCACATCAAGTAGCGACTATGGATGATGGTCTAAACTTTGCTGGTGATGATGCTAAACCTATTCCTAAAAAGCTTAATGAACAGTTAGATATTAAAGGTGGAGCTGACACTGAGAAATTAAGTGATAATAATATTGGTGTTGTTAGCGAAACTAAAGATGGAAAAACATATTTAAGTGTTAAATTAGCTAAAGATTTAACTGGCCTTACTAGCATCAATGTAGGTGGTATAAAAGGGGCTGACGGAAATTATACTGGTGGCATCACAATCAATAATGGTGGTATCAACATGGGTGGTAAGAAAATTACCAACGTAGGATCTGGTATTGTTGAAGGAGATAATAAGAATAACACGAATGTAGCCAATATTAATGATGTCCTTCAACTTGTAGGTAAAGAAGTTGAAGCAGCAAAGGTAACTGCTGGTGATAATATTTCTGTAGAAAATAATAAAGTATCTCTTAAAGAAGATATTACGCTTGGTAAAGATGAGACTAAACAAGTAGAAATTAAAGGTTCCGATGGTACGATTACTGCTGGCTCCGGTGCTAACCAAGTTGCAATTGATGGTAAAGATGCATCTGTTAAAGCTGGCGCGGGTGAAAATCAAGTCGCTCTTGATGGTGCGAATGGCCAAGTAACGATTGGTCAAGCTGGCGACCAAATTATCATGGGCAACCAAGAAGTAAGCCCTATTAAACCAAACGGTGATCAATTAGGTACAAAAGAAAATGGTCAATTCATTACAGGTCTTGATAATACAACTTGGGAACCTGAAACTAAAGGCTATGTTCCTGACCGTGCTGCTACTGAAGGTCAATTAAAAGATATTGCTGATAAGATCAATAATATTGATACATCAGTAAAAGAGTCTAGCCGTGTATTTGCTGGCGACGAAGGCGAAGGTAAAAAAGTAACTGTTAAGAGTGGTGAAACTTTACATCTCAATGGTGGAGCTGCTGTTGATAATTTATCAGATGGCAATATTGGTGTAGTGACACAAAAAGATGACAAGGGTAATCCTACTAATGGCTTAGATATTAAATTATCTAAAGACCTTAAAGGCTTAAACTCTGTAACGACTAAAGAATTAACTGTTACTGAAAAAGCTAATATTGGTGATGTGACCATTGAAGGCGATACTATTACAGTAGGCAAAGGTGATAGCCAAACTATCATTAATGGTGAAGGTATTAGTATTCCAGGCAAAGATGGAAAAGACGGCGTTAACATCTCTGGCGAAGGCATTGATATGGGTGGCAAGCCAATAACTAATGTTGGTGAAGCTGTAAATCCTGGCGATGCTATCAACAAAGGCCAATTTGATAAAACAATTAACGATATTGGTAATGGCATGAATCATATGTCTAACCGCATTAGCAAATTGGATCGTCGGGTAGACCGTGTTGGTGCTGGTGCTGCGGCTCTTGCTGCTTTACATCCATTAGAATTCAGCCCAGAAGCTAAGTGGGAAGTGTCTGCTGGTGTAGGTAACTACAAAGGCGCAAATGCCTTAGCACTTGGTGCATTCTATCGTCCAAATGGTGACACTATGTTTAGCATTGGTACCTCCTTAGGTGGCGGTGAAAACATGGTTAACGCTGGTGTAACATTACGTGTTGGTGATGGCGAAACTGAAAATTATCCAGCTCGTAAGGTAATGGCACAACAGATTAAAGATTTACAATACGTTGTGAATACACAAAACGAAAAGATTGAGCAATTAACTCAATTGGTTAATACTTTAGTTGGTGCTAATCAACAGATTCAGCCAATCGTAAGTGCGCCACAGGCACAAGCTGATGCTGAAACTGAAACAGCACAACAGGCTTAATAAGTGTAAATGTAAGGTGTACAAAGGGCGAATGACTTTGTATGAGCTAATTAAGCAACATAATTGCATATTTCGGTTTGTTTGTGACACACCTTCCTAACCAAGGCTGGGGCCGTTTCAGAAATGAGACGGCCTCAGTCTTTTGCTGTTTCACGGGTAGCAAAAATCACGTATTTTCGGTATAATTAATTGAAATACAGTAATAGTTTATTAAATGAGACGAATCAATCAAAGTTAGAGAATGCAAGTTCGTTTCAGATAAAAAATGTAAAAATTAACAGAAGTATGAGGGTAGAGAGATGAAATACAGAAGTACGAGAAGTGAAGAAACAGTAAATGAGATGTATGCATTATTACATGGCTTGGCCAGTGATGGGGGCCTCTATGTGCCAGCCAAATTTCCAGAACGAACGATTACCTATGATATGCTAGCAGACAAATCGTATCAGGATATTGCTTATATTGTATTAGCCCACTTTTTCCCTACATTTAGTGAGGCTGCGTTAAAGGAAATGATTAATGCGGCCTACAGTAAGGCTAATTTTAGCACTGCTGATATTGCACCGCTTCATTCCGTGTTAGAGCGGTTATCTGTACTCGAATTATTTCATGGGCGGACGCAAGCCTTTAAAGATATGGCATTATCTTTATTTCCTTATTTGTTGGTTGCGGCCAAAGAGGCTGAAGGGGAAACAGATGAAGTGCTTATTTTAACAGCTACGTCTGGTGATACGGGCAAAGCCGCTTTGGAAGGTTTTAAAGATGTAGCGGGCACACATATTCAGATTTTTTACCCTACTGATGGCGTTAGTCCTATGCAACAGGAGCAGATGCAAAAGCAAGCGGGCGACAATGTGAATGTAACCGCTATTCGTGGTAATTTTGACGATGCACAACAGTTTTTAAAACGTTTATTTGTAGATAAAGAGATGGCGGATAAGGTAGCTGCAAAAGGGGTACGCTTTTCAAGTGCTAACTCCATAAACATTGGTCGGTTAGCACCACAGGTAGTATATTATGTGGCAGCCTATGCTGAGCTTGTAAACCAAGGGGCCATTCATCGTGATGAAGCATTTAATGTGGTAGTGCCAACCGGCAACTTTGGTAATATTTTAGCAGCTTATTATGCGAAGAAAATGGGTGTACCTATTGGCAAGTTAATTTGTGCCTCCAATCGCAATAATGTGCTTACTGATTTCTTTAAAACTGGTACATATGATATGAATCGTGATTTCTATACGACGATTTCTCCTTCTATGGATATTTTAGAAAGCTCTAATTTTGAACGTTTTATTTATTATGTAAGTGGTGAGGATTATGAACTTACTAATACACGCATGAAAGATTTGAAAGCGACTGGAAAGTTATCTGTTAGTGAGGAAGAGTTAAGTCGTGTACAGCGTGATTTCAGTGGTCAGTTTGTATCTGATGAAGAAACAAAGGCTGTTATTGCGCAGGTATATAATTCGTATGGATATGTATTAGATCCTCATACGGCAGTAGCTATGGGTGCATATATGAAGGAATTGCAGGCCCATCCGGAAGATGGTAGCCGTCATACTGTTATTGCAGCCACCGCCCATCCGTTTAAATTCCCAACGCCAATTTGTGAAGCTTTGGAAATTCAACCAGGTGGTACACCATATGAAAGTTTAGAGCATATTAGTGCAGTTACGGGTGTAGCATTTCCTAAGGAATTAGCGGAATTACAGCATAAAGAGCTTCGTTTTACTCAGGTTATCGACAAAGAGTTGATGGGCAAGGAAATTTTAAGTTTTGTAGATACCTTTGGTAAATAAGTAGGGACATGATTTAGAAAGAAGTGACTGCGTGAGAAAAGCCTTTTTCTATGCTATCGCATCGGCGTTAGCATTTAGTGTAATGAATTTATTTGTTAAAATGTTAGGTCAAGCCATGCCGGCTGCGGAAATTACGTTTTTCCGTGGACTCATTGGCACTGTGGCTGTATTAGGATATATGTGGGCTAAGGGCATTGCCTTTTCCACCGAAAATAGAGGTATGTTGACCATTCGTGGTATTTTTGGTGGCGTTGGTACGTTGATGAATTTTATCGCCTTAGCCTATATGAATTTAGCGGATGCGTCCATTTTATTCCAATTATCTGGTATTTTTGTGTTTATTTTTAGTACCTTTGTATTGCGCGAATCCATTCCACAAGGGGCGGGCAAATGGCTAATTTTGATTTTTGTGGCTGTTATGATTATGATTAAGCCTTGGTCCTTTAGTGAGTTTCATTGGTATTCTTTATATGCTATAGGCGGGGCAGCCTTTGCCGCAGCAGCATATACGACAATTCGTAAAATTAGCCAGGTTGGGCATCATAGTAATTATGAGATTATGTTTTATTTCTTGGTGACCACAATGATTGTAGGGGGCGCTTTGATGTGGCCAAACTTTGTATGGCCTGATGCACGTCAATGGGGGATTATTGCTATTATTGGCGGTATTTCTGTCTTTGCCCAGTTTTTCTTAACGGGAGCCTTTGTAGCGACCAATGCTGTGGTAGCCCAGTTTTTACAATATATTGGCGTATTCTTTAATGCTATGTGGGGCTTTCTTATCTTTGGTGAAACCTTGTCATGGCTTACGGTTTGCGCCGGTTTACTCATGTTTGTAGCGTCTGTTATGATTGCTCGTTTAAAAGAACAGCACAGTGCGCAGCGTTGAGTTAATGCAGTAGGGATATAACGTATTCATTTATTTGAAAGTAGGTGCTAGCATGTATTTAGCCGCCTTAGAGATTGAAAATTTTCGCAATTTGAATCATATGCAGTTGGTTTTTCATGAACAATGTAATTATTTGATTGGTGAAAATGCTATCGGGAAGTCTAATTTGTTAGCCCTCATTACGCTTATTACGTCAGGCCAAGCGTTGGCTGCGTCTGATTTCTTTGATGTGACTAAACCAGTGAAAGTGCGTCTAACATTGACGGTCGATCCCCATGAAACGCTACCTAAGCGTTTTGTAGGGGCTGTCAATGAGGGGCGCATTTTGCTTGAGTGGGAGCAAGTATCTGTTGTGGCTAAACCTCAGTTATATGAGGTCTTAGCGGTAGCTAAACGGCGCCAAGTACCGTTGCGAGTGCTTCGGTATATTCCGTATTTAGCGCTTCGTGACATTGGCTTATATAAATTTGATACATTCACTGAGTTGACGTCTGGCGAGGCCGATAAGGATGCAAAAGGGGTAGACGCTTTTAAGCAGACGAATACGAAGGTCTCTACTGTAGTTGCTGAGTCCTATGAAGCCCTTCGTGACCGTTTAGGCCATGCATTAGAGACTGTATTGATTAAGGAAAATGGTAGTACGCCTAAATCCATGTCTCGTATAGCGTTGCGTATTCGCCAATTTCAGATGGTTATGCCTCATTTGCCGAATTATATGATTATTGTGTTAGCACAGCTGACACAATGGCCATTACTTGCCAGGGGCTCTATGACGGATAAAAAGGCGTTGAAGGCAGGCATTACTTCAGGTGTATATGCAGGATTTTATACGCCTGATGCGTTGCGTTTAATTACGATGGTAGTGCTTCGCGTTGTGAAGCAAATCTTTGCCCTAGTAGAAGGGGGTAAGTTTGAATCCCACGTGATTATGAAAAAAGGAAAGCGTTATTTGCCGCTGATAGTGAGTCTTGATGAAGTGGAGGCTCATTTAAATCCCTTGATGCAGCGGGCCATGGTAGATTATTTCAAAGAGATTTTAGCTAATGAAAATATTGGCTTTTTGCGAATTTTAAAAGATGTGTTTGGTGTGGATGGTCTATTAGGACAGCTTTTTATTGTCACCCATTCCGCAGAAGTTCTCGCCGATGATTATCGGCAAATTATTCGTTTTTACCGCCAACCGTCTGGTTCGGTTAAAATTGCTTGTGGTGTTACTTTTGAGGTTTCCTCAGAGGCGGAGGAGCATTTAATTGCTTATTTTTCAGCAGTGAAAGAAGCTCTGTATACACGTTGCGTAATGATTGTAGAAGGGGAGACGGAGTACAGTAGTTTTAGACAATTTGCTAAAACTTTAGGCATTCCTTTTGACTTCTATGGCATTGGCCTTATTAATGCACGTGGTCAAGGCTCGATTAGTCGTTTGGTTGAACTTTTCAATCGCTTTGATATTCCTGTCATTGCCCTTTATGATCGAGATGTGCGTACCGAAGCAAAAGCAGCAAAAAAGCAAGTGTATTTTACGGATACGATTTGTTTTGAGTTTGATTTAGTTAATCATTTGATTAGGCGTAATCGCCGTGTTATTTTAGATGATATTGTGCGCATGGTCATCAATCTTGAAGGTGGTTCTTCGTTAGTCAGTAAGAAGGCCATTACACAAGGAGTAGATAAGCTAGTAAAATATGCAAAATCTCAAAATGAATCTCTTCAAGGGCTAGTGAATCGGTCGTTTCAGGAACGAAAATTGAGTTCTATTCCTAATCGAGAGCTTCATTTATTAGAAATTTATTATTTTAGCTGGCTTTTTTTTCAAAAAGGTATTACTATAGGTAAATGTATTGCGTATAATATAAAGGAACGGGAAGATATTCCGCCAGCCTTTGTAAAAGTTATAAAAAAAGCACAGCAATTGGCGCAACAACAGGATGCGTGGCTTGCTGTGGAAGAGGAGACGAAATATGGAAAACAAAACATATGAATTTGGTTTAGTTGGCTTGGCTGTTATGGGACAGAACTTGGCTCGTAATGTGGCTCATAAAGGTTTCAGCATTGCTGTATATAATCGTACGCCACAGAAGACAGATGAATTTGTGGCAAAATTTGGTCATGAAGGCACTATCGGGGGTGCCCATAGTCCTGAGGAATTAGTGAACATGTTAGTGAAGCCTCGTAAAATTATGTTCTTAGTAAAAGCTGGTCAGCCTGTAGATGATATGATTGAGGCCTTTTTACCATATCTTGATAAAGGAGATATCTTGATTGATGGAGGTAACTCTCATTTTAGCGATACGCGCCGTCGTAGCAAAGAATTAGAAGCGAAAGGGTTCCGCTTCTTGGGCGTAGGTGTATCTGGTGGTGAAGAAGGGGCGTTAAATGGTCCTAGCTTGATGCCAGGTGGCAATGAAGCATCGTATAAAGAAGTGGCTCCTATTTTTACCGCTATTGCAGCACAAGTAGCAGATGGTCCTTGCTGTAGCTATGTAGGTGACGATGGGGCAGGTCACTATGTAAAAATGGTACATAATGGTATTGAATACGGTGATATGCAGCTTATTTCTGAAGCTTATTTCATGATGAAAGAATTGCTTCACATGAGCGATGATGAAATGGGTGATGTGTTCGCTGAATGGAATAAAGGACTATTAGATTCGTATTTAATCGAAATTACTTCTAAAATCTTAAAAGTGAGCGATAAAGAAATTGGTAAACCTTTATTGGAATTAATTTTGGATAAAGCAGGCCAAAAAGGGACTGGTAAATGGACAAGTCAAGAAGGTCTTGAATTGGGCGTGCCAATTCCAACTATTGCAGAAGCTGTATTTGCTCGTGGTATGTCCGCGTATAAATCAGAACGTGTAGAAGCGGCTAAACAGCTTAAAGGGCCAGAAGGCGAATATAAAGGTGATAAGAAAGCTTTTATCGATGCTATTCATTCCGCTTTATATGCTTCTAAAATTTGCTCCTATGCGCAAGGTTTTGCGTTGATTAAAGCGGCGGCAAAGGAATATAATTGGAATATTAACTTTGGTGACATGGCGCTTCTATGGCGGGGTGGTTGCATTATTCGTGCCGTATTCTTAGAAGACATTAAGAAAGCTTTTGAACGCAATCCACAGTTGAATAACTTGTTGCTAGATCCATTCTTCATGGAAGCGATTGAAAAACATCAAGCAAAATGGCGTGAAGCAATCATTGAGGCAAAACGTTTTGGTATTCCTACACCAGCGTTCTCCGCCTCTTTAGATTACTATGACAGCTATCGTCGTGAAAGCTTGCCAGCTAACATGATTCAAGCACAACGTGACTTCTTTGGTGCTCATACATATGAGCGTGTAGACAAAGAAGGGATTTTCCATACGGAGTGGGATAATTAAATAAAAAAGACCGTTCCCTATTTTTGCTTCCTACGAGTCAAGCTCTGAAGGTCGCTTCAAATAGGGAACGGTCTTTTTTTTCGAGGGTGGGAGAAGATGATAAAAGGCTGCTCTCTATTCTTGATTTCTACGAGTCAAGCTCTGAAGGTCGCTTCAAATAGGGAACGGTCTTTTTTTGTCGAGATAGGAGAAGGCTGATTTATATTTAATAAGTTTAAAAATAATAAAGACATTAATAGGATACTAATAAAGAAATTGAATCAATACTAGCAAAGAAAATGATTTATAACTAGTAAAGAAGTTAGTTTGTAACTAGTAAAGAAATGTATTTATCAATAATGAAATATAGGGTTTTACGGATATTTTTAAGGGTTTGCAGGGAGTGTGTTATTTCATATTTAGGATTGATTTTTTTATATTTCTTTTATAGAATAAATAAAAGAGGATTTGTTTTCTAGTAAAGAAATGTATTTGTACTAGTAAAGAAAGTGTCGAAACTGATAAATAAATTTAAGTATTACTGAAAATGACTTAAATTAGTAAAATTAGTTTGAAGGGAGGGACACTCGTGCAAATATCCGATATTAAGCGAATGGCATATGATATTTTAACGAATCGGAGTGTAGAGAGTAGTTATATTGAATATAAAAAGTCGGCGCAATTTAAGGATAAAATTTTAAAAACGGCTTGTGCTTTTGCTAATAATTATATGAATAATGAAATTGGGTTAATTTTTATTGGCGTGGAGGAAGTAAATGATATTTCAAGTGGGGAAAAAGCAATTCCTAAACGGCCTATTTGTGGCATTAAGGAGTCTTTGCTAGAAAGCACCGAGAATGATTTGAAATCGTTATTAGCTCATATTCACCCCAAGATTACGTATCATTTGATTCAAGATAGGCTTGATGATGCGAATTATTTAATTATTGCTATTGAGCCAGGCTCTAATGGACCATATCAGACTAGTGAAAAGGCAGAGCGTAGTTCAGCAATTAAGCTTAAGTCAGGGCGATATATTAGAATACAGAGGGACAGTAAATTACCTAATTTTACTGAAGAGTTTGAACTTTTGAAAAAGTTTGCGAACTTTTCTTTCAGTTCTAATCTTAATGAAACGGCTACGTTAGATGATTTAAATTACGAATATATGAAAGAGTATTTGGTTCAGACTGGTGCCAAAGAAGATATTCGTAATTTATCTAAATTAGATATGGCTAAGAGTATGGGATTAATTAGTGAAAGTGAATATGGTGGCTATCGGGCTAAAAATTTTGCTGTATTGATGTTTGCTAATCGTCCTAATCAATTTATTCCTAATGCGCATGTTGAAGTTATTAGGGAAATTAAGGGAACCGATCGGATGGAAGCTAAACGTTTTGACGGTCCTATTTGGATTCAAGCACAACAGTTGAGTCGTTATTTTCAAGACATGGTAATGACTTCGTATACGATTCGTACAGATGATAAAATTGAGCATGAAGTTATTTATAATTACCCTTTAATTGCATTTGAAGAACTAGCTACTAATGCAATATTACATAAAGAGTATGATACGCCTGAATATGTAGGTATTTATGTGTACCAAGATTGTATTTCGATTGTTAACCATAATCGACCTTTGCCACCGGTCACGATTGAAACATTAAATACGAGTAGACGCTTTGATAAACGACAATATGTGAACCCTCAAATTAAAGATATGTTTTATTCATTGAATTTAATTGAGTCTTATGGTTCAGGTATTCGGCGGGCCAAGGATGCGTTGTTAAATAATGGTTCACCAGAACTTCTTTTTTTACCAGACAATGATGTTGATAATTATACTAATGTGATAATGCGTATCCAGTCAGAGTTTTTAGAAGAGATTGCATATGCATATAAAAAGGTGAAACGCCATACGCCTACAGTGAATGAAAAATTAGCAATTCCTATAAAAAAAGAGATGTCTCGTAAAAAGACATCTTCAGTGGTTGATGAGATATTACATTTAATGAAATCAAATCCTCAAATTACAGCCGTTCAAATTGCGGATACCTTAGGGAGCATTACCGCGGCCGGTGTACGCTATAATATTGCCAATTTAAAAGCGAAAGGCGTTATTGAACGAGCCGGCTCTACCAAGGCTGGTACATGGGTTGTATTGAAAGACTTGTAAATTAAATAGTAATTTTTATATTATTCTTTTTTAGTACATAAAACGATCTTAGTACATAAAATACAATATGCGCATTAGGGTAATGCATTGTCTATTATTCTATTGTTCGCGGTATATAAAAAGCCCGTTCCTTATTTGAAGCGACCTTCAGAGCTTGACTCGTAGCGAGCAAGAATAAGGAACGGGCTTTTAATTAGTCTACTTAACGTATAATTTGTGGAAATCAGAAGTAGAGTGCCTATCGTTTTATGTCGCTTTCTCCTTCAGAGCTTGACTCGTAGGAAGCAAAAATAGGGAACGGTCTATATTTTAATATTCTTCTTCGTACTCTTCGTATTCTAATTTTGGTGCTTCTGGTTGTACGGTGTTAGTCAAAGTGCCGATACCAGGGATGGTAATGGATACTACATCATCTTCTTGAAGGAAGCGTGGTGGATTAAAGCCAACGCCCACACCAGAAGGTGTGCCAGTAGCGATAATATCGCCCGGTTCTAATGTAAGGCCACGACTTAAAGTACTGATTAAGGTTGGAATGGAGAAGATTAGATCTTCTGTCGTGCCAGACTGGCGAAGTTCGCTATTTACATAGGTGCGAATTTCAAAGTCTTTAGGTTGTTTATCATTGATTAAAATAGCAGGTCCCATAGGGCAGAATCCATCAAGGCTTTTACCTAAGAACCATTGGGAATGACGGCGTTGCAAATCGCGGGCTGTTACATCATTGATAATGGTATAACCGAAGATATAATCATTCACTTCGTCTTCGGTTATATTGGTGCCACGCTTTCCTATAATAATAGCTAGTTCGCCTTCGTAATCGACTTCAGACGTAGCTTGCGGATGTAGTGGAATGACACCATTTGGTGGTGTTATTGTATTCGGTAGTTTAGTAAAGAAAATAGGATGCTCTGGTTCGCCACCAGTTTTATCAAATTCTGCAATGTGTTCACGATAATTTTTACCAACACAGAAAATATTGCGGTGAGGTCTGAAAGGGGCTTCTAATACAACTTCAGATAGATTATAAGGCACAGCAATAGGGGTTTCACGATGTTTTTCTAAAGCCGTGGCTAATATTAAAACCCCCTCACTCCCTAAATTGATTAAATCTTCAATGGTTTCTGGTAAATAGGAGAAGTAGGCATCTTCTAAATCAGCGCTACCTAAAATAGTTTGATGTTCTTCGTCAATAACGCCCCACTGGCGAACTCCGCTAGGGGATATAAATGTAGCTATTTTCATAGGACCTCCTGAATGGATTATTTTTCAAGCAGTTTAATTTTTTTGTTGAGCCATTTTTCACAACTTTCACGATCGTTAAAAAAGCGTAAATCTCGTACCCCATCAAAGTCTACATAAAGACCATAGACGAATGGGATTGGTGTATTTTCGGCAATATTAAAGGTGTCGACGGCAATATAGGTGCCAGGCTCTTTAGGTGCTTCCAGTGTTTCAAAAGGGATTTCCTTAATGGTGAAAGCTTCTCCGTTAGAACGACGGCGTGTACGTTTAGGCACTAATGAAAATGTGCGTGATTTACCAGCTTCATCAATTGTAATAGTAACGGGGTGATTTGGATCGTAATTGGTCATGAGTCGATTTAATACTGTTTTAAAGTCACGTAGTGTTACTTCCGTGTCAGTTAATGAGTCAATATACGCCATGGGAAATTCCTCTTTTCAAATAAACAGAAAACAACAAATTGATACATCCGAAACATATAAAGGATTGAACGTAATAATACATATACAAACATATAAAAAATTAAATATACAAATAATCAGTATGGTTTCTAAAATTGAGCTTTAATAAGCCCTAACTGATTGGATTCATTTATATGTTTAACTATATCATATATCGATGAATTGATAAAGTAATTTAATAAGGTGTGAGTGGAAATATGAGTGAAAACATGAGCGTTAACGATATATTTAGAGTAAATATGAGTTGTAAAAATCATTCGCAATAATAAAAGTTTAAAATATCAGAAATTTTCAATGTTTTTATTTTATCTAATGGCTCAAATTGTATATAATGAAAAGAAGGAAGATAGTTTGTAATTGTAGTTTATAGTATACAGTAATTATTTAATGGATAGATTGATTACTAGGAGGTTGATAGTATGAGTAAACCTGTTGTAGTAGTACCAGGCTTAGTGCGTAAGGATGCATTAGCTTATTTAGGCGAACATGTAACAATTAAACAATGGACTGAAAAGACACCTATGCCACGGGAAACGTTAAAAGAGTGGCTTAAAGAGGCAGATGGTCTTTGGAGTATTAATAATGTAAAAGTTGATGCTGATTTAATTGCGGATGCCCCTAATTTGAAGGTAATTGCGCAGGCTTCAGTGGGCTATGATAATGTTGTTATTGATGATTTGTCAGCTCGCCATATTCCGTATGGCAATACGCCTGATGTGTTAACGGAGTCTGTGGCAGAATTAGCGTTTACTTTGGTTGCGGCCGCGAGTCGTCGCGTTATGGAAAATGCTGATTTTGTAAAAAGTGGTCAGTGGGAACAGCGCCCTTCGAATATTAAGGGTAAAGATTTAAGTCGCGCCACATTAGGGATTATTGGCATGGGTAATATTGGCGTTTCCATTTCAAGGCGGGCCCGTGCATTTGGGATGACGGTTATCTATAATAATCGCAAACCTCGTCCGGATGAAAAGTTATATATGGTAGAATATCGTGACCGCGATGCTTTATATGCTGAAAGTGATGTGGTTTTAGTAGTGACTCCATTGACTCCTGAAACATACCATATGATTGATAAAGAAGCATTTAAAAAGATGAAAAAAGATGCCTTATTTGTTAATGTGGGGCGTGGTAAAATTGTTGATACTGATGCTTTAGTATGGGCTCTTAATGAAGGTGAAATTGATTATGCGGCTCTTGATGTAACAGATCCAGAACCACTACCAGGAGATCATCCATTGCTGAAAACTGGTAAAGTGTTAGTGGTGCCACATATTGCTTCTTTTACAGATCGTACACGGCGTGATATGGCTATGCTTACAGCAGATAATTTAATTCGTGGGGTACAAGGGAAGGCTTTAAAAACTTGTGTCAATAAAGATGTGAATTATAGCGAATAAAGTATGCCTAAGTATAAGCTATTCGTGGCAGGACGAGGGGATTTGTGATACAATAAAAAGATATCATAAGAACCTTAGAATGTTGGTTCAACGTAGAGAGGATGGTTATTGTTGGAAACGCCAAATACGGAAGCAGTAAATTTTATTGAAGCAATTATTAATAAAGATAACGAAGAAGGGACATATGGAAAACGCGTACATACTCGTTTTCCACCAGAGCCAAATGGGTATTTACATATTGGTCATGCTAAGTCCATTTGCTTAAACTTTGGTTTAGGCGAAAGCTATAAGGGGCTTACTAATCTTCGTTTTGATGATACAAATCCTGTAAAAGAAGATGTTGAGTATGTTAAGTCCATTGAAGCCGATGTAAAATGGTTAGGTTTTGATTGGGCTGATCGTGAGTATTTTGCGTCTGATTATTTTGATCAAATGTATGAATATGCCAAAGAGTTGATTAAAAAAGGCCGTGCTTATGTAGATGATCAAACGCCTGAAGAAATTAAAAATACACGAGGCGATTTTGCAACACCAGGTACCAATAGTCCATACCGTGATCGTTCGGTGGAAGAAAATTTACGTCTTTTTGAAGAAATGAAAGATGGCAAATACAAAGATGGTGAAAAAGTATTGCGTGCTAAGATTGATATGGCATCACCTAATATTGTTATGCGTGATCCTGTATTGTATCGTATTTTGCATGCGGATCATCATCGTACGGGGAGCAAATGGTGCATTTATCCAATGTATGACTATGCGCATCCTGTAGAAGATGCTATTGAACGTATTACTCACTCCGTTTGTACCCTTGAATTTGAAGTGCATCGTCCACTATATAATTGGGTGCTTGAAGAATGGCCTGATACAGAAAAGCCAAAACAGATTGAATTTGCTCGTTTGAATGTTACTAACATGGTAATGAGTAAACGTAAATTGCGCCAATTGGTGGAAAAGAATTTGGTAAGTGGTTGGGATGATCCTCGTATGCCAACTATTTCAGGCTTACGTCGTCGTGGTTATACGCCAGAAGCAATTCGTGACTTCTGTCAGCGTATCGGCGTAGCTAAAGCGGATAGTGTGGTAGACATTGCTTTATTGGAATTCTGTATTCGTGAAGATTTAAAAATGAAAGCTCCTCGTCAAATGGCGGTTATCAAGCCTGTGAAGGTAGTGATTACAAATTACCTAGAAGGGCAAACTGAAATGGTAACTATCGAAAATAATCCTGAAAATGAAGCTATGGGAACTCGTGAAGTGCCATTTGGTCGTGAAATTTATATTGAGCAAGATGATTTCATGGAAGTACCAGTGAAAAAATTCTTCCGTATGACACCAGGTAAAGAAGTACGTTTAAAAGGTGCTTATATTGTTATGTGTGATGAAGTGATTAAGAATGAAGATGGTTCTATCAAAGAAATTCATTGTACATATGACCCTGAAAGTCGCAGTGGCAGTGGTTGTCAACGTAAAGTTAAAGGGACGCTTCATTGGGTAGAAGCATCAACGGCTGTGGATATGGAAATTCGTTTATATGAGTATCTATTAAAAGCTGATGATGAAACAACA
Source organism: Veillonella intestinalis (assembly GCF_943192895.1). NCBI lineage: Bacteria > Bacillati > Bacillota > Negativicutes > Veillonellales > Veillonellaceae > Veillonella > Veillonella intestinalis. The sequence goes on along the minus strand of NZ_CALPCB010000007.1, from coordinate 118,684 downwards.
GCGGATAAAGATTTTTTAGAACAGTTGAATCCAGATTCCTTGACAGTTTGTCAGGGCAAAGGGGAACCTGCTTTTAAAACGACGCAAGTGGGTGACCATTTCCAATTCCTTCGTCAAGGGTATTTCGTAACAGATACGGATAGTACCGCTGATCATATTGTAATGAATCGTATTGTAGGCCTTCGTGATAGCTGGGCAAAAGCACAGAAAAAAGGCTAAGTTTTTATAGAGGAGATGTCCATGAAAGCAACCACTTGGTGTGCTACTTTGGCGTTAGCTTTGTCCGTTAGTGTTACTAGTTTAGCAAGTGCAGCTACGCCTACGACGGTAGCGATTAAAGATATTAAAGTGCCAAATAATGTAACAATATTAGCTGGTTCACAAAAAGCCTTGTTTACAGATAGTCAGGATTTTAAACAATTCTTATTGGATAAAGGCTTATTAAGTGCTGATGTATATCAGTTGCGTTATAAGGTAGACAATGTATTTTCTTATGGATTAGTAGCGGATGTACGGTTTGGTGAACAGGGGTTACGTAATTTAGGAATTGAAAGTAAAATGCCTGTGATTTCTTTGAAGAAGAAAAAAGAACAGGACTCTTCTTCATTGCCTGAGTTAGCTGCTGCCATTAATGCAGGCACTATGAATACAGTGCAAGCGTATCGTGTAGTAGAACCATTAACAGAACAAAAAAATGGCACATACACTGGTACATTGCGTTTTGATAATCCAGTAGGCGATGTTATTTACTCTGAAACCTTGCACATTGTATTGTATGATAATGTGTATTTTGGTCCTTCAGCACGCATTATTGCTTTAAATAGTGCTGATGATGATATGTTGTGGCCTTTGGTAAAAGGATTTGCCAAAGTTGTTAAATAATGGGCACTATATAATTTCATATTAATTGAGGAGATTGGCGATCATATATGAATTTTTTGTTTCATAATTTATTTCGCTATCAAGATTTAGGCTTACTATTTTATCGTGTAGTATTCGGCCTATCTATGATGGCACATGGTTATTTTAAATTTGCTGGCGGTGAGCAAACCTTATATAACATTGGCTATACTATGGCTCAGTTTGGTGTGCCTGATGGCTTTTTGTTATTAGGTATGGGTGCTGCGGCTGCTGAATTATTAGGTGGTTTTTTAATCATTTTAGGATTTTTAACTCGTTTAGGTGCATTGCTTATTGCTTTTACTTTGCTAATTGCGACGTATGCAGCCTTTGGGGGTGGGTTCTTTAAGTGGGATTATCCATCTCAAATGATGTTTGGTTCGATTATGTTATTTATTGCCGGACCAGGCCGTTATAGTGTAGATAGCGCTTTCGCACGGCGGTAAAAACACTTTTAAGAACTGTCAGTTGGCAGACAACAGAAAAATTAATCAATAAAGAGGCCGTATAGTGTCGCGACACTATACGGTTTTTTATTTGTAAGGGATACTTTTATTTAAAGGTGATTAAGAAAAAATAATTAGGCAAATTTGTGAAATTTATGGAAAAAAGTTTTCATTTGTCACTAGAAATGGTAAGATTAAGTATATACTTAGAACTAGTAGAAAGAAGACTATCTCATGAATATGACATAACAGTCAACATTACACTAAACATATGTGCTAGTTAATGCTGCTTGACCTAAAATTAGCACTGCTAGTATCAAACTACAGGACAACCACTGGAACGACTAAAAGGTAAAAATTGGTAAAAATTTGTGAGCCGATATACATCAGTTGAAATTCTCTGAATACCCCCGTGGGGTCTCCCTCGAACCGTTCATCTCAATTCATATCGTTTCCAACTCTATCTTATTATTGTATTTATGGGGTAGGTCGGGACGGAAAAAGACCCAGTAAATACTTGTCAATACCACGGAATACCCTAAAAGACTACCAAGTAGCACTCCATAGGCATTCCTACAGTATCCCTACAGCATACTAAAGGTTAAGACTACAAGTATTTGTTCCCAGTGTTTAACCAGTGGAACTAATTATGTCCAGTGGTTAACTCTTAACGTTCTACCAGTGGTACTCCACAAGCCCATGTAGGGCGTTCCGTACCTCTTGAGGAGTGACCGTGGAGATAACCAACAGTAGCCCGTATTAGTTTCTAAAGGGGACACTCCAAGCCGTTCCCCTTTAGAATCCCCACGGCTGACTATAACAGCAACTTACTCAATCCAAGAGGTTGTACCAGTGTGTATTACTATCGACACTAACAAAGGTCATATAGTATAATTTAGAGTAACAATATTAGGTGTTGAAAGGGGAGTTTATCAAGATGAAAAAATTAATCCTTTGTCTATTTGTGTCTTTGCTTTGGGGAACAGTTGGAGCAACTAACGCCATACCAATATCAAACTTATATGGAGACTGGCAAGAAATAAACGGGAACGAGACAATAAGAATAAATGATGGTTACATGAAAGGGTACTTATATGAAATTGAAAGTTATACAGTAAAGGATAAACAGACAACAATAGTAGTAAACTTATTAAATAATAACAAAGGTCATGACTTAGGATATATATTTAACAATAGACATGATGATGTAGTAGAAGTATACAATTTTGAAACTGGTAAATTTAAGATGTTTTACAAAAAGAAATAAAAATAAAAGGATAACAAAAGGACTACTGCAAGATACACTGTTGTATTCTGTAGTAGTCCTTATTTTTTTTTCTTATTTATCATCCACTTGATAGAAGACAGAGTTTTCATGTCCACACTCTATAAGTAAATCATTGAGTGTTTCAGGGTCTAATTCTTTTATTGGTTTATAGGTGTCTTCAAAATCTTTTGTTAACTTAATGAAATAATCAACATCAGTTTGTTTTAAATAAGTAATTATGCATATGTTACCTCATACGGTGTATTTAACAAATATACTAGCAAGTCATCTTTAGGTGATCTAATGTAGTAATCCTTTGTCTTTTCATTAATATACGCTTTTTGACTATTACTTTTGTTGAGTGCAGTAATCACTTGTTTATAAAAAGTCTTTCATTTTTTGCCATAATCAACATATTGTTGTAGGGTATCAAGAGATACCTCATAATTACATAATAGGTGGTCTACTATGTAATCCAAATCGTATTGGACACATAAGTTTTTATTATCTTTGATGACTTCATACATTTTATCACCTCTATTCATTTTCATAATCGTACTGGAATTGTTGGAAGTTATGGACAGTTAAATATTTAAACTGATGTAACTTTGTCTGAGTTAATCCAGTAACAGATAATCTATTATCATCTACTACTAAATCATAATTGCTTTTTGTATAAACATCTAATGGCATTTCTGCCCAGTCATATGGGGACATTTTGAAACATATTGTGTTGTCTTTGTAAATTGAAAGAGGGTAACACGCTTTACCTTCTACTTCTTCCATGTCAACATCAAGTAACTTTACATTGTTATCCATAAATTCAATGACGCTTTCTATGTCTGCATATAATGCTTCACAAAGTTTACTTTCTCTTGTTGGTCTTAACGGGATACTTGCACCAATACGACCTGTATATTGTGGGTCTATAGTGCAACGCTCAGTGGCTATCAAGTCCATGTAAAATATTTCATTATCATCATACTGTAGGTCTTCCGCTACAGCTGATAATGTAGGAGTAATACCGATGTCTTCTAACAGTTTTTTACAGTATTGGTTTGTAATTGTTTCGTCATTTGTCCTTTGCCAGTGTACCCAATCTAACATGTTATATGTAAACTGGATTAATAGCCCTGCAAGTAGTCTTGACGCCATATATTTTGGGTCAAAGTTGCCACCGTACATTACCTTATGGGACATCATTGCACATAGCACATCAGCACCATTTTTCTCGATGTACTCAAGGTGAACTGGGTTGTTACTGTCAGGATAACCAACAGTGACCCTTTCGAAACATACTGGTTTCACGCCAGTAATACCGATAAACATATGAAAATCAAGTGGGTAAGGGTAACGCTTACATTTGTGTGCCTTTGATTTTAACATTTCTAAAACTTCTTGTCTGTCCATATTATTTCACCTCATAACCATTATCAAAAGTATTCAAACAATCTTCTACACTTTTTACAGCCCACTCAATAGGGACAATAAAGTATTTGTTGTCTATCCAGTATGCATACTCGCTTTGTTTACTTTCCATTTCTTTTAGTATCTTTCGTAAAACTGGCTCATCTACTGGCTTATCTTCTAGCCACTCCATGACATTGCTATAGGTAATAAGTGAGATATCTCCACTTAATAAGTCCTCAACAATAGTATTGAGGTCATCACCAGTCATTACTACTTTACCATTTTTAGTTACTTGATAATCCATAAAATACCCCTTTCGATTAATATAAATATATTTGGTGTCTACCACCTTTCTATATTTATATTATACACTATTGTTTAAACAATGTCAAGACAAAATTTAAACAATTTTAATCTTTTTGCTTATGATTAATAACATAATCAGTAATCATATCACGGATTACACGGCTTGCGTCACCGTGGCGATAAAAGATACTATTAAAATCATCTTTTAGTTCTTTTGGTAGTCTAAAACCGTGATTTGTATCAGCGGGTAAGCTATCGTAGTATTCTTTTGTCTTCATTTTGTCACCCCCTTATATTATAATGTATTATATTTATATTATAACATTGTTTTCACATTGTTACAACTAAAAATAAAATAAAAAAGTTTAAACAAATGCTTGACAATGTTTAAACAATAGCGTATAATTAACCATAGAAAGGGACAACAAACAGAAGTCCCAAAAAATTTTAAGGTTTATGTTTAAACAAAGTTAAAACAAAGGAGAACTCAAAATGGAAAAAGTAACTCAAAGAGAAATTAGAAATTATCCTGCTATTGATTTATCAACAGTAAAGTCAAGTGAAGTTTATAACATTATAAAAGGAAAAGGAAAAGGAAAAGAAGTTTTGTATCGCTCTTTTGGTGTATATGGGAGTAATGGAGTTGTATTTACGGTTGATAACGTCACTTATAAAATCGTGGGGCGGACATCAAACTTGTTTATAGTAATTTAATAAAAGGAGAACAAAAATGAAAACTATAGCAGAAATAAAAGAAACATGTACACTACACCATACAAGTGCAAGACGTGAATATATATCCCGTAAATCTGAAGGCGTTGTAAGCGAATACGAAGGGCGATTTGGTAAAGGTTATACCATCGACCGCCCACGGTGGGACACCACGCAATACTGTTATCGTGATTACTATATTTGCAAGTAAAGGAGTGTTTACTATGGAAAAGTTTGAATTACGCAAAAGAATTACTGGTGGGGAAAGTGTGTTTGTATTCAATGGAGTTGCTGAAAGCGTATTTAATGCTATTGTTAATGATTCAGCAAGGAGTAATCCTTGTATAAATCTTATCTAAAAGAAGACATTAACAATATTTTGTCTGAATTGCATTGTGATTACTTTGTCAATTAATCGAACAAACAACCGTATATAGAGGTGGCAAGGAAGCACTAAACAGCTACCTCTATTTTTGTACGCATTTTTCTAATTATACGCTTATTTTATCGAACATACAATCTATTAAATTCGTACAAATGTTCGATATAATAAGTAAGAAAAGCCCTACAAATATTTTTGGGCAACCATGTGTAATTACACAAAATGTACCAGTAATAAATTTGTAGTGATTTTTTACAACGCTTTTATATATAGCCATATAAGGGCGTAAGACCCTAGTTTTAACTTTTTATAAGTAAAGGAGAACACATTATGGAAGCAACATTACAAGATCAAATTAAACTAGAAAGACAGTACAAGGAATACGCAAGGGAGTTGTTTATTAGCCGTCACCAAAAGGAACAGCAGAAAGGGCGTGGAGCAAGCACGCAAACAGGTAAAGGACTACAAAAGCATATTACCGATGACTTGCTAACAGCTATCACAGAATGGCTTGAAGCTGAACTAGCACCTAAACGGGGAGTGCAGAAGATATACAAAAGCTTGTTAGTCGCCCTTGTCGAAGCCGTGGGAAGTGAAGAAGTTATCCTGAACGCATGTGCTTTTGCTTTTGAAAGTTTAATAAGTAGCGTTGTAAGGGGGACAGGTGCTTATACATCAGTATCTAGTGTAGCAAGGTCAATAGGGCAAGCACTATTTTATGAGTGTAAGTTAACCGCATTTTTACTAAATATGAATACTTATCAGCAATCAAAAGTAATCATTGCAGAAGTCGAAAAGAGAAATTTAATCCGCTATAAATGGAACTACATAGAGGAAGTCACCGAAACAGAAAAGTTTGATTTTTTTAAGCCTACACATGAAGCAATACAAAGTTTAGGAATGGCACTAATTGATGTCTTTCAGCAATCAACTGGTCTTATAGAACTAGTAACAACTGATAAAAAGTCAATGTTTGTTATGCCGAGTGAGTACCTAGTTGAAATATGGTCTAAAAATCTCGATAACATAAGCACAAGAGTTAACCTTGTAACACCTACAATAATACCACCTAAACCGTGGACAAGCCTTTCTGACGGTGGCTATTACGATGTAGCTAGTCAGCATGTTGATTTTATGAGGTTAGACTATACGACTAAAAGAACAAGAACAGGTAAAGCATACATAAGAAAATTATCTGAAGTCGACCTAACCGAAGTCATGGGAGCGGTCAACAAGATACAGGAAACAGCATACTGTATTAATAAAAAGGTCTTAACCGCTGTTAAGTACCTAGTTTCAAAAGGGGGCGACTGTGCAGGAATTGTTAACCTTGAACCGAAAGAATTACCACCTGAATTAGTAGGGGAGTACACACCTGAAGACCTAAAGAAGCATAAAGAACTGATAAAGAAAATCAGAGAAGAAAATAGGTCTAGCATTTCCAGAGCCATGCGGGTTTATAAAACAGTAAATTTCGCTGAAGACTTTTCAAAGTACGATAAGATTTACTTCCCATGCAACATAGATTTTAGAGGGCGTATCTATCCAATCCCTTATTTTAATCATCAGGGAGATGACCTAATGAAAGCAATGCTACTATACGCTGAACCAGTAGCGTGCGGACATGAGGAAGACTTACAAACCCTACAAATACAAGGGTCTAACTTGTGGGGAAATGATAAGATAGGCTATCAGGCTCAATGTGAGTGGGTGGAAGAAAACACTGATAAGATTTTACTTACCGCCCATGACTACCTAGTTAGTGACTGGTGGCAACAAGCTGATGAACCATTACAATTCTTAGCGTTTTGCTATGAGTATGCGGAGTGTCTAGCTTATATAAAAGACCATGGAAGTATTAAGGGCTATGTATGTAAGATACCTATTGCGTTTGACGGGACATGTAGCGGTCTACAGCATTACAGTGCTATGCTTTTAGACACTGTAGGCGGGAAAGCGGTCAACCTAACAGCAGGTGGAGAACGCCCTGAAGACATCTACCAACAAGTGGCTGATGGTGTCTTACAGCTAGTTGAAAAGGACGCCAAAGAGGGGACAGCCGATACCCGCAAGGTCATTAAGAATAAATTTAAAAAGACAGAAGATGACCCTGAAGAAATAGAACATACAGAAGTCGGCACAAAGACCCTAGCACAAGCGTGGTTGTCTTATGGGATTACCCGCAAGGTTTGTAAAAGACCAGTAATGACTTTAGCTTATGGTAGCGGTCAATATGGCTTTGGGGAGCAACTCTACAGTGATATTGTCCATAAACAAAAAGAGTTTAGTGGTATTGAACATAAAGCGAGCAACTACCTAGCTAAAAAAATCGTAATAGTAGTAAAAGATGTAGTTGTATCAGCGGTCAGTGGTATGGACTTTTTGAAAAAACTTGCTAGTGCCATGAATGAATCTGATATTCCAGTTAACTGGTGGACACCTTTAGGATTACCAGTACAGCAAAACTATCTAAATACTGAAAAGAAATACATACAAACACGTTTAGGTGGTACTAAAAGAGTACGTTTATACTGGGACGAACCAAAGGAAAATGAGGAAATAAACAAGACACACCAAAAGAATGGAATTGCTCCTAACTTTATTCATAGTTTGGATAGTACACATCTAATGATGGTAGTAAATGAAGCGGGTCTACAGAATTATACTACTATTCATGATAGCTTTGGCACGAGTTTAGGTGAAACAAAAGTGTTAAAGCAGGTCTTGCGTGAACAGCTTTACAAACTATATACCGAGTTTAAACCTCTTGAAACATTTAAACAGTATGTAGAAGCAGAACTGAATAAAGAGTTACCAAAGATTAAACACCCTAAGACGGGAAAACTTAATCTTGAGGAAATACTTGTGTCTAAATATGTCTTTCACTGATAGACAAATGTAATAAATTTTAATTGGCACACTAATTGGAGAAAAGAACGAATCAAAATGTTTCCCAAAAGAACACACATTGCAATCCATAAAATATCCTTGACAGAAATCCTAAAGAAACATTAATCGTTCTCTTGTGGTTTATCATTAAGAACCGTCGGGCAGGTTATCGTGACCTATGGTAAACCACAAGAACTCCATTAGTTATTTATTTGTTACTTTGAAAGGAGAACCAAAGTATGAAGAAAGTAATTGTAGAAGTTAAAGTTTTGGATTATGAAAAAGATGGCGATGTAACCCTTGATCTACAAGAAGACCTATTTTGTAGTCCTGATAATGTCATGGAAGCGACCCGAGTGGTATACAGCATGATAGAATCAGCATTAAAGAATCAAGTCAAGATGAAACACATTGCAGAAGCCACTGAAAAGTGGGGGGAAATGCAAGTTCTTGACCTTATTGCATGTAAAGACATTGAAGATAAAGCAAGAATACGTATTGGTGTCTTAGAAGATTACTTAGAAAAGTATCGTGATGTAATCAGTCAAGACCGCATTGATACCATTAATTACCTAATTGAAACCTATAATGAAATCAAGTTTTGTGCAACTTGTAAGTTAACCAAAGCAGGTGGCAATGATGGACAGTGAAACATTATGTGTCTTAATCGGTGTGCCAGTGATGTTATGTGCATTCGCATATGTAATTTATAAAACTGGGGGTAGTCTTTAATGAATATTTTTCAAAGTTAGTAGAAGTAACTGGTGTTAAACAAAAGGAGAACAGAACTATGGAAGACCTAAAGATTATCGCAAGCATATGCTTTGTCTTATACACAGTGGTGATAACGCTATGAATTACTATGAAGCCAAACAGAATGGCTACAGGTTTATCACAAGGGACTATGTAGGTGGCGAAACAGCACACAAAACGTACCCCATACAAAACACAAGGGGCTACTGGGTGTCACCTGACTGGAAGTACATTACCGAGGGGACAGGGTGTCTAAAGACCACGGAAGTAGTCGAGATAGACACAGCAATTCAAAACTCAAAGACACCAATTAAAAGCCACTACAAAAAGAAGCATTATCACAGTCTTACATGTGCCGTTTGTGGTAAACCATTTGAAGCTGAACGAAAGAACCGAATGTATTGCAGTAAGAAATGCTCCAATGACGCCAACAATGAACGAGTAAGGCGTAAGAAAGAACAACTGGTGTCTTATTGTATAGAGTGTGGTAAGCCTTTTGTAAAGGTGTCCAAAAGTAATACATGTAGTACAGAGTGTAGTTACAAGAGGAAACTCAAAAAGAATGCAGAGAGTGCAAGGAGACGAACCAATGGCAAAACTTAATAGTCGTCAAATGGTGTTAGCAATGGCACTCACCAATATTGACATAGAAATATCTCATGCAGAAAAAGAAATTGAAAAACTTAAAGAACTCAAGAAGAAACTTGAAGCAATGAAAGGAGAACAAGAAGATGTTTGATTATTTATTTTGGTGTCTATTAGTAGCACCTATTTTGTTACTGATGGTTTATGTATGTTACGCCCACAAAGAAGCTAAAGAAACTGAAGAATCTTTACGTATTCTCAATTGGCGATACGCTGAACTAAATCATAAATATTACGTCTTAAGTAATGAAGTCTTTGGTGTAAAACAAACACTTATTAGTGTAAAGGAACTCAAAGAAAAAGAAGTAGCAGAACCTGAACAAGCGACAAGTGGGAATCTACATGACGCCCATTACAAGAAACTAAAAGCTGAACCATGGGATATTATGGAAGCGAACATGACCCATGAAGAAGTTGTTGGGTTTCTAAAAGGCAATATCCAAAAGTATCTACATCGAAACAAAGAAGGTCTAAAAGACTATGAAAAGTTAGTAAACTATGGAAATAAATTGGTAAAGGTGGTGAAAGAACATGGCAAGAACAGCAACAACAGCAAGTAAGACCAAAGAAGTAGCAGTTGTGTCTGAACCTACTTTGGGTGTCTTTATGTTAGACCCAAACGGTCAGCCACCTGAATACAAAACAGACAAAGCAAGTTGTCTTGATGTCTATCTAATTGACGACTTACGCATTGCAGGTAAACACGAATGTACATCTCAATTTGTACCATTTGGTTTCAAATTAGATATTCCTGAAGGGTATTCCGTACGAGTACACTTGCGGTCGAGTGTAGCAATGAACTATCCAATTCAGTTGGCAAATGAAGAAGGAATCATTGACGAAGACTTTACTGATGAAGTGAAAGCAATCGTGAGAAACCTCACAAATAAAGCACATTACTTCCGTAAGGGTGAACGACTATTTCAAATCGAAGTTGTGAAAGATACCCGAATGAAAACTAAAGTATTAGGTGAGTATACTAAAGAAACTGACCGTGGGGAAACCAACGGTAGCACTGGTAAATAATAGTAAAGGAGAACAAAATGGCAAAACAAGAAACAATTATTTTAAACGGAACAGCCTACTGGGCACATGTAGTTACACCTGAAGAATACAATGGAACACCTATTGGTTACTCCATTATTGTTGACTTTGAAGATGACGAAAAGTTGGCACGCTTTCAAGACTACATGGAAAAGTTTTATGAAGCTAATAAAGAAGACACATGGAAGACTGACCCTAAGATGACACCAAACTTACCACTGAAAGAAACTAAAGTAGGTGACGGTGAAACCCGTGAATGTGCCAAAGCTAAATGCGTACATGAGTATCAAGACAAGAAAACAGGTGAGATTATCGCACGTGAAGTACCAGTCTTTGATGAGTATGGCGAACCGTTGCCTAAAGGCACATATATTGGTAACGGTAGTAAAGTACAAGTCAATGTGACCCCACGGGTTTACATGACAAACAAGAAGAACTTTGGTGTGTCTTTACGCTTGAACGCTATTTGTGTAACTGACTTAGTTGCTTATGGATCTAAGAATGCGGACTCTTATGGGTTCGCCACGAAAGACAAAGTAGAAGAAGACGAATTACAAGATGGCGAGATGGAGTTTTAACCGAAAACGTGGCTACAGGGAACGAGTAGATAAATCAGTAAGGTCAAACTTTGAAGCAAAAATTAAGATGAACTTATTACAAGATGGCGTGAACTTTGAGTATGAATCAGTGACTTACCCCTACACGATTACTCATAAGTACACGCCTGACTTTGTTTTAGGCAATGGGGTAATAATTGAAGCAAAAGGGTTGTTCTTGCCTGAAGACCGTACGAAACATTTACGGATAAAGAAACAACACCCTGAACTTGACATACGGTTTATCTTTCAGAAAGACCAGTGGTTAACAAAAAGTAAGAAAAATAAGTATTCCGATTGGTGTAAGAAGCATGGCTTTAAGTATCACATCGGAGATAAAGTACCAGTAGAATGGAGAAAGTAGGAGAAGCGTGGCAGTTATTAGAGGTAAGTTAAGAGAGCGTAAGACCACTACTAAAATCTTGTGTCTTTACAAAAATATGGACGAGCAAGGTTTTAATGATGTGTCTTTCAAAGCTAAACAGGCAGGCTACTTATTCTTCCCATACCACGCCTTTATTGATTATCAAGGAGTAATTCACGAGGGGCGTGAGAAGAATGCAGTAGGCAATGCTGAAATTGATACAACAGAAGAAGCCTTTACTATCCTTGTTGACGCACCGAGTTCGACTAGAGTTACCGTTGCACAACGTGAAGCAGTAGTAAAGGTATGTGAAGAATATCCTCAAGCAGAATTTATTGAGTATGAGGGGTATATCAATGAAGACCAAATTTTATAAAGTTGTCTTACTAAGAGAACAACAATATGAAGATATAGTAGAAGCAAGTAGCGAAGAAGAAGCTATTAATATTGCAAAAGGTTGCACTTTTGATGACCCGACCCTATGGGAAGCAATAAGCGGAAGCGTAGGTGAAGCATGGGAAGTGAACAACGATTAATAGAAGCACATTTACCGTGTCAGTCTTGTGGGAGCAGTGACGCTTTGTCAAGATATTCTGACGGTCACACCCATTGTTTTTCGTGTGGTACTACACTTTTTATTAATGATGATGATTTTACAAGTGTTGCTAAAATTGGTGAAGAAAATAAGTCCTATACGAAGCATTCCGAGTTGTTAGGTTCAAGCAACTTTGGAGATTTACCCAAAAGGGGTATAACCGCACACACGTGCAGAAAATATCAGTACCATAAATCGAACTACAAAGGGAAGCCCGTACAAGTTGCCAATTATTATGACGAGTATGGTGAACTCACAGGGCAGAAATTAAGATTTGCAGACAAAACATTTTGTGTCTTAGGTCAATTAAAGGAAACCTTTTTTGGACAACAGCTATTCAATGGCGGAAACCAATTAATAATTACAGAAGGTGAAATTGATTGTCTTACAGTGTCACAGATGTATGCGAACAGAGTACCAGTGGTAAGTCTACCCAAAGGTGCAAAAGGTGCAAAGAAGGCATTTGAAAGTAATCTCGAGTGGCTACAGCAGTTTAATACAGTTGTAGTTATCTTTGATAATGACGAAGCAGGGAGAAAAGCAATAAAAGACATTGAGGGAATACTGGAAGCTGATAGGCTCAAGGTTGTGTTACTAAGCCAACACAAAGACCCAAACGAGTATCTATTAGCTAACCATGGTAAAGAACTCATGGAAGCTATTGACAATGCAAAATCATATACCCCTGAAAACATTATCAACGGTAGTACACTATGGGACGAACTGAAGAATGAACCTGAAGAAGAAGTGGGCTATAGCTTACCGTGGGACATTCCTGCTTAAGAGATGACAAAAGGAATACGCAAAGGTGAAATAATATTATTGACCGCAGGAACTGGCATTGGTAAATCAACCATGGCAAGAGAATTGACCTATGACCTTGCCATGAATAAAAACTTAAAAGTAGGCGTGATGATGTTAGAAGAAAACATTAGGCGAACAGCTAAGGGTATCATGAGTATACACACAGGGCTAAGTCTACACATATCACGTAAAGGACTAACTGATGAGGAGTATAAGAAAGCCTTTGATGAAACATTAGGCACAGGTAAATTTGTCTTATATAACCACTTTGGTAGTCTAGCAGAAAACAAAATATTGACAGCAATGCGATACATGGCGGTGTCTGAAAAATGCGACTTTTTGGTATTAGACCATTTGTCTATAGCGGTATCAGGGATTGATACTAAAGACGAACGTAAAATGATTGACGTATTGATGACCCGTTTAAGAAGTCTAGTAGAAGAAACTGGTGTAGGGTTATTAGCTATTTGTCACCTTAAACGTACAGACACAAGTAATCACGAAGAAGGTGGTGTAATTAGCCTTAATCATTTACGTGGTAGCCAGTCACTGGCACAACTATCAGACACCATTATTGCATTAGAACGGAATCAACAAGCCACTGAAACCAAAGAAAAGAACCGATTAAAAGTACGCATACTGAAATGTAGGTGTACAGGTGATACTGGTCTAGGTGGTTATTTATATTTTGACAAAGGTACTAACCGATTGAGAGTACCTGACTTTGATGAGGAGAGCACGCAAAATGAAAACTTTTGAAGAAATGTTTGAAGAATTTGATACGTATTTAAACAACATGTCTGAAGATTTATTAGACGAACTATGTACGTAAGATAAACGCAACGAAATCTATGAGTTAGCAATTAAGCGTGTCTTACTCAACAAAATCTTAACCAAATGGAACAAGTTAGTAGAGGAGTGAAGATATGTTAGTCTTTCTAGTTAATACGCTTGATTTACTCATTAAAGGTTTACGAGCATTACAAATTAAAGCCATTAAGAAGAAGATTGAACTTTTGAAAACTCAAAACGAATGGCACTTTATCACAATGAAGCGTAACAAACAGGACATTGACAACCTTGAAAAACGCTTAAAATAATTATTCAAAGGAGAACACATTATGGAACAACATATTGAAGAACTATTACCGATTAATGTGATCGTTGCAACGGAAGCAAAAGAGCAACAAAGCGAAAAAGAAAAGGTGTGGAAAAGCAAAATCATTAAGGCACGCCTTGCAGAAATCTATGCGAACATCACGTTCCGCCTTGCTGATGAACTTGAAAAAGAATCATCTATCCCAGTTTACTTTTATAAAGACGAAGTAGAAGCTGATGTAGACAAGGAAGTAACAGGTATTCTTGTGGAACAAGGCTACATGATTGACCTTGAAGAAAACAATGGGGAACAGTTATTGTATCGTGTAAGTTGGTGATGTGTCTTGCTATTTTTTGATATTGAAACAGACGGTTTACTAGACACAATTACTAAGGTACATTGCATGGTAATCATTGATAGTAACACAGGCGAACGCTTTATGTATAGACCAAATGAAATACAAAAGGCTATCTCACACTTATGTAACGGTGATTTAATTTGTGGACATAATGTCATTGCCTTTGATATACCTGCACTTGAAAAACTGTATGACGTAAAGTTTGACAGAGATAAAGTGGTAGACACATTAGTATTAGCTAGATTGGTCTACTCTAACATCAACGACTATGACGCCCCATTAGTAAGGCGTAAGATATTACCAAGTAATCTTTTTGGTAGATACAGTCTAAAAGCCTTTGGCTATCGTTTAGGGTGTCTAAAAGGCACATACGCTGAAGACAACGAAACAGCATGGGTAGACTTTAACGAAGACATGTTAGAGTATTGCGAACAAGACGTTGTTGTAACTCAAACACTATATAACAAACTGGTGTCTACAGGGTTTACTGAACACGCCAGTGTGATTGAACATAAGGCACAATGGTTGTGTCAGAAGATGGAACACAATGGGTTTCCTTTTGATTTAAAGAAAGCCCTATTACTCAAAATGGAGTTAGAGCAAGAGTACCTAAAAGTAACTCAAGAACTCACTGAGTATGCGCCAAAGATACCTGATAAGGTATTTATACCTAAACGTGATAATAAACGATTAGGATACAAGAAAGATGTACCAGTGCAGAAGTACAAAGAGTTTAACCCTAATAGTAGATTACAGTTACAATACATCTTGCAAGATTACTACAAGTACAAATTTTTAGACAGCATGTATGAGATTGAATATGACGTTGATGGGAATGAAACAAGTAGGAAACTCAAGTTAAATGATGAAACACTAAAGGGTATCAACCATGACCCAAATGCAGGCGCTGAAGTAAGACACATAGCTAATCTTTACAGTAAGTCTTTTATGTTGTCTAAACGATTAGGTCAGTTGGTAGACGGGCAAAACGCATGGCTAAAAATGGTAGGCGAAGATGGAAAGATACATGGGCGTATCAATCCTAATGGTGCAGTATCAGGACGAGCCACGCACAACAGACCAAATGTAGCACAAGTACCTGCCGTGAATGCTGAATATGGAAAAGAGTGTAGGGAACTCTTTGGAGTACCTCAAGGGTGGGTACAAGCAGGCGTAGACTGTAGTGGTCTTGAATTGCGTTGTCTTGCTCACTATTTGTATCCATACGATAAAGGGGAGTATGCCCACGAAATTCTAAATGGTGATATTCATACGGCTAATCAAATGAATGCAGGACTTGAAACACGAAATCAAGCTAAGACATTTATCTATGCATTTCTGTATGGTGGTGGTAATGCTAAAATCGGTGAAATCGTTGGTGGTAGTGCAGAACACGGTAAGAAACTCAAAGAGAAATTCCTGAAGAACACCCCTGCTATTAAGAATTTGTCTAGCAGTATCAAGAACACATTAGCGCCTTATAGTATTGCCAAAAAGAAACGTGACTGGAAACGTAAGTATCTAGTTGGTCTTGATGGTAGAAAACTACATGTACGCTCATTGCACAGTGCATTGAACCTATTGCTACAGTCGGCAGGCGCACTAATTTGTAAACGATGGATTACACGCACAGAAGAAAGACTGGAAGCTATTGGGCTTACGCATGGTTGGAATGGTGACTATGCAATGATGGCGTGGGTACACGATGAGTTTCAATGTGCATGTAAGACAGAAGAAATTGCAGAAATTGTAGTGAGGGAAGCACAAGAAGCAGTACGAGATGTACAGCAGGAATTTGACTTTAGAGTGCAGTTAGACACCGAGGGTAAAATTGGAAAGAACTGGGCTGAATGTCACTAAGAAAGGAGAACGAAGTAATGATGACTACAATTAATATAAATGGCGTGACATTTGTAAAAGGTGATGATGTCTTAACTAAACTTAATAACTTGATTGAGGAAGTCGAAGACATATTAGATATTGACCCATGTGACCCATCAGAAGTTGTTGCTATGTGGGGTGACTTAACAACTGAATTAGAAGACTTTTATGATGACATTGAAGATTTAATTAAGGAGTAAACGTGGTAGAACTAATTAATTATACACAAGAGTATGACAAAGTATTATGTAAAGCCATTTCTGAATGTCACCAAAAAGAAGCAACGGAACGGGTCTTAAAGCATTGCATTGAAGCAGGACATTTAAGTGTCTTAGAGCATGCATATGCGACTTTTGAGATTACTTGTAGTATTCAGACACTATTACAACTTTCAAGACACAGGCACTTTTCTATGACTGTTCAGTCTAGCCGTGCAACAGTATTACAAGAAAGTTTAAAGGTAGACAACCCGAAACTACAAGAACTACTTAACGAACAAGTACACAACTATGTTAACTGTAATATTGGCGAAGACATCAATAATGAAGACAGAGCATTACTTGCGCCAAAAGCAATGATGTACAAGTTGGTAATCACAGGGAATCTTAGAGCATGGTATGAGTATCTACCGAAACGATTATGTAATAGAACTCAAAAGGAACATAGAGAACTTGCCAAAGGTATCAAAGAAGAACTTGCTAAAGTTTTCCCATTGGTTTTTGACAGGGACTTACTGAACTGTAAAGCGTGTACAGAGAGGAGTTGTAGTTTTGACTAAACTAATCTTTGACGCAGATATGTTGCTTTATGTTGCCTGCAATAGAAACGAACAGGTAATCGAATGGGAAGACGGGTTGTTTACTTTACATTGCTATTTTGATGACGTTAAACGAGCCTTTGATGAACACGTAGAAGAACTGGTAGATGTTGTACTGGAACACTACAATCATCACGGGGAGTATGAAATAGTGATGTGTCTAAGCCACCCTACAAATTTCCGAAAGACAATGGTAACAGAAGAGTATAAAGCTAACAGAAATACATTGCGAAGACCATTATGTTACAAACCAATGCGTGAGTGGATAGCCCAAGAGTACACTACATTGATGTACGAGGGACTTGAAGCCGATGACGTAGTGGGTATCACAGTGGGTAAAGATGATATTGCCATTAGTGGTGACAAGGACTTTCGTTGTATTCCATGTAAGCAATATGACTTTATGCGTAATGAATTTTTTGATGTGTCTAAAGAAGACGCAGATTATTACCACTTATATCAAACGTTAATAGGGGACGCTACAGATGGTTACAAAGGTTGCCCTCATATTGGTGATGTGCGTGCTAAGCGTATTCTTGATAAGTCCGCCACATGGGATAGTGTGGTAGAAACCTATATTAAAAATGGGAGTACCGAAGAAGACGCATTGATGAATGCACGACTAGCCTTTATTTTACGTAAGGGCTATTACAACAAGAAAACGAAAGAGGTGAAATTGTGGACACCGTAATCAAAGACCACAAGTTTCGCCACCCTGAAGTTGAATATGAACAGGTGGCAGACTTAATTATACGACTTGCTAAACCCCATAATATTGTCAATCATTTAATCTCAAAGAAAGCTATTATGGAAACTTTAGCAGAAGCACAAGAGGTTGGTATTATCCGCACATGGTATGACAGTAAGGATAGCCTTGTGGGTGTCTTAATGTTTCAGATAGGGCAACAATGGTGGTCTGACGCAATTTGTGTATCAGAAGAAACTGTTTTGTGTCTTAATCCTGAATATGCAGGTATACAACGAGAAGCCATGCGGGAACTTGAACGTATTGCTAATGCATGGGGAGCAAAACTTATTGTTGGTGGTAACATAATTTCTGCTAACCAAAAGTTAATAGAGAATGGATACATGAAAAGTGGGGGCTATCATCATAAATCAAGTAGCTTTTTGAAAGTAATGAGAGGTGAAGACGATGAGTGAGTATCCACGAGTAGCAGAAGAACTACCTGAACACCTCTTAAAAGCATTTAACAATGAGTACATATTGAAACGTGAAGACCTCAATGCTGAAGGTAAACTTGCGTGCATTATGATACGAGATGAAATTATTAATTATTTACACACATGTATTGACGAAAGGAGTTATTAATGGGCGGAATAGGACGAGGTATACGAAAAATCTTTAAACCTATCACACGGGTAGTAGGTGGTATTTTAGGATTAGGCGGTAGTCAGAAAGCTGAAAGTAATCCAGTACAAATTCCACAGCCTACCGTGACGGCAACACAGTTAGTCCCACAGACTGAAGCAGTTGCCCCTGAAGCACCTGAACTAGGTACTACAAAGAAAAAGAAGAAGACCAGTCGTAAGTCACTAATGATTGACCGTACGAATGCAACTGGTGGTAGTGGCGGAAACCCGCTGAACATGTAGGTGGTAGCCTATGGCAGAAACTTTACAGCTTATTCCAGACGCTAAACAGACGTACACTAAGCTAAAGACCAGTCGTGACCCATACACACAGCGGGCAGAGAGCAATGCAAAACTAACAATTCCTGCATTGTTCCCAAAAGAAAACGATAACGAACAGACAAAGTATGAACAGCCGTATCAATCAGTGGGTGCTAGAGGTATCAATAATTTATCCAGTAAGTTAAACCTTGCATTATTCCCACCGAATGAACGATTTTTCAGACTAGGTATTTCACCAACTGAATTACAAGCATTAGGTGTTGATGAGGAAAAACTTGCAGAAATAGACCAAGCACTCATGAGGATTGAGGAACGGGTAAACCGTTTCATTGAAGACAACCAAATCCGTATCACTATTAATGAGTGTCTTCTTCAGTTACTGGTATCAGGAAACTGTTTGTTATTCTTACCGCCTGCCGAAGGTGGAGCAAGAATGTACACAATGAGACAATATGTAATCAGACGTGACCCTATGGGAAACGTATTGCAGATGGTTACAGTTGACAAGGTGGCTAAAATGGCACTCCCTGAAGAAGTGCAAGGATTAGTCGCTGAAAACAAACCTGAAGATAACATTGAGGTCTACACGAAGATACAACGTGATGGCGACCAATGGGTTTCTTTTCAGGAAATCAACGAACAAATCGTAGCAGGAAGTGAACAGAACTATCCACTAGACAAATCACCTTATATTCCATTGCGAATGACAAAGCAAGACGGTGAGAGTTATGGTAGGTCTTTCGTAGAAGAATACTATGGTGACTTACAGAGTTTAGAAAACTTGTCTAAATCATTGAACTTTGTATCAATGGTAGCGTCAAAAGTAATATTCATGGTAAACCCTAATGGTCTTACAAGACCTAAAAAGTTACAAGACGCTAAGAGTGGTGACTTTGTTTCAGGACGCGCCGATGATGTCCAAGCATTACAACTAAATAAATTCCCTGATTTACAGATAGCCGTACAGTTGCAAGACCGACTGGAACAACGGCTATCTTTTTCTTTTCTATTATCCAGTGTTGTACAGCGAAATGCAGAACGAGTTACGGCTGAAGAAATCAGAACAGTTGCGACTGAACTTGAAGACACACTAGGTGGTATCTACAGTATCTTATCGCAAGAACTACAGTTACCACTGATTAAACGTGTAATGACCGTATTAATGAGCCAAGGGGAAATTGCACAATTACCTGATGGTGTTGTTGATCCTACTATTACTACTGGTATGGAAGCCTTAGGACGAGGTCATGATTACAACAAATACATGACACTTATGGGTACATTGGCACAGATACCTGACGCTATGCAATTTGTTAACACAGGTAATCTTGTGACAAGTATTGCTACAAGCCTAGGTATTGAAACTACTGGTCTAGTTAAGACACAAGAAGAACTCATGATGGAACAAGAACAAGCAATGCAACAACAGTTAGGAATGCAAGCAGTACAGCAGGGTATGCAGGAAGAACAGCCACCAATGACAGGAGAGGAGATTTAATAGATGGCAGAAATTGAAATTAATACATCTTCTACCGCTGAAACTATTGAGGTCACAGCTGACACCGAAGCGACCCCAAAAGTGGAAGACCAACAGCAGGTACAAGAAACCGAACAACAGCAACAACAGCAGAACACTGAGGAACAAGAGCAGGAAACACCTGAAGCTGACCCAGTGCAAGTTGAAATGGATAAACAGGTAGAACTTGAAAGTCAACTTAAAGAGGAACTAAACACGAAAGGAATTAGTTTTGAGGAGTTAGACAAAGAGTTCACCGAAAACGGGGATTTATCAGAAGACACCCTAAAGAAACTTGAAAAGGCGGGTTATCCACGGACAGCCATTAGTGCTTACCTTGACAACCTTGAGTTACGAGCAGAGAAATTTGCAAATGCAGTTGTGTCTTATGCAGGCACTGAACAGGACTTTGCAAATCTTCAGGAGTTCGTAAAGGCGCAAGGTAAGGAAGCAACCGATGTCTTCAATAGTGTCTTACAGACAGGAAATCTAGCAATTATCAAGGCTCATATCAACGGTATCAAAGCACAAATGGGAAATGCTTATGGGTCTACTAAACCGACCATCATGGGTAATGGTGTAGTACCTCAAGGTAACACGCAAGGGTTTAAGACACAGCATGAAATGGTTAACGCCATTAGTGACCCACGTTACAAAAATGACAAAGTGTATCGTGCTGAAGTTGAAGCAAAAGTCAAAATGACTGATTTTTCTAATTTATAATCAAAGGAGATTTAAAAGAACATGGCAGAAATTCAAGGTATTACAAAACAAGGTCAAGTTAAAAATGTAGGTAATGAGTTAGAAATGCTACTCAAGGTCTTCAGTGGTGAAGTCTTAACAGCATTTACTCGTACATCTAAAGTAGTTAACAACCACATGGTTAAAACTATCTCTAGCGGTAAGTCCGCTTCTTTCCCAGTTATGGGGCGTACAAAAGCTAAATACTTAAAAGTTGGTAACTCTTTGGACGACCAACGTGAAGCAATGGAACACAACGAACGTGTTATCAACATTGACGGTTTGTTAACAGCTGATGTACTTATTTCTGATTTATTCGAAGCAATGAACCATTTTGATGTACGTTCTGAATACGCAACACAATTAGGTGAAGCATTAGCATTAAGTGCTGATGGGGCTATGCTTGCAGAACTTGCTAAGTTAACTCAGGAAACAAACGAGAACTTCACTGGCGCAGGTAAACCAATTAAAATTGCTAAGACTGTTGCCAAAGTTGACATCAACGAAGAATATGGTGGGGCAATCGTTCAGTCTTTACTTGAAATGAAAGCTAAGTTGTCTAACAACTATGTACCAACGACTGACCGTTTTGTCTACATGAAACCTGAAGCAGTGGCTTCTATTATTGCTAACAAGACAGCTATTGACCGTGACTATGGTGCAGTAGCAACTATCGTTGATGGTGAACTTACTAAACTTTGTGGCTTTACTATTGTTGAAGTTCCTCACTTAACTATTGGTGGGGCAGACAAAACAGGTATGGTAGGTACTTCCCCTCAAGGTCATGACTTCCCTACAGCTTTAAAGAATGAGGTAGCATATCTTGCTTGTCATCGTACAGCATTAGGTACAGTTAAACTTAAAGACCTTGCATTGGAACAGGCACGCCGACCTGAATACCAAGCAGACCAAATCATTGCAAAATACGCAATGGGTCACGGTGGCTTACGCCCTGAAGCTAGTGGTATTTGTACCATCAAAGCAAGTGCTTAGTTAATTCTCACAGGGGCTACTTAGGTAGTCCCTATTTTTTTTTATCAGAAAGGAGTAGCGAATGATACTAACACCACTGACACCACTGGACGCTATCAATGAGATACTATCAGCTATTGGTGAAGCCCCTGTTGATACCATTGAAGACAGTGGGAATGTAGATGTTGAAAATGCTTATAGAATTTTAACAAGTGTAAATCGCCAAGTACAGCTTGATGGATACACATTTAATACCATTGAAAGCTACTTATTAAGTCCTGATACGTTTACTCATGAAATCGCATGGGATAGCACATTGCTAAGAGTTAAAACAACCGATGGTAGTATCTTGCGAAACCGTGGGGGTATCGTTTATGACATCACAAACAATACAGACAAATTTACCAATGCTATTGAAGTTAGTGCAGTTGTCTTAGTAGAGTTTGAAGAACTCCCTGAAGCATTCCGTGATTACATTACAGCAAGAAGTGCAAGGGTGTTCGCTAGTCGTTATTTAGGTGACGAAGCAATGACACAACAGTTACATATGGAAGAACAAAATGCACGTATGGGTGTCTTTAATTATGAACTTGAAATTGAACAGCCAAGTATGGCTAATAATACTGATGTGTCTTCCATGATGAAACGGAGTTGATGACATGAGAGTAGCACAAGTAGTTAAGAATATAATTTCAGGGGTATCGCAACAGCCTGCTATCTTACGTCATATGGAACAGCTACAAGAACAAGTCAATGGGTTCTCGACAGAAGCTGATGGTCTTCAGAAAAGACCGCCTACAGTACATGTAGCGGAACTATCTTTAGACACATCTAAAAGACCAAAAATACATGTAATTGACCGTGACGACAGGGAGAAATACATTCTAGCCTTTGACGGAACAACAGTTAAAGTATGGGACGTAGCAGGTGTAGCCAAAAAGGTAACTGTTGAGAGTGCTAACTATCTCAAAACAAATAACCCATTGAATGACATTAGAGTTATTACCATAGCCGACCACACGTTTATTGTAAATAAGGCAATTAAGACACAAATGGACACAGGAAGGAAAAGTCCTACTGGTATCAATGATGGGGCTACAGTATATGTCAAAAGTGGGCAGTATGGGCGTAAGTATGAGGTCATCATTGCGGACACACTTGTAGCAACCTTTACGACACCTAATGGTGATAAACCTGAACACACTACAGAAATTGGTACAAATAACATTGCCCAAAAACTGGTAGACCAAATTAGAGCTAAAGGATATGAGGTCACATACTATGGTGGTGAGAGTTGGTTTGTTGTTAGGAAAATGAATGGTAAAAACATTCGTGTTCGTGACGGCTTTAATAGTCAAGCCATTAGTGCCTTTAAGCAAAACGTACAAAAGTTTTCTGACTTGCCACGGAATCATATCAATGGTTACATAGTAAAAGTCTATGGGGAATCAAGTAGTGATGATGATTATTACTTAAAGTACAACGCAAGTACCTTACTTTGGGAAGAATGTCCTGCACCTAATATAACAGTGGCGTTCAATGCTAGTACCATGCCACATAAACTTGTAAGACAAGCTGATGGTAGCTTTAAGTTTCAAACCATTCAATGGTCACAACGTGAATCAGGCGATGAAGATAGCAACCCCACACCATCATTCGTAGGGCGTACTATTAGCGATATCTTTAGCTATCGTAATAGATTAGGTGTTGTGTCAGGAGAATCAGTTATTTTGTCTAAGAGTGGTGACTATTGGAACTACTGGGTAGACAGTGCAACAACCATTGTTGATACAGACCCAATAGACATGAATGTATCTCATAATCAAATCACAGAGTTATACAGTGCAGTACCTTTTAACCAAGACCTATATTTATTTTCAAGAAACACACAGTTTATTCTAACAGCTGATAGTGCATTGTCACCAAAGAACGCTCAATTAAAGCAAGTAACAGAGTTCCAAAGTGACCCTAATATTAAACCTATTGGTGTTGGACGAAACCTTTACTACACATCAAAGCGTTCTAATCATACGACAGTACGAGAATACTATGCAGTATATGATGGTAACAATGGTAAGGACAGTAACAACATTACCTCACATATTCCTAACTATATCCCTAATAATGTGTATAGTCTTATTGCGTGTGAAAATGAGAACTTACTAATGGCACTATCCACAGGAGCTACTAACACTATCTATGTGTACAAGTATTTGTACGTACAGGAACAAAAGCTTCAAGCTAGTTGGTCTAAATGGGTCTTTAGTGGGGAAGTCATTGGTGCAGATTTTATAGGAAGTACCTTATATCTTGTTATTAAACGTAATGGTAAGGTATTCCTTGAAAAACTCTTAATCAACTTCAATACAAAAGACTTTTCTTCTGAACCATATCGATGTCTAATTGATAGAAAGACAGAAGTAACACTAGCGGGTACTTACAATGATTACTTATCTACTTACAGATGGGACGCTAAATATCATTTTAAAGACACCAAAGACAAGAAGTATTATATGGTCTTGACTGATGGACGTGTCTTTGAAAGTAACGAAGATGGTGTTATAGAGTGTACCAATACAGAAAACTTGACAGGTAAAAAAGCTATCGTTGGCGTTGCCTATACGATGAACATAGAGTTATCAACATTGTATCTAAAAAGAGTAGAACAAACTGGCACAGAGTATTTACAAAATTACAGGCTTGTATTACAAGATATGGAATTACAATATGCTGACAGTGGGGAGTTTACTGTAAATGTATCGACTACAGGTAAGCCTAAACGTAACTACAAGTTTACAAGTCGTATTTTAGGACACGCCCAAAATAAATTAGGAGTACACCCTATTATTACAGGGGCTTTCCGAGTACCACTTCATGGTAAAAATACTGATACAAGAATATCTATTAGTAATGACAGCCCGTTACCGAGTAGTTTTGTAGGGTATACATGGCGTGGTAATGTCACATACCGCTCAAGACAAGTTTAAGAAAGGAAGTGAATAGATGAGTTGGTTATCGCTAGGGTTATCCTTATTAGGGTCTTATAATTCGTGGAAAGCAGAACGTGAGGAAGCAAAAGCAGTAGGTAGACAAATGGCTGAACAGGCTACCAATGCTATTCGTACAATGAACTTTGCATTCCAAAACTATGAAGAAGAACGTAGGGACGCCTTTGAAAGTGCATTAAGCAACCTTGAGAAACTCAACATCAATGCAAGTGGTCTTACAGGAAGTGTAGACAATGCAGTGTCTGAAGAAATGGGGGATAGTAACACAGGGCGGTTACTTAGTAGAGCCACTCATGCAGAAGCCCTTAGAAGTGCATTAGCCGAGAAAGACAACTACAGACGCAAGAGTAATGAGGTTGACCTCAATAAGGAACAGCAGTTGGAATATACCAAAAGTTACACCGCAGGTCTACACCCACCCAGACTTCCAAGTAAAGGTGAGTTATTCTTTAGGCTTGCTAATACAGGTTTCAATGCGTACATGCAACATAAGAGTGTAGAAGCCTATAGGCAGTCTCATTTTGGTACTAATAAGTATTCTAATTCAGTTGTGTCTTATGGTGAACCTATGGGTGATTATGCACCAATTCGAGTAGTGAAGCGTAGTGGTGTTACCATTGGTGATGACCCATATCCACCAGTAAGAGTAGTAAGGAGATAATAAAGTATGCCAAGTAAAGTAGCACAAGCAGTAGGCACAGCACAACAGTATATGCCTAACCAAAAAGTTGTCTATGAGAAACGCTTACTAGGTGTTCAGCAGAACTGGAACGTGACCGCTGAAAGAAACGACAGTGGGGCAAAAATAGGTCAAGCACTGGAAGCACTAGGTGTTTCACTAGGCAACAATGACTTAGAGAAAGAAAAGAGGGACTATGAGGTGGCACAAGCCGTTGCCCCTCAATTCTTTCACAAGTTATCCGATGAACAAAAACGAAGGCTCACCAATGCTGAAATTTTAGCGAATACTGGTGAGTACAAATTGATTGACAATAGGTATGCCATTGGTGTCTTAGACCAGTTACGAGGGGAACACTTGAACACAAGATGGAATCAAGAGTATCAAATATGGTCACAGAATCAACCACTGGCAGGAACATTAGAAGAAGAAAACCAAAGATACCATGACTACATGCAAGGAAAGTTTGAGGAATGGCAACAGGAAAACCCAAGTACCATTAATAACCAGTATGCGTTCTATAATGGCTACTTGAAGAATCAACCTCAAGATGTTGTAAATGTAGCCCAAAGTTATCTTGACAATAAAGAAGCACAGTATCAGCAGGATAGATATACTAGCCTTTTGTCTAAAGCTGATGATTTATTCCGTGGTCTTCAATATCGTAAAGACATCACAAATGAAGAACTACAGCCTATGCTAATGGAACTTATGAAAGAAGTAAACATTACTCAAGGTAAGAACCCTGAGACTGAATTTAAGTTAGTTAAGGCTATCATGGAGAAAGCTATTGAACATACTGGCGACCAACGCATTGTTGACTTCTTAGGTGAGTTTACAGACTATCGAGGAAGACCAATTAAGGAAACATTGAACCCTAAAGCATACGCTGATATGACTACCGCACAGTCTCAACGTATGCAAAATCAGCAAGCATTGTCAGACCAAAAGGAAGTAGAAGGTCAAACAACTTCTGTAGGTCTTAAACAATGGTATGAAAAGTTGATTAATTCAGATAACCCTGAAGACAAAGAGAAGGCAAGACGTGTTGCTCATATGATTGATCCACGGGTTAAGTACCTTGAAAGTAAAGAGGAAGCTGAACGAAAACGTAAGGCTAAAGAAACTAAACTCATGGGCAACCAAGAGCAACGTTTGAATACGGCTAACTTAATTCTTGATAGATACTTAAGGGAAGAAGTAACAGGTATACCTCAAACTGAAAAAGACCTTGAAGCAATGGGTCTTACAGTAGATGACCTTGCACAAGCCATGCAGGCACGTATAGACCAACTGGTTAGTGCGGGTGATGACGCTAACATTGCTAAAATCGCAAGACACCCACTGTTCTCTAAAGGTATGCAGGCTTACTTTAAGCAACACTTATCTATTGACTTAGTGAGAGGGGAACGAACCCCTGCTACAGACCAAGCACTTAAACTTGCAGGGTCTAACGGGAGTTACATCGAGCAAGCCGTAGGTAAAGAATTTGCTTCTGAAATTAGTGCATTGAAGACTCTTTCAGATGTATTTGGTGCTGACGAAGGAATGTTGAGGTATGCAGAAACACGAAAACGACTAGCTAATACTGAAGAACGTACAGCACTTTCTAATGAGTTACGTTACACAAGCGTTCCTGACTTCACAGTGTATGACGCATATTATGACGCAGGTACACCTTATAGTTTCAATAGAGATAGCATGCCGATTGACATGGTGGAAAAGGTAGACCAGTTGTCTTTAATATTCAGGGCTAGTGGAAGTAGCAATGAACAAGCCCGTGCACAGGCGATGGAAGCCGTGAAGCAACAATATGTAGCCGTGCATGGTATCTTTATACCTGCTACTGATTACAAACAAATTGTAAATGATACAAATGGTAACACTAATGTTGCCCTTGAGAAAGCTATTTCATATCATACTGGTAAATATGCCTATCCAAGTAAATGGTATTCTGATGGCTCACAAGTGTATCTAAGTGTTGACGAATATGGGACTATGAAGCGTATTCCTTTGAGTAAAATTTTAAATGATGTCACATGGTATGCACAAAATAGTACCAGTGACACTTCAGAAGAAGAAAGCCCACGTAATTTGAGTGACAGTGAACGATACATTGTTGAGAACCCTATGGGTTACTTAGGTGGCTAGAAAGGAGAGTGGAAGCAATAGAACAAAATGGCTTTATTGCAGAAGTAGGTAGGTTACTTCAATCAAAATACGGTAAGACTGAAAGATTTGCGAATTATGCAGTAGCCCAAATGAATCTTGAATCTACCTATGGTACTTCTAGGTTAGCTAGAGAGAATAATAACTTTGGTGGTTTAACCCAAACAGAACCTAATGGGGAAGAAAATAGACAAACTGATGGTGGTACTAATTATTATCGTGTCTTTGGTACACCTGAAGAATATACAGACGCTATTGTTAATGACTTCTTCAATCACTATCCTGCAATTTATGACGCACAGTCTATTGAAGAATACGCTACTATTCTCCATGATAATGGGTACTTTACAGCTCCTCTTGAGGACTACATAGCGGGTATGTATGGTGCGTCAAGTGAAGAATGGAAGAACACTAACTATTATGGTGGTGTAAACCCATTGTATGTAATGCAGAATGCCCCAGTGTCACCATATGGCGAAGATGGGTATTTAGACAGAAACAGTGATTGGCAGAATATCAGTAAGGGAAACGTTACAGAACTAGGTGGCGGACTATCTTCTTTTGCGGATAGCTTTTTAGACTCATGGTATAACAATGGTACAGTTAGTGTTGTTAGACGTGCCTTAGTAGCTGATAATAATACTGTTATGGGGACACCAAGAGAAGACCTATCAAATCTTGATGACTATACTTTAAAGCAAGCACTAGCTAATCTCGGTCTTTCTGAATCAGACTATCAGTCAAAAACTGGTAGACGCTATGAAACCTTTGAGAACATCAAATCAGAAGCATGGGACAGAAACCAATTACTGGCACTTGCAAAAATGAAAGGCGAAGACCTTGATAGGGAAGAACGTATTGAAAGACGTGGTACTACTGTAATGGGTATAACTGGTACAGTAGCAGGTACATTATTAGACCCCCTTAACTTTGTACCTTTAATAGGTCAAGAAGCATTGGCAGTTAAACTTGCAGGTAAAGCAGGGGGAGCATTAGCAAGTAAATTAGCAGGCTCACAGTTAGCACAATTAGCTGAAATTGGATTGACTAATGGTCTAATTAATGTGGGTGACCAATATATTGCTAATAAGACAGGATACTGGAATAACCAAAACTATGCTTTGTCTTTCCTATTAGGTACTGGTGCAGGGGCAGGTCTTTCTTTTATTCAACGTAGAATGCGTACACGAGGTAATCAACCGACACCCAAAGGTAAGTACGAACTTGAATTTGAGGACGAAGTAAACAATACCGCTAACAAAGCTATTGAGAATCTAACTGGTGTAAAACCAAAGAAACCACCAGTAACTGAAGTTAAGGACATACCACCATCTACTAAGGAAGCCCCAGTGGTTAAACCTTTATCAGGGCTTAAACCTCTTGATGATGACCTCTTAGGAGAAGTTATAGCAGTAGCGTCAAAGAAGACCGAACCAGTCCGTAAGGGTCTTGTAGACACCTTGAATGACCGCTATGGTCTAAAGATTAAAGGTGAAATCACTGGTGATACTCTATTGAAGTACCTGCATACTGAACCTGATGGTACGTATTTAAGACCAACTAAGTTAGTCAAACTAATGGACGCTTATGGTCTTAACACCATTGAGGACATGGCGAAACACGCAGTAGCTTACAATAAGCATGCTAAGACAGACGCAATTCAGGAATACTTTGAGGGAATCGTTGGTGGTAAGCTGACAGGCGCTCAATTTTTAGACGTTGCTAGACACATCAAATCAGGCGGTACTTTTAATGACCTTGAAATACACCTTAATGATGGCAGTGTGTTCCTTAATGGTGTTCATCATTCCCCTAATAGTCTTGTTACTAAAGCATTAAATGATGACCCTATTTTCGCTGACCCTGAAGATATTGCGAAAGCAATGGCAAAAGACGAGGAATTTCCTGATGTGTTCCGTAATGAGAAACAGGGTAGAGCTGAAAATAACAAAGGTAATATCCGCAAGCAGGAAACGATAGATGACGAACAGCAGTTGTCAGGGAATCGTATTGCAAAAGTATCAGGACGTAAATTAGAAACAAGTAGTTGGATTGGAAATCGATATGGTGTCTTTATTAATTCACCATCGAAGACAATGAACAAAATAGCAAGAACAATGGGGATTGACCCACGGTTACGGGCTAATAACAACCAAACTGTTCCACCAGTGTCTATGATTAAGCAAAACCTAATGAACAAGTATTCGAAACACCAAGTTGACCTTATGAATGCATTCAAAAAATGGTGTATTGATACTGGAAATATTAATGTTACTAATAATGTTCGTAGAAAATTCAATGAGGAAGTAAGTAGAGTTTATGACAGTTTGTACAACCCATATAACGTAGAAAACTATGTGTCTGATAGTCCAAGCATTAATCAAGCAGTCAAAGCGGTTAAAGCCTTTCGTGATTTAGACCTAAGACTTCATAAGTTAAATGGGACGCTTCCTAAAGACTTCCAAGGGGCAGGCGAGTTATGGCGAAGGATAGACTATGACAAGCAAGGTGTCTTACGTACAGTATTCAACAATGACGAAGAATTTTCTAGTTTTATGCGTACGGTTGCCAAAGAATCAATCCAATGGGAAGATATTACACCTGCATATCGTCAAGAGTACCTAATGAATCTTGATTTGTCTGATGTGGAAGCACAAGCGATTATGCGTAGTCGTGGTCTTGAATTTAAGATAGGTCAAGTCGTAGAGGGACACCCATACTCTTTCAACACTCTTGATGATATGAAGAACTTCATTAAGAATGACCTATTAGTCAATGATGATGAAGCCTTTCAGAATGTTGTAGCGGGTCATTGGGCGGAACAAGTAACAAGAAGACAAGATGACTTAATGAGTGATATTCATATAGGATCAGACAAGATGGGTTACTACCAGTCACGTATTCCTATGGACACCAACAAGTTATTTAAGTTACCTAATGGGCAAGTCTTCACGTTTAACGACAGTTTACGTAATCAAGACTTAGGGTCTATCATGGCGTATGTTGCTCATCGTTCCAGTGGTGCAATGGCGTTAAATCGTATAGGTATTTCTAACCCAGTGACAGACCTAAGAAAGATTTATGAACGTGTAGAGGGTGAACTAGCAGAAGCCGTACAGAACCGTACAATTTCCTCTACACAAATGACACGGGAACTAGAGGAACTCAAAGATGTATTCCACAATGTAAGCGGTGGTGTCTTGATATTCCCTGAAGCAGTTAGACCACAAGATGTCCCTGACATGTTCAAGAAGATTTTATTAACGGAATCTTATAGACAAAATGGTCTTAACTTTGGTGTCAATCAGGTGGCAGAAATGGTAGGTGGACTAAGTGTAGTAGGTTCACGAGCCTTAACTCACTATGTACCTGCATTGCATGACTTAATCCATAAGTTGAAATACTCTAAAGACTTCAGTGCTGAACAGTTACGCCACTTTAAAGACTATCACTTAGGACACCAATTAGCCGAATACATTTGGTTTAATCCACAACTTAAACGGAATGCATTTGGTACACAAGCAGAACAACAAGGTGTCATGATGAAAGCCTTAGGGGGAATTGAAAGTGTTGTTGACTTTGGAGCGAAGTTTACTTCCACAATTAACCAAATTACTAAGATGACACATTTGAGTGTATCAGGAATTAAAGCAGATATTCTTCCTGAAATGATGATGTGGGCTAGAGGGGAATACAATAGCTTCTTACGTAAGAAGCTTTTCAGTGATAGACACTTAGCTGAAGCAGGAATTACAGACCCATCAGCTTTCAAGAAGATACTTCAGGAACGCTTATTGAATCTAGGTGATGAAAAAGACGCCCTATCTAAAGCAATGACTAAGTGGCAAGACGAGGATATGACTAGCTACATGAAGTTAGAAACATTCTTAGACCTAAGTAGTCAACGTGCTATCCTACAGCCGTCACTTTGGAACAATGCAAGAAAGAAAACAGGGTGGGCAGGTCTTGTACAAGGTATCATGTGGCAGTTCAAGAACTTCTCACAAGTAGCCCTCAACAATCACTTAGGGCGTGTCTTAAACAATAACGAACGGGAAAACTTTACGTTACTTATGAGTACAGCATTGAGTAATGGTGCAGTGTGGGCTACATCGGTCTTCTTCAATTCTTATAAGTATTTTGGGGACAATGAAGAAAAACGACAGGCTTACCTTGATAAGACACTCACACCTGAAAGACTAATAGCTACTGGTCTTATGAGAAGTAGTGTCTTAAGTGGTCTATCTTTCGCCAACGATGGCTATGAGATGTTCGCAGGTGGTACATCAAATCGTACTACTGTAGACCGTATGCCTGAAAGTGATAACCCATATTACAACATTATTACCCAGTTTCCTGCCGTTCAGAGTGCGTACAGAGCCTTCAATGGTATCACAAGTGTACCTGAAGCTATGGCTAACCTAATGTCAAACAAGGAAGCTGACTATGATCCACTAATGCGTTTATTCCCTATTGATAGATACTTACCAGTTAAGGGTATTTTGTCTATCACAGCCGACCAAGCTGAACTTGAAAGGGAACGTAGGAAAGAAATTCATAAGAAGCGTGAAGATAGAAATAAGAAGAAGATAGAACAAAGAAAGGAACGAGATGGCAGACAACAGAACGTACAGAACGAAAGTATACTTGACTTGCTCAAATAGTCAGAAGAACTATAATTTTGCCTTTGACTACATCAATAGTAGATACGTTAAGGCTACTATTAATAACACTCAAGTTCTTCAATGGGGTACTGATTACACAGTAAAAGGTCATACCCTAACATTAGTTAACAATCCACCTCAAGGGGCGTTACTATTAATCTATCGTGCTACCCCTACTGATAGAACTGTAGAATGGTACGACAGTAGTATTTTAAGGGCTAAGGATATGAACCTTTTTAATACTCAAATTCTACACATTAACGAAGAAAGTCAAGATGAATTACTAGATAGCGGTATTCGTGAAGACAAATTAGATATGAAGTGGGACGCTAGACGAAAACAGATTAAGAATGTTGCTGACCCTACTGAAAGTAGCCATGCAGTTAATCTAGGGTGGCTTTCTAAGACACAGGAATCGTATTTAAATGCTTCTCAAGCTAAAGTCGATGTAGCAACTAATCAAGCTAACATTGCAACAGCTAAAGCGAATACCGCTACAGAAAAAGCGGAAGTAGCTACACAGCAGGCTCAAAGTGCTACCAGTAGTGCTACTCTTGCAAGTCAAATGGCTAACCAAACGAGTGATGACAGACAAACCATTGCTAACCATTTAAAGACCATTGAATCTATTCATGAACATATTGAACTTGACCGTGACGAAACTAGTGAACTCTACAATAAAACTAAAGCATTACACAGCACTGTACTTTCAAAAAGTGAAGTAGTAAACACCCAGTGGAGTACAGTTGTGTCTACAGCAAAAGAAGTTGAAGCTAATAAAGATACAGCAGTAGCCAGTGCAAATACGGCAATAGATAGTGCTAATACAGCAGTATCAAATGCTAACACAGCAGTGGCAAGTGCGAATAGTGCAAGGGGTTACAGTACGAGTGCGGAGAATAGTGCTAAGAGTGCTTTATCCAGTGCTTATAATGCACAGTCCAGTGCGACCAATGCTCAATCACAAGCTAACCGTGCTAACAATTATGCAACTACCGCAGTGTCCAGTGCAACCACAGCAGTAGACAGTGCTAACATTGCAACTCAAAAAGCTACTGAAAGTGAATCAAGTGCGACACTTTCCAAGTATTATGCAGAACAAGCTAAGGAAGCCAGTGGTGGTGACTTCATTACTAATACAACTTTTAATGAAGCATTAGAAGAAATGGGAAACGCATTGACTACCGCTATCAACTCACATGATACTGATGTCAATGCCCATGGTGGTCTGTTAGCTAACATTAATAAAGAACTAGGTAATAAAGTAGACACTACTTATTTCTCCAATGTGTTGAATGATATGGAAGCTTTGATTGGTAGTAAAGCTAGTCAAGAGGAGTTCAATTCGTGGGGAGAAGGTGTAGCAACTATCCTTGAAACAAAGGCTGATAAAGATACTGTTAAGGTACTCCAAAATGAATTAGAGGGCTTTACTACTTCTACCTCATATGAATTAGAAAAAACTAAGTCTGAGTTAGATACTAAAATGCCCATAAATGGTGGTACTTTTACAAGCAACCCTATCATAAAAAGTGGTGACTTTAGCGGAGTAATCCTTGAGAATACAACAGGAAATAAGTTGATATTGGAAGGTAAACCTGATAATAGAGATATTATCGCTTCATTATTTCTGTATGATACCATTGAAAAGAAAGGGAAATACTATTTTAACTTTCCTAAACAAGGCGGGACAGTTGCTACATTAGATGACGTATTATTGAAAACAGGCGGTACGATAACAGGCAACTTAACTATTAGTACAGGTAACTTCAGTAGTATTCAGCTAGTTAATCCACAAGGTTATAAATTATTTTTAGAAAATGCACCTAATGATAGGGACAGATTAGGTTCTTTGATTAGTCAATCAGATAAAGGCGTTAATGTATACCAATTAAATATACCTAAAGAATCAGGTGTAATAGCAACACAAGATTACGTTCAACAAGTAGCAGTTAAAAATCGACGATGTGTAACTAATACTGGTACAAGTGGTAGTACATGGTGGCGTGAATGGTCTGATGGTTGGCTTGAAATGGGGGGGACAGTAGATGTTATGAAAGAAAAAGCCCCAAGTATAAGTGTTGTAACATACCACAATACAACTGTAACGTACCCTAAAGCTTTTAGAAGCGTTCCTACTACTACATTTTCTTTAAGAAGTAACTTTAGCAATATTAGGCTACCACACTTTTATGAATATGATAAAACAAAGTTTTCTGTAGATACATCCAATATTGGAACTCGAGCTGATTATTATGTAGGTGTGACATGGAGAGCACAGGGGTGGAAAGCATGATAGGAACAAAGATATACAAAGACAACATGGATAAGTACACGGAAGTTGCTTTGTGGTGTAACGAAAACCAAGCAACTATAAAAGAACATGAAGCTTATTATGAAGTAGTACCAGTTACTCAAGAAGTCGTACCAATAGACAAAGAAGCTGAACTACTACATAAACTTGAAACAATTAAGAACGCTTACATGGGGGCAGTACTCATGGGGTCTGACACAGAAAAACTAGCGACTGAATACAAAGACACAGTAGCTAATCTTACAAAGGTACAAGAAGAAAACAGAAAGGAGTAAGTATTGGAAATTAGTATTCCGTATAAAGCACTCTACAATGCAATCAGCATGACACTCTTAATTGCTATTCTTGTATTTACCGATGTGCTTACTAAATGGTTTGTCATTGTTGACAAATACAATAGAGAACACAATTTAGAATGTAGTTTCGTTAATACCTTTCGTGGTCTATTCTTTAGAGCATGGCAAGATGGCTACCTTGAAAGCCGTAAATTCAGGGAAGAAATAGGAAAGAAATCAAAAGCATATGGAACAGCAGTGGTTATTGCCATTGCAGTCTATTTGTTTCCTGATTTTAAAATCAATGGAATATTAGCCGATGAAGCACTCAGTTTTATCATCTACTTAACAGTAGTGGTAGCTGAGTGCTTTTCTATTGTAGAAAACCTAAAAGAGATGGGAGTTAAAGAAGCAAGTTTTGTACGTGACGGTCTATTGGCAGTCTTACGTAAATTTGGTGTGAACCCATCTCAAGATAGTGTAGAAAGGAAAGATGACAACAAGTAATGAGACAAATTGATTTTTACGAACTAAGTGATTATACAAGAGAAGCCGTTTATCAAATCAATAATATTTACCTGCACTGGACAGCAGGACGATACGACCAAGCCTTTGGTGCTTATCACATCAATATTGATGACGTAGGTAATCTTTGGACTGACATGGACAGTCTATTAGACTACAAATCTCACACATGGCGTAGAAACAGTAACAGTATTGGTATAGCCCTTGATTGTGCATTAGGGTCTTCTATTGATACTAATGGTAACGTAAGACATCAAGGGTTTCCCCCAACAGACGCCCAGTTAGACATGATGTCTAAAGTTGTGGCAAAACTATGTATTGAACTAGGAGTTCCTATTTCAAGTTATCGTGTAATGACCCATGCAGAAGTCGCTGATATTGACGGGTATGGTATCTATGGTGATGACCCTGATATGCGATGGGACTTGTATGGTCTAGGTGATAGTATTCGTGCAAGAGCCATGGAGTACGCTCATGAGTGGGGACTTTAAAAAGATTGTCTACTTAATTATTGGTATTCTTCTTATTTCACTAATAGGGTCTATCTTGTGGGGTTATCTTTCAAATGCTCCACAAGAGCCACCCAAACAAATACAACAGGAAATCAAGAAAGACCAAGTTAAAGTAGACAACAAGACAACCACCAAGACTACTTACCAGTATGTTCCAAAGACTTCACCAGTAGACGCAGATGTAGAAGTTGTGTCTGAACCTAAGCCTATCGTTGTGTCTATCAATGGGACTAAGCACGAAGTACCCACTGATACCGTTAAAGAAACACACAAGTTAGACAATGGAAAACTGGTAGTTACTGAAGAACGACAAGTAGAACTCAAATTGACCGTACCTGAACAGCCAAAGTTTAAAAAAGGTGTCTACATTGAGAATGATCTGACAAGAGGTACACAGGATATTACCGTAGGTGTACGTGCGAGTTATCAGACACGAGAATTTGATGTAGACCTAAAGGCTGAACTATGGACAAAGAAAAATGACAAAGATAAACGAATTGAAGCCACAGTTACAAAGTGGTTCTAACTATTACATCTAAAATAAGCGCGCTAGAAGAGCCGTAGAGAGCGTTTGTGATACTTCTAAGGATTTAATACCTGAATAGTAGTGCAGGCGCTCATATGGCGTTCTACAGGCATAGAAAGGAAGATATGAAAGATAATAAACCTAAAGTTTTTGATAGACGGGCTGAAATAGACACAATAGCAGAACTCGAGGTAATGGCACTTAAAGAGGGACTAGAAGACCCTGAACTTAGAAAAAATCCTGCATTCCTTGAGAAAGTCAGACGGTTTATGAAAGACCATAGACTTGAAACGACTTCTAACCTTACAACTATTGTCACTCAAGCAGTCAACGCTACACCTAAAGAAATTCCTATTTTTGATGATGAGGATATAGACTAATGGCAAGTACGCAGTGGACAAAAGAACAGGTTCAAAAAGCTAAGGAAGACTTTCGTGTCTTTCTATTTATGGTATGGGAAGCCATTGGTCTACCTGAACCTACTGAACTACAGTATGACATTGCACACACCCTACAGAACTTACCGAATGACCGATTTATCATTGAAGGGTTTCGTGGGGTAGCTAAGTCATTTATCAGTTGTGCTTTTTGTGTGTGGTCTTTGTGGCGTGACCCACAGTTAAAGATTGAAATTGTTTCTGCTAGTAAAGACCGTGCAGACGCCAATGCAGTATTCATTAGGAGTATCATTCGTACTCTTGACTTCCTTGAACACCTGCTACCAAGACGAGGACAACGTGACACACAGAACCAATTTGATGTTGGCGAAGCAGTTCCTGACATTTCCCCATCAGTTAAATCAGTGGGTATCACAGGACAAATCACTGGTAGTCGTGCAGATATTCTATTGGCAGATGACGTTGAAATTCCTAACAACAGTGGTACACAAGTTCAAAGGGATAAACTAGGCGAAGCCGTAAAAGAGTTTGACGCTATTATCAAACCTGATGGCTTCATTATTTATTTGGGTACACCTCAAAATGAAATGAGTTTGTACAATGAGTTACTTAATCGTGGCTATCAGGCACGCATATGGACAGTTATGTATCCTGAAACACAAAGCGAAAGGGACTTCTATGGTGACCGTTTAGCTAAAGTAATTGCTGACCGTTACGATAGTGACCCTGAACTATGGTCTGGAAAACCAACAGACCCAAAACGTTTCAATGAGGAAGAAATATATAAACGTAGGTTGTCTTATGGTAAAGCAGGGTTCGCCTTACAGTTTATGCTTAATACTAATTTAAGTGATGTTGAGAAATACCCATTGAAGGTTTCAGACCTAATTGTGTCTAGCCTTGACCCTAATGAAGCCAGTATCACCTACAGTTGGTCTAATGAACGAATGCACAGGCTTGCTGATGTGCCTTGTGTTGGTCTTAAAGGTGACTATTACCACGAACCTAACAGTCGCAGTACAGACACCTTACCATACAGTGGGACAGTCATGGCGATTGATCCCAGTGGTAGAGGTAAGGACGAAACCGCTTATGCAGTCATTAAGTATCTCAATGGTTACTTGTTCCTCATGGAAGTTGGTGGGTATCGTGATGGGTACGCTGATAGTGTCTTACAGCAGTTAGCTAACAAAGCAAAATATCACGGTGTCAATGAGATAGTCATTGAGGGTAACTTTGGTGATGGTATGTTTACCAAATTGTTTACACCAGTGGTTATTCGTACACACCCTTGTACTATCAGTGAGGTTAAAAACTATGCACAAAAGGAAGCACGTATTATTGACACTCTTGAACCAGTAATGATGAGACACAAACTCATAGTGAACACTCAAGTTATCCATGATGACTTTTCAGTGTATGAGATGAACCAACAGTATTCATTGTTCTACCAAATGACACGTTTAAGTAGAGATAGGGGTAGCCTTGCTCATGATGATAGACTTGACGCAGTTACAATGGCAGTCAAATATTGGATTGAACAAATGGATAGGGACGAGCAGTTTGGTAGAGATGAAATCATTGAACAGCAACTGGAACAGTGGTTAGACCCTGATAGAGGTGTTATGTGGAAAGAAGATAAAGAAGCTGACACTAGGGGCAGATTTAACTTTTTAAAGAAATTCTAGTGGCAGTGGACGAATTAACTAATTATGTTTTTGATTAATGTAATTGGAACACTATATACACTTTTAATTGGCACACTAATTGGAGAAAGGGAAAATAAAAGAAAGCAAAAGGTATATACATATAGAATACCTATAGATTCTAGTGGAATGTCCTTTAGCTTACTAAAGTATCTCCACCCTTTTACCACTGGTGAGAAGTCCTTTAGTGTACTAAAGGGGAACCCACTATGTTCATATAGGGGTTTCCATGCGTCACCCTAAAGACAAACCCCACCAGTTAAATAAATATCGGTTCTCCTGAAGACCCTTGCAAAACTCTTACAAGAGTAATGTAGGGGTCTTTTTTTTTTTATTTAAAAGGAAGTGCTACATGCTAACAGTAAGAAATATTGCAAGTGACCTTAACGTTACCGAAGCGACAATAAGAAAAAAACTAAAACAAATGGAAGACGTTGAGAGAGATGAAAGGGGACACTTTATATTAACTGAAGAAATATATAGTAAATTCCTTTACAAATTTTATCCTAAACGATATGCTATAAGTAGTCGTTGTTCAGTGGTAGTCCATGAGAAAGGACACCATATGATAAGCACAGGAAAAATTAATAAAATCACTAAGCCTAATGGTAAGACCTATTATTATCTTTCACAGTTTCCGATAGGTTACGATGACAATGGAAAGGAAATATATAGGAAATCAACTGGTCTACCCACAAGGGAAGCCTGTCAAGAACTTAGGAAACAGTGGATAGCTGAACGGGGTGACATAGCGAAGACCAAAAGGGAACTTGACGAATATCATGATAGCTTCTATTGGTACTGTAGAAACCTCTACAAAACCAATAAGAACTTAACAGATTCATCAAGACTTCAATACGTTACCGCTATAGACAAACACTTAAAAGACTTCTTTAAAAAAGTACCAGTGTCTAAGATAAACCCTAAGTGTCTCAATGAATTTACTAGAGGACACCTACACAGCAACGTACAGACCGTCAAGGCAATTATCACAAGAGCATTAAAAACACTGTACACCAGTGAAGTCCTTGAGAAAGACCTAAGACCATTTGTAGAATATCCTAAGCAAAACCACTTAGACAAACGTGTACCACTTTCAAAATCTCAACTACATGATGTCTTTGACTACTTTGTATCTCATAGATTAGAGTTATGTATACACTTATTATTCAAGTCAGGGGTACGTGCGGGTGAAGCATTGGCACTCCAATGGACAGACATAGAACTACTAGATGACAACTTAGTAATTATTGATGTGTCTAAAGCCATAGGGTACACTGATGTAGGGTACACCGTGAAAGACCCTAAGAATGTCTACAGTAAGCGTCAAGTGTATGTGTATGACGAGTACCTATGGAAACTTTTGGAAGAAGCAATGAAGACTGCTAAGACAAAGTGGGTTATAGTGAACAAGTGGAATATCTCACATGTTAACTATGAGGTACTTAGACGAGAACTAAGAGAAGCAGGGGAAGCTATTGGACTACCTCACAGGTTAACTCCACACATCGCAAGGCATACTTATATATCCATGTGTCTTCACAATGGTATCAAACCTGAATATATAGCACCTCAAGTAGGTCATGCAGATACCAAAATGATATATAGTGTGTACGGAAAAGCAACTGAAGATAGAAAATCTATATATAAATCAATGTCAAACTTTTAGGTCAAACTAACTGGTTGACACTAGATAACTAAAGGACTAACTATGAATATGACATATTTAAAAACAATCCACGGGGAAGAAACAACTCATTGCCCTGTATGGTTTATGCGACAAGCTGGTCGCAGTCAAGCTGAATATCGCCGTATTAAGGAAAAATACTCCTTGTTCGAGATTACCCAACAACCGGAATTATGTGCTTATATTACACGCTTACCGGTAGAAGAATATGATGTAGATGCCGCTATTTTATACAAAGATATTATGACTCCATTGGTGCCTATTGGAGTTGATGTAGAATTAAAAGCTGGCATTGGTCCTGTAATTGGCAACCCGATTCGTACTGCTGAAGATATTGAAGCTTTGCAGGAATTAAATGTGGCAGCTTCATTGCCGCATGTAGTAGAAACAATTCGCATTTTGACACAAGAGCAATTAGAAGTGCCACTTATTGGATTTGGTGGCGCTCCCTTTACGTTAGCCAGTTATATGCTAGAAGGTGGTCCTTCTAAAACGTATCAAAAAACACGACAAATGTTAGTGGCTCGTCCTGATTTATGGGATGCGTTGATGGCTAAATTAACGGCCATGAGTATTGTTTATTTAGGGGCACAGATTGAAGCAGGTGCGAGTGCTGTACAAATTTTTGATTCTTGGGTTGGCGCTGTAAGTGCTAGTGAATATGCCACTCGAATTTATCCATTTATGGAAGAGTTGATTGCCTCATTAAAAGCTAAATATCCGACAACGCCGATTACTATGTTTGGGGTAGGTACATATCATTTATTACCTCAATGGCGAACATTGCCTGTCGACGTAATTGGTCTTGATTGGCGTTGTTCCATTGAAGAAGCGCAGGCTATGGGTATTACACAGGCTGTACAAGGTAATCTAGATCCGGCCTATTTATTTGCTGATTGGCCGATTATTCAGCGTGAAATTGATTGCATTTTAGCAGCTGGTAAGGCTCATGGTAAGCACATTTTCAATCTAGGCCATGGGGTGGTACCAGAAGCGAATCCGGAAGTGCTCAAACGGATTGTAACGTATGTGCATGAAGTATCGAGTTGCTAACGGGGGCGAGATGAAACAAAAGATAGGTTTATTAGTGATGGCGTATGGTACGCCCGAAACAGAAGCGGATTTAATGCCGTATTATACAAGTATTCGTCGAGGTTATGCCCCGACGGAGGCTGAGGTAGCCGTTTTAAAAAGCCGTTATGAGGCTATTGGAGGCTTGTCACCATTAGCAGCTATTACAAAGGGACAAGC
Source organism: Veillonella intestinalis (assembly GCF_943192895.1). Classification (NCBI taxonomy): domain Bacteria; kingdom Bacillati; phylum Bacillota; class Negativicutes; order Veillonellales; family Veillonellaceae; genus Veillonella; species Veillonella intestinalis. The sequence continues at coordinate 76,821 of NZ_CALPCB010000007.1, read as the reverse complement.
GGAGTTATTAGCAAAACAGCTCAATGAAACAAGTGAAACTGTAGAGTACGAATTATTTATTGGTCATAAGCATATGGCACCATTTATTGAAGATGCTGTATCTGCTATGGGTGAGGCTGGTTTGACGGAGGCAGTTGCCATTGTTATGGCTCCGTATTTCTCCATGTTTGCTACAGCTTCATATTTTGAACGGGCTAAACGTCGAGCAGCTCGCTATGGTCTATCTATTGGTGAGGTAACGGCTTGGAATGAGGAGCCCGAATTCTTAGTGTACTGGAGCAAGGCTTTAGCTCAGACATTGGCTAAGGTGAAGGCGCAGCATGTGGCGGTTATTTTTACAGCGCATAGCTTGCCTTATCATGTAATTCATATGGGGGATACATATCCTCAAATGGTAGAGGCTACGGCTCAACGTATTGCTGAACAAGTGGGGCTTACGAAGTATGAGATGGCTTGGCAAAGTGCAGGTGTGCGTGGTGACTGGTTAACGCCTGATGTAATGGAAGTGACACGAAAAGTAGCACAAGAAGCTGACGCTATTGTGTATGTGCCTATAGGTTTTGTATGTGATCATTTAGAGATACTCTATGATAATGATATAGCGTGTAAGGCGCTTTGTGATGAATTAAATGTGTCCTATTGGCGTGTGTCCATGCCAAATACAGATGAAACCTTTGTAAAGGCTATGGCACAGGCAGTGCGACATTTACCGATAAAAGACGAGGTGAAAGAATGAGTCGAGTAGCTGTGATTGGTGGCGGTTTGACAGGGCTAAGTGCAGCCTATTATTTAAGTCAAGCCAAACCAGACTGGCAAATTGATGTATTTGAAGAAGATAACCGCTTTGGTGGTAAAATAAAGACAAAACGTGTAGACGGTTATGTTGTAGAAGTAGGGCCTGACTCCTATTTAGCGCGTAAGCAAGCGATGACTGACTTAATTAATGAATTAGGTCTAGGTGATACGATTGTAACAAATGCGACTGGTCAGGCATTTATTTATGACCGTGGCGCTATGTATCCTTTGCCTGGTGGTGCTATTGTGGGCATTCCTACAGAATTTGTACCCTTTGCTAAGTCGACCTTGTTATCCTGGCCTGGTAAAATTCGGGCTATGCAAGACTTTTTCAAAAGCCCATACCCTACGGATGGGGATGTGTCCATTGGTGATTTTTTCAAATACCATTTGGGCCAAGAGATGATGGATAAATTGATAGAGCCTCTGTTATCAGGTATTTATGGGGGCGATATTTATGAACTTAGCCTAGATGCTACTTTTCCAGAGTTTCATAGCTTAGAGCGAAAACATGGGAATATGGTTAAAGGTATGCTGGCTGCGCGTAAGCAACGGGCGAATAGTCATATTAAACCGAGTGGTCAATTCCGTCAACTCACAGGAGGCTTAGAATCTATTATTGATGCCTTAGTTGGGCAAATGCCAGCTAATGTTACGCTTCATAAGAGTACGCCTGTGACATCCATTGAAAAGGTATCCCAAGGTTACGTGCTTGGTGGTACGGTTAAAAGTCCATACAATGATGTTATCATTACTACGCCACCACAGAGTTATAAAGCGTGGTTTGCTGAAGATAAACATTTTGAACAGTTAATGAATATGGACTTATCATCTTGTGCAATTGCCGTGATGGGCTTTGATCGTGCTAGCTTTGATGCTCCGCTAGATGGCACGGGCTTTGTAATTACGCGTAAGAGTGAAACGCCGTTAACGGCTTGTACATATATTACCGCTAAATGGCCACAGACAACGCCACAAGATAAAGTTGTATTGCGGGTATTTATGGGTAAGCCTGGTGATGATACAGTACAACGTCTTGATGAGGAGGCTCTTAAAGAATTAGCTATCCGTGAAATCCAGCGTATTATGAAATTTAAAGCAACGCCGATTTGGGTGGAATTAACACGACTTAATAAAAGTATGCCACAATATAAGGTGGGACATCGTGAATTGGTAGGGCGTTTAAAAGATTATGCGGCTAAAGCCTATCCAGGGTTACATATGATTGGTACTCCTTTTGATGGAGTGGGCATGCCTGATGGCGTGCGTCAAGCTCAGGAATTAGTACAGCATATGGTTAATGAACGTTAATTTGTAATAAAATATAAAAATAGATATGTTTAAGGAGGAATTTATAATGAGTGAACAACATATGGGCCATCCAGGTCACGTTGGACATAGTGATGCTGCAAGTGTTGATGAAAAAGCGGTTCTTACTTATGAAGGCTGGTTTAGTATTCATGCAACATATAAAATTAATTTTGAAAAATGGCAGTCCTGGGATACTGAACGCCAGATAAAAGCTTTAGCACAGTTTAAAGCCTTTATTGCAGAGTTAGAAGCAGAACATCAAGCGGAAACATCAAGTTATGCTTTATATAATGTAGCCGGTGGTAAAGGGGACATTATGATTTGGTTCTTACAGCCAACTTTAGAAGCTGTAACAGCCAAAGAAATCGCCCTTCGTAAATTGGCAATTGGTGCTGTGTTAGAGCCAACCGCTTCCTTTGTGTCGGTTATTGAAGTAAGCAATTATATGAGAACGGATATTAATCATCCAAAAGTGCAGGCTCGTTTATATCCACATATTCCTCGCTTACAATATATGTGCTTCTATCCTATGAGTAAACGACGTAATTTAGAGGATAACTGGTATATGACTGATCGTGCTGAACGTGGTCGTATGATGCGTTCCCATGGCCAAATTGGTAAGAAGTACGAAGAAACGATTAAAGAATTTACAACGGGGGCTTGCGGTCTTGACGATTGGGAATGGGGTATTACCCTTATGTCTGATGATGCAGTACAGTTTAAGAAAATTGTTAATGAAATGCGTTTTGATGAAGTAAGTGCTCGTTTTGGTTTGTTTGGTCCATTTACAGTAGGGACTATATTAGATGAAGCGGGTTTAGACGCACTATTTGCATAATTCAATGCTAGTTATGTTTACTGATATGAAGTCGAGTGTTTAACAATACAATATAATAAGTGTAAGGAAAGAGGCGTATGAATTTTTTTAAAGAGTATAAGTCGATTATAGGCTTAATTATACTTAGTGGTTTAGTTTTATTATTTACAATCAAATTTGACTCTGTATTGGAATCCTTCCGTATGGCGATGAATGCGATTATGCCGCTTATCTGGGGAGTTCTAATTGCGTTTATCTTAAATATTATTGTAAAACGATTTGAGCGTATTTATTTCCCTACGAAAGTGAGTGGTTGGCAACATGCCACAAGACGGCCGGTATGCGTAGTTTTAGCCATTTTAGCAGTATTGTTAGCTATTTTCCTCGTAGGTCGTATGGCGATTCCACAGCTAGTTCATTCGTTAGGGATTATCGTACAGGCTTTGCCAGATTTGTATAAAGAATCGTCTAAATGGGTAAATCAGTTTATTAATAATACACCATATTTATCAACGGCTGATGTGATGAATTCCATTTCAACCGAGAATATTGTAGAACAATTGCGACAAATTGGGGCTGATAGTGGACGATATATTGTGCAGACTATGAGCGATGCCTTTGAAATGGTGTTTAACTTAGTCATTGGTCTTATTTTTGCAATTTATGTATTGTTGGATAAAGAAGCCTTACGCCGTCAGTTTGGACGATTAGCGCGCGCTTATGGTAAAGAAAAACATATACGTGGGGTTGTTCATGTATGGCGTGTAGCTAGCCAAGTATTTAGTAGCTTCTTTGTAGGACAATTTCTAGATGCGGTTATTCTTGGTGTCATGGTGGGGATTGGCTTATGGTGTCTTTCCGTACCATATGCTATGACCATTGGCTGCGTTATTGGTTTAACCGCATTAGTACCTTTATTAGGTGCTTATATAGGCGGATTTATGGGACTCGTTATGCTGTTATCCGTAAGTATGATGGATGCATTAATCTTTATTATTGTTCTTGTGGTTATGCAACAAATTGAAGGTAATGTTATTTATCCCCGTTTGGTTGGTGGTTCTGTAGGGCTTCCAGGTATTTGGGTATTTGCAGCGATTACAATTGGTGGCACTTTATATGGTGTACCAGGTATTTTATTAAGTGTGCCATTGGCAGCAACTATTTACAAATTGCTTAAAGAAGATGTAGATAAACGTTTGGAAGAGGCATAAAATTTAAACTTAGATTCAAAATTGAGTTTTCATAAGTCTCTATGGTATACTTAAAGAATAACAACGTATACATATGTCCAGGAGGTTAGTATATGAAAAAGAAATCTTTCGCTAGCGTGCTAGCTTGCGCATTTGCTGTAGGCATAGCGTCTATAGCAGTACCACAACCAGTGGCAGCGGCGGATATGAATCCTACAATAATTGTTGAAGGTCCGAATCAGTCTATGATTTTGACAATGCGCCAAGTGGCAGGAATCTTTCTAGCAAAATATCCAAATTCGGCAGTTCATTCTATTGCTTTGAAACCAGATCGTGGCCGTTTTGCTTATGAAGTAACTGGCTATACATTAAAAAATACGTATAAAATTTCCGTAGATGTTATTACTTCTAAAATATTAAAAGAAGAAGTTGATGGCAAAGAAAAAGATATTCCAAATAAAGTATTCAATCCATTGAACGTGATTGAACCTAAGAAAGCTGAAGCCGTAGCTGTTGCTAATATTGGTGGCGATGCGCTTAGCAAAGGTTGGAAACTTGAAGCTGAAGAAGGCAATGTTAAATATGAAGTGACAATTTATCATACAGATGATAAATTAGGCCTTGTCCAGCAAGATGTATTGATTAATGCATCCACTGGTGATGTTATTACGAAAACATTACCTAAAAAAGTTGAAATTCCTGATGAAGATGATGACGGCTTTGTGCTTTGGGGCGATTAATTAGGAATTAATTGCTAATAAACTGCTAATGAGCAGTGATTAATGACATAATGAGTTTGTGTATTATAAATGATACGCATTATGTAAGAGTTAGGAAATGCACATCGTAACATGTGCATTTCCTTTTTTATAGTAGGAGGCTTCTGTGATAGTCAAAACCGCTCGTGAAGAGTTACTTCGGTTTAAGGGAAAGGCTATAGGTTTAGGGATTTTTAGTTTGCTAGGAACATTGGGCATTGTAGGGCAAGCCTGGTTCTTTGCAGTATTGATTGAAAAAACGTTTTTTGAAGGTCAGTCGCTCGAGGCTGTGTGGGGAACAATCCTTTGTCTTATTGGTGCTATTATAGTACGGATGGTTGCCACGTATTGCCAAGAACGGACCGCAGGGCATTTAGCTGTTTTGGCTAAGCAAGATTTACGACAAAAAATATGGTATCATTTATTAGATTTGGGGCCTTTTACTGGCGAACGACATGGTGATGTGGTCCATTTAATGACCGATGGCTTAGAAAATGTAGAGGCTTATATCGCTCGCTATGTACCGCAGATGCTCTACGCTATGATGATACCTTTGGTCATGGCGATTGCTATCATTGATGCTGCGCCTTGGGTTGCTATTATTTTATTAATTACATTTCCATTAATCCCTTTCTTTATGATTTTGATTGGCAAAAAAGCTGAATCTATGAATAAGGAACAATGGGAGCGCATGAGCTTTTTAAGCGGCCATTTCCTTGATGTGCTTCAAGGGATTGCTACACTTAAGTTATTTGGCCGTTCGGAAGAACAAGTAGAGGTTATTGCTCGTTTATCAGCCGAATTTAGAGACTCTACGCTACGCGTGTTGCGGGTGGCTTTTTTGTCGGCTTTAGTTCTTGAATTAGTTAGCACAATTAGTACGGCCCTTATTGCTGTCTATATGGGGATGGCCTTATTGTATGGACATGAAACTTTTTTACCAGCTTTCTTTGTCCTTTTATTAGCACCTGAGTTTTATGCACCTTTGCGCCAATTGGGGGCAGCCTTCCATACAGGGATGGCGGGGCAAGTGAGTTTAGCTAAAATTGATGACTTTTTAGCACTGCCTATTGAAGAACCAACTACAGGTTCCTTGCAGCCAGCTACTCATATAGAGTCGATTTCATTTAATAATGTTTCATATGCTTATGGGCAAGGTCATAAGGTAGGGGATTCCGCTCGATCCAATAGTAATATGGCTTGGGCTGTAGAAAATATTAATTTCACGTTGCGTCGTGGTGAAGTGACGATGTTAGTTGGTGGTAGCGGAGCTGGTAAAAGTACATTAGCTCATTTATTATTGCGCCTCATGCAACCAACGGCTGGTGAAATTTTAGTAGATGGCACAAACTTATTGGAGCTAGCAAGTGAGTCATGGCGTGATGCGGTTACTTTTGTACCTCAGCAGCCTCATTTGTTCCGAGGGACTTTGCGTGAAAATATTGCATTTGGGCAAACTGTTTCAGAAGAAGCCATTCAGCAAGCGGTAGTGGCAGCAGAAGCAGAGTCTTTTGTCAATTCATTGCCTCAAGGTCTTGATACATTAATTGGTGAAGGTGGCTTAGGTCTTTCAGGGGGCCAACGGCAGCGTATTGCCATAGCGCGGGCCTTTTTAAAACAATCACCTATTTTGGTGCTTGATGAAGTAACTGCCCATTTGGATGTGGCGACTGAACAAAGTTTGGCTACCGCTTTACAGCGGTTGATGCAAGATAAAATTGTATTACTCATTGGTCATCGTTTGCAAACTATGCGTTGGGCTGATCGTTTATTAGTGCTTAAAGAAGGTGCTTTGGTAGAGCAAGGGCCTTTTGAAACATTAGTGAATAATCAAGGGTATTTTAGTGAATTAGTTAAAGCAGGCCTAGGTGGAGGCATAATTCCTCCTGTTGAAGTAGAGGATACTACTTATGATGAGGCTAGTATAGCTATTACTTCTGGTGAGGCTAGTATAGGGACTACTTCTGGCGATTCCTCAGCAGAGGTTAGCGGCTTTAGTACAGATACTGAAACAAAGAATGCGAAAGTTGAAGTTAATAAAGACATATCTGCGTTTGATTCTTTACGTCGCTTGTTTGCCGTATTAGGGCCAGCACGTAATTCTTTATGGCTAAGCTTACTCTTTTCCTTTTTAACCGTATTTATGAATGTAGGACTTTTAACTACGTCAGCTTGGTTGATAACATCAGCGGCTTTACGCCCTGAATTAGCGGCATTGAGTTTATCCATTGTAGGCGTTCGTTTCTTTGGTATTAGCCGTGCTGTTTGTCGCTATGTAGAACGTTATGTATCGCATCATATGGCATTTCAAGGGCTTTATGGCTTACGTGTATGGTTCTATCAAAAGTTAGAACCATTGATGCCAGCTGCATTAAATCGTCTTGGTTCAGGAGATATCTTGGGACGTATTATGGCAGATATTGAAACTTTGCAATTCTTCTATTTACGTGTCATTATTCCACCAGTAGGGGCTGTTTTATTAACGGCCTTGGGTTTTTATTTTTTGAGTTTCTTTAGCTATTCTTTAGTCTGGTTACTAGCTTTGGCGTTCTTTTTAGGGGCTATAGTTATTCCTTTCTTGGTGTATCGTCATAATCAGATGGCAACGGAAGCTGTATTAGCGCAGCGCAGTACAATTAAAGAAACGATTGTAGAAAGCTTAGCTGGCATTATGGATATTATTACGTACAAGCAAGAAACTCGTGTTACTCAGTTAGTTAGTCAGCAATTTGAGAAACTGACTGCCGCACAAAGTCGAGTTCATAGTGGTACTAATTTAGGCGATACATTATTCCTTGGTCTTACTCAATTTACTATGGTTGCTGGGGCTATTATTATGATTCCTTTGGCTCATGGCAGTCAGCAGACGGGGATTTTTATTGCTGTAGTGGCGATTTCTTTGCAGTCTTACTTTGAAGCTTTAGGGCCATTGACAATTGCTTGGTATCATGGGCGTGAAAGTTTAGCCGCTATGAAACGCTTAGTTCAATTAGCCGAGCAACCACCAGCAGTTGTTGATGTGGCAGCTAGTCATAATTTATCCAAATCAGTAGTTGGTGAAGATGCTAGTGAGAAAGTAGGACGACCAATCGGCATCCGCTTAGACAAGGTGAGTTTTGCTTATGATAGAGAATATGTGTATCGTCACATGTCCCTTCATATTAAGGCGGGGGAAAAAGTCGCCATTGTAGGGCCGAGTGGTTCTGGTAAGACTACTTTATTAACGATGCTAGAACGTTTTTATGAATATGAAGGCCATATTTATTTAAATAATCAAGAATTGCGAGACATGCCGATTGCTACCGCTCGAGCTTGTTATGGCGCTTTAACTCAGGATACCTATTTATTCCATGCTACAGTAGAGGATAATATTCGCTTAGCTAAACCGACAGCTACCGACGAAGAATTGGCGAAAGCACTAGAATTTGCGGCCCTTACACAGTGGGTGACATCTTTACCACAAGGCCTAAAGACTATCATTGGGAGTGGCGGCGCTGGCGTAAGTGGTGGTCAAAGACAGCGTATTGCCTTGGCTCGCTTATGGCTTCGTAATAGTCCTGTATTATTATTGGATGAACCATTGGAAGGTCTTGATCAAGTTGTCCGTCAGGAATTACAGGCTTCCTTATATACTCTTATGAAAGATAAAACGGTGCTTTATATTACGCATCATTTAGGTGGCTTAGAAAAGATGGATCGCATCTTATTTATTGAAGCTGGTCGGGTTGTAGAAGATGGTTCTTATGATGAGTTGATGGCAAAACGAGGTGCTTTTTATGCATACCGTAGACTATCAATGGAAACGGTATAGTTTTAAAAGGTTCAAAAAAAGGACGTTTCATGGTATAATTGGAATGTTAACAATGTGCTAAATCCATAGGAGGCGTTATGAATAATCTAGTCACGCGATTATTGGAGATAGCAGAATCGATGACAGCTAGATCACGCAAGCAGCCAGTTGAAACTGCTACGCCCGTGCCAGTTGAGTCAACGCCGTCGACACCGAGTGAGGTCGATTTATATGATCATCGCATTATTAATGTAGAAGAAGATGCGATCAATCGTATCCTCAAAGCACAATTGCGCAATCATTGGTTGTTTTATTCTGTTACATTTGAATTTGAAGCAAATAATAAAGTGTATCTAGGGATTATTACTACCTTAGGTAACGTAATTACCATAGAATTTACCATTGAAGATTTGTGGTTTGATGATTATGCATCAAGCTTTTCTGTGAAACTTAATATGTCCGATGTCGATATGGGCGGCTTTATTTTAAATACGATTGTTCATTTAATGGGCAATTGGAGTTTAAGCCTTTTAGGTACATTCTTTAATCCGTTTGAAATTGGCGAAGATAGTTCTACAGTTCGTTTTGAAAAGAAGGGGATTATTCGTTTTGATTTAGCCCCAGATAGTCCGATTCGTCGCTTAATTTCTTGGCCTAATCGTTGCCCTGAAGCAAAAGGACCAGCCATTTTAATTAATGCGCGCACAGAGCAGTCTGTTTTACGGTTAGAATATTATGCCTTTCGTGATGAAGTAGAAACTTACAATGTGCCAGAGGTACCCGTCAAAACGAGTTGGGTTCGTTCCATTGATATGGCAGCAGCTTTACTATTGCCTATCGGGGTTTGGATAAGTTTTGTCATCTTACATCACTATTTACCAACAGAAACGATTGAATTTTCTTTTTCAACATACTTCTTAATTTCCTTAGGTATTCTGTGTATTAGTTTTATTGTGATGAACATTCCAAGGTATATTTATATGTACTTTGATTCGCGAAAAAAATGGCAAAGTGTGTTTGTCCATAATAATATTAAGATACAGATGCGTAAACTACAGCGCCGCATTCTAATTCAACAACAAGCTTTGAAAAAGAATGGCAAAGAGGTCGATGAAAAAAGTCAAGCTAGTATTCGTGACTTATTACTTCAAATTCGAGATAAACGCTTTTTGGCACAACGCTTAAAAATTGCTGATGAAGATCGTGATCGTAAACAAAAAATTAAATTTATTATTGCCTATATCGTCTGTACTTTATTAGAATGGATGTTGCTTATTAGGTAATCTTTACAACACCTCCTCACTGGAATGTATAACAGTGAGGAGGTGTTTTTATGGAAGCCATCTTAACAGCTACGGCGAATTATGGATTTCCAATGGTTGTAGCCGCTTATCTACTGATTCGGCTGGAACATAAAATGGATTCTTTAAGTGCGTCTATTAATGAATTAGTGTTTACATTAAAAACTTACGAACGAAGGTAAAAAGAAAGAGCGATAGTCTCACTCGTAATCTATATTGTTTAGCAATAATGATTACTACATAAGACTATCGCTCTTTTTGCATTCGTACACGTTTTTGTGGCCAAATCGCAGGCATTCCATAGCGATTTGGTTTACCACTACCAGGGATAACGAGTAATACAAAATTAACAAGCCAAATAATGACCATAAACGCGGCACTAGTTGATTTTATAGGTAAATAGGGATAGGTAAAGGCGATAAAGATACACCAACAAATCCCGATAATACCATGAAGTGAGAAATCTTGTAAGCGCCGAGCATAGAGTACATAATAGAGGGACAAAATTACAGCATGACCCAAAAAGCTTAATATGCGAACCCCCCAATAGGAAATTAATATAACTACATTGGCCATCATAGTATTGATTAAATTATTAAATAGACTTACTGCAAATGTTAAGGCTATAAGACCTAATAAGAATTGTAGTCGATTAAGTCTACCGTGGAGATATAATATTTGTATATTGTTGACATAGCCCCAGCGTGTAATGGCGAAGGCAATTAGGCCCATTAGAAATGCTTGACCTATATTAAATAAAACATCCATGAAATCTTCCTTTTCTAGTTCTTCAATTTTATTATTATATCATGAGATAGTAGTTGGTGACTAGAAAAAATAAGTAGTAGGTGAAGTTACACGTTAATAAGCATAAGAACGGCTACAATAAAAGATAGAAAAAAGATAGAATAAAAGATAAATTAAAAGTTATAATAAAAGTCAGAATAAAAGAGGCTATCATCAAATGTAGCATAGAATACACATTTGATGACAGCCTTTTTATATCTACTTATGAATGACATTCCGTAGGGCTCTTACTAAGAAGAAGGCCACTAAGATACCTACACCACTAGTTAAGAATGTGGCAGGTAAGCGACTAACTGCAGCGGCAAAACTATTAAGTACATAGTGCCAAGCTACAAAATAGCCCAGTGCAGTCCAAACACTGCCAATTAACATAGCAGCTAGGAGGCGGAGCCAATTAGACTCACGCGCTTTACGAGGATTGGGTCTAAAGCCAACTACTAGATAGCCTACTAATAGCCCTGAAATCCCTTTAATAACAATTGAAAATAGGGTATACGCAGAATGGCCCATAACAAGGTCGAAAAGGCCAGAGCCGATAGCGCCCGCAAGACCACCATAGAGACCGCCAAATAAGGCGGAAATAGTGAAGAGGGCGGCTGAGCCAAGATGAACCATAGCACCCGTAGGTAACGGAATTAATAGAGTGGTAGCTAAGGCACAAAGGGCAGATAGCATACCGATATAAATAACATCACGAATAGAAAATTTCAATGGTTAGACCTCCTTTAGTCTTTTTATTTAATTAAATTGCTTAAACGTCCTAGGAGGCGTTCAAATAATAAACCATCATGCATAGAACCAATAGTTTCATGTGTATATTTTACTGCATCAGTAGTGAAATTAGCGGCAATATTAGCACTTTCTAATGTATCATACCCTTGCATTAAAGCACCCGTTAAGGTGGCTGTAAAGATATCGCCTGTTCCATGTGCTTTGACTGGGACTAAGGTAGTACTCACAAGCTGTAAATCATCTGTTTCTCCATCATATACAGCAACGATAGCTTCTGAGGTATGAGGGACACCTGACATAATAACATGACGTGGTCCTAATTTATGAAGTTCTTTACATAGTTGACGAATTTTTGCTTCATCTACACTTTCTGGCTCATAAGGTTGTCCTAAGAGGAAACTTGCCTCCGTATAGTTTGGCTTAATGATATGAGCATGGGCAATGAGTTTACTCATTTCTTGTACCATGGTGTCATTATATACAGAATATAGTTTGCCATCATCGGCCATGGCAGGATCAACGATGATGAGTTTATCTTTGCCAAAGCGCTTAATCGCTTCAATAACAATATGAATTTGTTCTGGTGAAGCTAAAAAGCCACTTTGGATAGCATCGAAAGTAATATTATTTTTTTCCCAGCAATCCATGAAAGGACGAAGGTGTTCAGAGAAATCGACCATTTCATAATTGGGATATTCCAGATGATTACATAAAAGTGCTGTTGGAAATGGCACTGCTTGAGAACCGAAGGCACTTAAAATTGGCATAGCAACTGTTAAAGAACAACGGCCAATAGAACTCATATCTTGGATTGATAGTACAACTGGAACTGGATTTTGCATATAATAACCCTCTTTTCTTTTGATAGTTTTGCCGGATATGGCGCTTGTTAGTTGATACTTCTCTTTTATGAAATACATTGTAGGAAATTATGTGTCATATGTAAATATACAGAATTTTTATTTATCATAGGACAGATGGAGCTTTGTGTAATAATGTATACAGAACACATGAGCTAGATTTGATATTCAATCATAGGAAATGAGGCAGACTCGTGTATAATAGATATATAAATATTATCAACTAAGGAGAGTGATTGCAGTGGGGACCTATTTACTAAAACGGTTAGTCGGCGCTGTAGTAGTTATGTGGGCCATAATTACTATTACTTTTATGCTTATGCATGCTATACCTGGAGGCCCTTTTACCGAAGAGAAAAAATTGCCACCACAGATTAAGGCCTCGATTGAAGCGACCTATCATCTTAATGACCCAGTGTGGCAACAGTACATCGATTACATGAAACATGTAGTACAGCTTGATTTAGGACCATCGTATAAATATTTAGGCCGCTCAGTTAATGATATTATAGGGGAATCCTTCCCTGTATCGGCTCAACTTGGTTTGGGGGCATTGTTATTTGCTGTAATTGGTGGTGTTACAGCGGGTATTGGCAGTGCGCTGAAACCAAATACTTGGCTAGATTATGTAATCACCTTTGGCTCTACTTTGGGGCTATCAGTACCAACGTTTATCATTGGTGCCTTATTAGTTTATTGGCTAGGGTTTGTATGGCCGATTTTCCCTGTAGCGCTTTGGAAGGGACCAGCTTATACGGTGTTGCCTATTATGACCTTAGGAGCACAGCCTATGGCGTTTATAGCCCGTTTAACTAGAGCAACAATGTTAGATGTATTACAACAAGAATATATTAAAACAGCCCGCGCCAAAGGGTTGTCTAATGGGACTATCATTATAAAACATGCGTTAGGCAATGCTATTTTACCAGTGCTTACTTATTTAGGACCTTTAGCAGCGGCTTTATTAACAGGGAGTTTTATTGTAGAAACAATTTTTGCAATTCCTGGTCTTGGAAAGTATTTTGTAACATCAATTTACAATCGAGATTATACCGTTATCTTAGGGGTCACCATATTTTATAGTGCTCTTGTAGTTGCTTTTAACTTATTAGTCGATTTAGTGTATCCTTTAGTGGATCCACGGGTAACAATGGAAGAGGAGGATACGCCATGAGAGCTGTTGATGATTTTTTACCATTAGCACCGGAAGCGGTGGTGGCTGAAACGACGTATCGTCCACGGCCAAATGGGTGGCAACGTTTAAAAGAAAATAAGTTAGCTTTAGTGGGGCTAGCTATTATTGTATGTATGCTTTGCTTAGCTATTGTAGGGCCTTGGTTATCCCCGTATACATATGCAGATCAAAATTTAGCTCATGCAAATCAGGGTCCATCTAGTGAGCACTGGTTTGGCACAGATACACTAGGCCGTGATTTATATGTACGGGTTGTATATGGCGCGCGCATTTCACTATCTGTTGGCTTTGTGGCGGCCGCTATTAATCTTGTCATTGGTGTAATTTATGGTAGCGTAGCTGGTTTCTTTGGTGGTAAAGTAGACCGTCTGATGATGGGCTTTGTGGATATTTTATATGGCATTCCTCTATTGCTATATGTAATTTTACTGATGGTAGTATTATCGCCAGGGTTAACCTCGATCTTTATTGCATTAGGGATTGCTTACTGGCTCACGATGGCTCGTATTGTACGTAGCCAAATTGTGACCTTAAAGAATGAAGAGTATGTATTAGCGGCTCGCTCTATGGGCGTGCCTGCATGGCGCATTTTATTCCGCCATATGTTGCCAAATTGCGTGGGGCCTATTATTATTACCATGACTTTAGCTATTCCTGAAGCTATTTTTACGGAAGCTTTTTTAAGCTTTATCGGGCTTGGGGTAAACGCACCGATGGCTAGTTGGGGTGTATTGGCCGCAGAAGGTATTAACTCTATGCGTTCATATCCGTTTCAACTCATTGCTCCTGCCGTTGCTATTGGTGTTACTATGTTAGGTTTTACCTTCTTTGGAGATGGCTTGCGTAATGCCTTAGATCCAAAAGGGGAGGTGAAACGATGAGTCAAAGTATGCATGTAACTGAAACTGGAAATGTAAGGGAAAAGAAAAAGGATCCATTAGTATCTTTAGAAAATTTACAAGTTACGTTTCAGACCTTTGCTGGTCCTGTACCCGCTGTTAGAGGCGTTTCCCTCAGCGTTCAGCCCGGTGAAGTAGTGGGCTTGGTGGGAGAGTCTGGTTGTGGAAAATCAGTAACTTTACAGGCTTTGATGGGTTTGTTGCCTAAAGATAGAGTTAATTTAACTGTAGATACTTTGGCGGTAGATGGTCAAGATTGTAAAAATTATAAAGAATCGCAATGGCGTCAATTACGTGGTACTACGGTGGCAATGGTATTTCAGGATCCGATGACAGCATTGAACCCTATTTTGTCAATTGGTACTCAGTTGAAAGAAGCGATTCGTTTAGGGGCAGAGCGGCATAAGCAAACAGTAGGCGATGAAACACAAGAAGCGTTACATTTATTACAAAAGGTAGGCATTGCTGATGCAGCTCGTCGTTTGACACAATATCCTCATGAATTGAGTGGTGGTATGCGCCAGCGTGTAGTGATTGCTATGGCACTAGCTGGTCGTCCTGCTTTATTATTGGCCGATGAGCCAACTACAGCACTTGATGTAACGACAGAGGCGCAAATTTTATTACTTGTAAAAGAATTAGTGAAAACAGAGCATATGGGTTTGCTGGTTATTTCTCATAACTTGCGTGTCATTGCTCAATTATGTGATCGCATGGCTGTTATGTATGCAGGTCAAATTGTGGAAACTGGGACTATAGAAGGACTGTTAAGTAATCCACAACATCCTTATTTACAAGGTTTATTAGGTTCTTTACCAACTAGTGCGACTACCACTTTACAAGCTATTGGGGGGCAACCACCTGATATGTTTAGTGTACCTGCTGGCTGTGCGTTTCACCCTCGGTGTAAGCAGGCCATGCGTATTTGTGCTCGTGAAATTCCAAGTCTTACGGATGGTGTACGTTGTTGGCTTCAAGAGGAGAAAAAGGCGGTGAACGTATGAATATTTGGGAAACAGAGAATTTAACCAAACACTTTATTTTACGGCGTGGCCTTTTGAAACAACAGCGACAAGTAGTGCGAGCTTTAGAAGGGGTGTCTTTGCAACAAGCCCCAGGTGAAACTTTAGGGCTTGTTGGTGAGTCTGGGTGTGGTAAATCCACATTTGGGCGAACGCTTATGGGGCTATATCCTAAGACAGCAGGCCGTTTGACCGTAGCAGGTCGTGAAATTGCCAGTTCTAATGACCAGGCACATGTGCTGAATCATATTCAAATGGTGTTTCAAGATCCGTATGCGTCTTTGAATCCCCGTATGACTGTGCGGCAAAGTTTAATGGAGCCCTTGAATGTGCGCACCGCTGTAGGAACTACTTTAAGTGATGGGGATAAACGAGCTAAGGTAGAGGCGGTGTTAGAGCAGGTGGGCCTTAGTAAGGCTCAGGGCGAACGGTATCCTCATGAATTTAGTGGCGGTCAACGGCAGCGTATTGGCATTGGACGGGCACTGATTAGTTCGCCACAATGTATCATTTGCGATGAGCCAATTTCCGCTTTAGATGTATCTATTCAAGTACAAATTGTATCTTTGTTAGAACGATTACAAGCGGAGCAAGGCATTAGTTATGTATTTATTTCCCATGATTTGAATATGGTGCGTTATGTGAGCCAGCGCATTGCCGTTATGTATTTAGGTAATGTGGTGGAAGAAGGCTCTACTGCGACTGTATATGAAACGCCGCTACATCCTTATACGCAAGCGTTGATTACATTGAATGCTCCGTTGGCGCCACATATGACAATAGGCCCAGTTCTTAGTGGTGAAGTGCCAAGTCCTTTAGCTGAGATTCAGGGCTGTCCATTTGCTTCCCGTTGCCCTGAAAAAATAGGACAATGTGAGGAAGCTAAACCACCATTAGTGGTTCGTGGCTCACAAAAGGTAGCTTGTTGGCGGCGATAGCTAATTGAGTGAAACGTAACATTAGATATTTGTACTAGGCATAGAGTACAATTGATAGTAAGTGTAAGTGTAAGTGTAAGTGTAAGTGTAAGTGTAAGTGTAAGTGTAAGTGTAAGTGTAAGTGTAAGTGTAGGCATGGTATGGTAGTAGCCAAGAAAGTAGGGCGCAGTAGATGGAAAAATTACTAGCTGGGAAAGGCTTAGAAATAGAATTAAATGATTTAATTAATCGCTTAGCACCTACTGGACAGGTGTCGTATTTAGTAGTTCGTTTAGATGACGAATTGCCCATGGTAGAGATTGCTAGCCGTAAGATGGAAGCTGTTCATGCCAGTGCTAGTATGATAAAAGTGTTGATTATGGCAACTCTTTTCAGTAAGGCGATAGCAGGGGCGATTAATATACAGGATACAGTTGGTCTTCGCGATGTAGCTCGTGTATTAGGTGGTGGCGCTTTGCAAGAGTTAGAGGGGCACCATCGTTTTACCTATTTAGAAATTTGTCGGCTCATGATGGTTTTGAGTGATAATTGGGCTACTAATTTATTAATTCACCATTTAGGCATGGATACTATCAATGAATTTGCCTTAACTTTAGGTTTAAAAGATACACGCCTTAATCGTTTTATGATGGATACGGTAGCTCGTGAAGCGGGTCAAGAGAATGTAATGACGGTATTGGATTTAATGGTTTTGTATGAATATATTTATCGTCAACGTGAAACGGGGCCTTTAGGCTATGAAATGTGGCAATTATTAGGACGTCAACAATTTCGTGATAAATTGCCCTTTTATTGGGGGGAAGATGTGGTGTTCTATCACAAAACAGGGGTGCTTGAAGAAGTAGAACATGATGGAGGTCTTTTGCCATTAGTGAAAGGCACTTTTGGTTTAATTGCTTTTATTTCACAGGTTCCTAATACGGAAGGTATCTTGCTTGGCGCTCAGATGGGGCGAAGTATGAAGGACTTTTTAGATAATAAACTGCCTTAAGGTGGCGTAAGGAGTTGTGTATGAGACGACTGGGAATAGTAAGTATAATTCTTATATTAATATTGAGCGTAACTGTATTGGCTGGATGTAGTCGCAGTGGTGAAACCATACCAGCAGATACATTGCGTTATGCATTAGAGCAAGAACCGTCTACTTTGGATCCAGCCAAATCATCGACGTTGCCTGAATCTACGGTAGAGTTGGCTATTTTTGAAGGGCTCACTCGTTTAAATGAAAAGGATATACCAGAACCAGGGATGGCGGAATCTTGGTCGATTTCAGCTGATGGCTTGGTGTATACTTTTCATATTCGCCCTAACGCACAATGGTCGGATGGCAAGTCTGTGACAGCTCATGACTTTGAATATGCTTGGAAAAGAGCGTTAAATCCTGCTGTAGCTGCTAACAATGCGTATATGCTCTATGTATTGAAAAATGGGGAAGCCTATAATACAGAAAAAGCAAGCGCAGATGAAGTAGGGGTAAAAGCTATCGATAATCATACGTTAGTCGTTACCTTGGCAGCACCGGCGCCTTACTTTTTAGGGCTGACAGCTTTTCATGCTTATTATCCAGTGCGAGCTGATATTGTAGAGGCTGCACCTGATACATGGGCTACTAATGCAGACACATTGATTGGCAATGGTCCATTTAAATTAGTAAAATGGCAACATAGCGCAGAGTTACAATTTGTAAAAAATGAACGCTATTGGGAAGCTGCTAAAGTACGCTTAAACGCTATGGAGTGGCCTATTAGCGAATCTCAAAGTACGCGTCTTACTTTGGTAGAAGGTGGGGCTGCGGATATTATGGTAGAACCGCCAGTAGCCGACCAAGAGCGGTTAAGTCAGTTAGGGCTTTTCAAAGTGGCGCCATCATTAGGGACCTACTACTATGTATTTAATGTTACTGCGCCACCATTTGATAATCCATTGGTGCGAAAAGCCTTTTCCATGGTAATTGACCGGAAAGTGATAGTTGATACCATTGTTCATGGGGGCAAAACACCAGCTTATGGTTTTGTGCCACCAGGGCTTACGGATGAAGGAACAGGGCAGGATTTTCGGCAAGAAGGCGGTGCTTTAGTTGCTTATAATGTGGCGGAGGCTAAACGTATGTTAGCAGAAGCTGGCTATGGGCCTAATAAACCACTACCACCAGTGACTATATTGTATAATACGAATGAAATGCATAAGGCTATTGCTGAAGCGGTGCAGGCAATTTGGCAAAATGAGCTAGGTGCTACGGTATCTTTGCAGAATCAAGAAACTAAGGTATTTATGGCTAATCGTGAAGAAGGCCACTATCAAGTGGCTCGTGCTTCGTGGATTGGTGACTATGCGGATCCACAGACTTTCTTAGATGTATTTTCTGATGAAGCTAATGATGCGCAGTATCATAGCACTGCTTATAATGCGTTAATGGAACGGGTTCATATGACGACGGATTTAACTGTGCGCAGTCAATTAATGCATGAAGCGGAAGCAATGCTTTTTGAAGATACGGTAATATTGCCGATTTATTTCACGACTACACCGTATGTAGTACGCGATACAATTGATGGTTTCTTCTGGTCCAGTTTGGGCACCGTAGATTTTAAAGAAGCCTATCGGAAATAATTCTGTTAAATTGTGTATGTAAGTGTATGAACACATGTTTTGAAGTAGGAGATTAGAATGGATTGGATATGGCCTAAACGAATAGAGCCTGGTATGACCTTAGGGTTTACGGCTCCTGCATCAGCGGCTAAAGAGGATTTAACTAAGCTTGAGGTTATAGCCAAGGAACGTGGTTATGATGTCTTGTTTGGGTCTAGTTGTTTTCGTGAAGGCCTATATGGTGGGTCCCCGGAAGAGCAGGCTCAAGAATTTAATGAATTAATGACTACAGCGTCTTGTGATGCGGTGATTGCTTTGCGTGGTGGCTATGGAACCGTACGGTATCTACATTTATTAGACTATGAAGGCATTCGCCACCATGGAAAACCTTTCGTTGGCTATAGTGATTGTACCGCGTTGCATTGTGCCATTGGGAAATATAGCCGTTTAATTACCTATCATGGGCCTATGGGGGTAGATTGGTTACAAGCAAATCGTGAAAGCGATATAGAACATCTATTTGATTTATTAGAAGGGCGTACTTCGGTTATTGAACCTTTATTGGCACCACCACGTGGATTTATTGGTGCTAATATGGAGGAAGGACGTTTATTAGGTGGTAATTTAGCCATGCTTTGTAGTTTAGGAGGGACTCCATATATGCCTGATTTAACTGATTGGCGTGATGCTGTTTTGCTCCTAGAAGATATTGGTGAACCGCCTTATAAAATTGACCGAATGTTACAGCAGCTTCGTTGGCAAGGTATATTGTCACAAGTGAAAGGTGTTGCTTTAGGCACTTTTACAGATTGTGAAGGGGATGCAGAGGATGAGGTCTATGAAATAGGGGCTCAAGTATTAGATCATATGATGGCTGAGCGATCGGACGAGAGTCCTGAACCCTTTGTGTGTTATGTTCCCGTTGGACATGGGGCGCCTCATTGGGCGCTTCCATTAGGGGCCTATGTAAGTTTTCGTGCTATTTCTAATACGTTATTGATATTGCCTCATGGTGATTCATAGGTTATGTTAGTACGTTGCAGGCAGAAGGTAGGCCTAGGACAGAGTTAGCAAAAATTTAGTAAGAAGTTAGAAAAAAGCTAGGAAATCTAAAGAAAACTAGAAAAAGCTAGAAAGAAGTTAGTAAGAAACTAGAAAGGAATGTGTATTCATGCATAATAAGGAAGACGTATTAGCGGTGAGTCAGTCGCTTGCAGTTCGTGAACAACGCCTTCGTCAGGCGATTCAAGAGGCAGACGGGTCACTAATTGAATTAGCTACCTATTTGCATGAAAATCCTGAACTTGGTTTGCAAGAACATAAAGCTGTAGCTGCTATCAGTCAGTTGTTAGAGCAATATGGGTTTGCAGTTACTGTGGATGTAAGTGAGGGGCGGATTCCTGAATTAGCAACGTCTTTACGTGCTGATAAAGGCGGTCTAGAAAGTGTTAGTGGAAGTGATAGCGACTGTACTAGCAAAAGCACTAAAGAAAGCACTAAAGAAAGCACTAAAGAAAATCCTAGAGAAAGTGACGTATATAAGATGGCTTTTCTTGGTGAATATGATGCATTACCAGGCTTAGGACATGGTTGTGGTCATAATTTAATTGCCGCTATGAGTGCAGGAGCTGCTATTGGCTTTGCCGCAGCTGTACCAGAAGCGCACACTACATTTTTTGGTTGTCCCGCTGAAGAAACTGTAGGTGGCAAAGTATTTATGGCTGAAGCTGGTGTGTTTAAAGGCTATGCAGGTGCTTTGTTAACACATCCAGCGGATGTAAATGAATTGGGCGGTTCATCATTAGCGAGTCATCCATTGGAAGTTACGTTTCATGGGCGAACCGCTCATGTGGCGAATTTGACCGATAAAGGTGTGAATGCACTCGATTGTGCTGTAGCTTTATATAGTGAAGTCAATCGCTTAAAAGCGCAATGGGGATCAGAGGTCGTCATAGGTCAGATATTTACTGAAGCTGGTGAAGCGCCTAATATGATTCCTCATACAGCTACCCTACATATGACTGTACGAGCTCATACAGTGGATTTTTTAGAAAATGTAGTGTTGCTTACGATAAAGCGTGCCGCTGATATGATTGCTAAAGCACAAGGGGCACAAGTTTCATACCAACACTATGAGCCACTTTTTAAAGATTTGCGTGAAGATAAAGGGTGGCAACAGTTGGCGGCGCAAGTCATGACTGAGTGGGGCGTGGCACCGACTATTCTGCCTGATGATGTAGCAGAGGGTAGCACTGACATGGGTAATGTGTCGCATGAGATACCAACGGTACAATTGACATTAGCGATTGGTGAGCATATGGGGTTACATACACCAGAATTTGCTGAAGCTACAGGCTCGCCAGCAGGGTTGGCGGCCATTCAAAAAGGCGCCCATATTATGGCTATTATGGCATTACGTCATTGGTGGCAACAACAAGGACAATCTTGATTACTAAAAGTGATAGTATGCATGAAAGTAATGGCTATAGGTGGCGTTTTTGACATCCCTATAAAATAAAGGTAAAATATAATATGGTTAATAAAGCCGTCTGTTTCAGGCGGCTTTTACATTAGATATACGTGTTGGGAGATGACTGATGAGTGTATTAACAGTATCCCATGTGACCCATGGATTTGGAGCACGTCAAATTTTAGATGATGCTTCTTTCCGCTTGTTAAAGGGTGAACATGTTGGATTGATTGGTGCTAATGGTGAAGGTAAGTCTACGTTCTTAAATATCATTACGGGTAAAATTTTACCTGATGAAGGAACGGTTACTTGGTCTAATAAAGGGACTGTAGGTTATTTGGATCAGCACAGTGTGTTGGCTGAAGGACAGACTATTCGTGATGTATTGCGCGATGCGTTTAGTGATTTATTTGAATTAGAAGGTCAGTTACAAGCCGCTTATAATGAAATGACAGATTGTGACGAAGATCGTATGAATGAATTGCTAGAGAAAACTGGTGAGTGGCAAGAAGAATTAGAGCAACGAGGGTTTTATGAAATTGATGCTACCATTGAACGGACTGCGCAAGGATTAGGTCTAGTGGATATTGGTTTAGACCGTTTAGTTAATGAGTTGAGTGGCGGTCAGCGCACCAAGGTATTGCTTACTAAATTATTACTTCAAAAGCCTACCATTTTATTATTAGACGAACCAACTAACTATTTAGATGTGGAGCATATTGCTTGGTTGCAAACTTATTTGCAGGCTTATGAAAATGCTTTTATTCTCATCTCTCATGATATGGAATTTTTAAATTCTGTAGTTAATGTAATTTATCATATTGAACAAGCTCAGCTAACGCGTTACACAGGCAATTATGAACAATTCTTAGCGGCCTATGAAGTACAGCGGGCGCAGGCGTTAAAAGCCTATGAGCGACAACAGCAAGAAATTGCTCGTATGGAAGACTTTATTCAGCGCAACAAGGCTCGCGTTGCTACGCGCGGTATGGCGAATTCCCGAGCTAAACGATTAGAAAAAATGGACTTATTAGAAAAACCTAAGGTGCATTTGGAAGTCTCCTTTGGCTTTAAGGAAGGGCGTACGCCAAGTCGTTTCATTGTGACGAGTGAAGATTTAGTACTGGGTTATAATGAAGCCTTAACAAAACCTGTTAAAGTGTCCTTAGAACGAGGTCAAAAGGTAGCCGTTCGAGGTGTTAATGGTTTAGGTAAGACAACCTTATTAAAAACACTGTTAGGTTTTATTAAACCATATGCAGGTACCGTTGAGCGAGGCGACTTTTTGCAGGTAGGTTATTTTGAGCAGGAAGACAGTGCTCATAATGATATGACTGCATTAGATTATATTTGGAATGCGTATCCGGCTATGACTAATGCGGAGGTGCGAGCGGCTTTAGCAAGATGCGGGTTAACTAATGAGCATATTACAAGTCAAATGCGTGTGTTGTCTGGTGGTGAAAACGCCAAAGTAAGGCTTTGCAAGTTGATGCAAGAGTCTTATAATGTGTTGGTTTTAGATGAGCCGACGAATCATTTAGATGTGGCAGCTAAGGAAGAATTAGCTGACGCCCTACGTCGTTTTAAAGGAACGGTTTTATTGGTAAGCCATGAACCAGAATTTTACCGCTCTTGGATTACTCATGAGTGGAATGTAGAGGATTGGACCACTAAAATCGTATAGGAGGTCTTGTTATGAAAGAACAGGCCAGTGAGGGTATTGCTCAATTTTTAAGAGCTTTGGGCATTGATTTACAGGCGGCTGGGATGGAAAAAACACCTCAGCGTGTAGCTACTTTATATGAAGATTTGTTCTCCGGTATGCATGTTAATAGTGCAGATATATGGGGTGAAATATTTCCTACGGAGTATAAAGGTTTGGTAGCGGTTACTGATATACCTTTTTATTCTGTATGTGAACATCATTTAATGCCTTTTTTTGGTCATGTAGATATTGTGTATCAACCAAAAGAAGGGCGTGTTGCAGGCCTTAGCAAATTGAGTGATCTGGTAAATGTTTTTGCAAAACGGCCTCAGTTGCAAGAACGGATGACACGAGAGCTAGCAACAGCTATTGAAACGGATTTACAAGCGGAAGGTGTTGTAGTTCGCATTAAGGCGACGCACTTATGTATGCTTATAAAAGGTGAATTACAGCAAGGTACGGCAGTGGTGACGATGGAATGTCGCGGCGTACTAAGTAAGACAGGTCAACTTCGAGAAGAAGCTATGGCTATATTAGGAGGTACGACGGATGTTCAAACGACGCAGTTATAAATGGAGTGACGGTAAAACCTTAGAGTTGAATAATAGCACTCTCATCATGGGTATTTTAAATGGCACCCCCGATTCTTTTTCTGATGGGGGGAAATATAATAATCCTAAGGCGGCGGTAGCGCATACTAAGGAAATGGTTGCTCAAGGGGCTGATGTGATTGATCTTGGTGTAGAATCTACACGACCAGGGCATACTCATATTTCCGTGGCAGAAGAAATTAGCCGTATGGAAGCTTTGTTAGGGCCTGTTTTAGAGGCGTCTAAGGTGCCCGTATCAATTGATACATACCGCGCTGAAACAGCTGATTATGCACTTTCTCAGGGGGCTCATATTTTAAACGATATTTGGGGGCTTCGGTATGACCCTGATATTGCTGCTGTAGCGGCTAAATATAAAGTACCGGTTATTATTATGCATAACCAAGATAATACAGAATATGGTGATATTATTGAAGATATGAAGGCTTTCTTTTTTGCTTCTGTAGATATTGCGTTAAAAGAAGGGGTTATGCCACAGAATATTTGGCTTGATCCGGGTATTGGCTTTGGTAAAACAGGCGAGCAAAATATTGAGGTTATGCAACGTTTAGGCGAGCTAACGGCCTATGAATATCCTGTATTGTTAGCCCCTAGCCGTAAACGTTTTATTGGTACTATGCTCAATGAGTGCCCCGCTGATCAACGGGATGAAGGTACTGTGGCAGCTTGTATTACCGGCTTAATTCAAGGTATTGATATGGTTCGCGTTCACAATGTGGACATGCATAAGAAAGCCTTAACAGTGGCGGATACCTTGTTGAGAGGAGAGTTTTAATGGATAAGATTGTCTTAAAGAACATGGGCTTTTTTGGTTATCATGGCCATTTAGATTCTGAAACAAGCCAAGGGCAACGTTTTTTTGTGGATGTAACTGTTGTGACAGATTTAACAAAAGCGGGACAGTCTGATTTGTTAGAAGACTCTATTAATTATGTAGAAATTTATAATACGGTAGAACGGATTGTTACAGGCGAACCACATAAGCTATTAGAAAAGGTAGGCACTTTAATTGCTGATGAATTGTGGAATAATTATCGCGGTATAGTTGGTTTGGCTGTCGCTGTACGAAAACCAGCAGTGCCTATTCCAGGTATGTTGGACTATGCAGAAATTACAATCACTCGTGGGCAGATGTAAAGGTTTGGGTGTCACCGTTTGATCGTATTTAATAATTGGTCGTATTTAATAATAGGATTAAATCACTGCATGTCAGATGAGGTTATAATATGAACTATGTGTATTATATTAGTTTAGGTTCGAATTTAGGGGATCGCCAAGCTTATTTAGATCAGGCTATTGCAGGGTTACGAGCTACTGATGGTATCATGGTAGTAGAACCGTCTACTTGGCTTGAAACGCCACCTTGGGGCAATACAGAACAAGGGCCATTTTTAAATGGAGTGGCGAAAGTGGTGACGTCCTTAGAACCAGTGGATATGTTACATACTATGCAGCAATTAGAACAGGCGGCAGGCCGTAAGCGTATTATTCATTGGGGGCCTAGGACTTTAGATTTGGATATTGTTTGGGCTGAAGCTGAGGATGGCGTGCCATTGTCTGTTACTACCGAAGAATTACAAATTCCTCATCCCTATATGTGGGAGCGAACTTTCGTATTGGTACCATTGCAGGAAGTGTATCCTGATTTTGCCTTTCATGGGCAATCAATAGCGTCGCGTATCGCAGAATTACAAGCATAATATCTTGTTAAAAAGCCATTAAAATGTAATTGAACCCCTTTGGTAATGATGTTATAATAGGTTCATTCACAAGGTTGATAGACAAAGAGGTACAGTTATGGCAGATGAGGCGAGAGAAAAAAATATAAAGCGCAAACGGCCACAACCTAGACGAAACACTGTAGTGTTTTGGTTACAGATTATTTTTGTTGTAGTTGGTGTGTTTATCATTTTTCGTACAGGCTATGAGATTTATATGATTAAGCAACAACAACAGCAATTAGAACTTCAAATTAAGGATTTAAAAGAACGTAATGAAGCCCTTGAACAAGAGCGTCAACGATTGCAAGATCCTAAGTCAATTGAAGAGGTGGCGCGCGAAGAATTGGGCCTCGTAAAACCAGGCGAGGTACCGTATGTAAAATAAACTGTAAAGTAAGCTAGGACATTCGTGAAATAGCAGTTGACAAGGTTTTTCATAGACCTATATAATGAACATAGTGTGCATAGATTAGGTGCAACAACAGTTTTTTGAATTTAGGAGGACATCGGGTTAGCATGGCCATTGAAGTTGGTAGTGTTCTTGAAGGCACAGTTACGGGTATCACGAAATTTGGCGCGTTTGTAGATTTAGGTGACAAACAAACTGGGTTAGTGCACATTTCAGAAGTAGCAAATGAATATGTGGAAAATATTTCAGATTTTATTAAAGAACAAGACAAGGTAAAAGTTAAAGTTCTTAGTGTAGATGAAAAAGGTAAAATTAGCTTATCTATTAAGCAAACACAGCCTAAGCCAGAAGTGGCAGCACGCGCTCCTAAAGGTGAAGGGCGTGAGCCAAAAGAGTTTCGTCCTTATCAACATGATGGACATAATCGTGCAGCTCATGAAGGGAATCGTCGTAATTCCTTTGACCGTAAAAGTGGTGGCATGTCCTTTGAAGATAAAATGAGTCGTTTCTTAAAAGATAGCGAAGAACGATTAACTGATTTAAAACGTAATACAGAATCCAAACGAGGCGGTCGAGGCGGTCGCAGAGATTAATGTATGAGATGATGCGGAGCTCCGCATCATCTTTTTTATATCCATATATTGAGGTGACGATATGAGTGAAAATATAAAGAAAATTGGCATTGTTGACTTAGGATCCAATTCATTTCGACTTTTGTTAGGAACCTATGAAGCTAGCCAATGGCAGTGGGAGCCTAAACGTTTGTGGAGTACTCGGTTAGGTAAGCGAAGCACTGATGGAAATTTAACAGCTGAAGCGATAGAACGTAGTCTTGACGCTCTTGTAGAGATTCAAGAGGCCATTAAAGCTTATGGAGCAACTCAGGTGGTAGGAGTGGCTACTAGTGCTATACGAGAAGCGAGCAATGGGGCTGACTTTATGGCGAAGGCTATGGAGGTTTGCCCTATGGAGTCACACATTATTAGTGGTGAAGAAGAAGCGACTCTTGGTTTTGAAGGGGCTGTAACAACTTTTCCTGCAGATAGTCGTCACTATGGGCTTATTGATATTGGCGGTGGCAGTACGGAAATAGCTTTAGGGACTCATGAGCGGACTTATTGGCAACGGTCATATCCTATTGGGGCGGTGCGTTTGAAAGAGCGTTCGGATGAAGGTCCACAAGAAGTGTGGCAAGAGACGAGACCTTGGTTTGAGCCATTACCTATAGAAGGGCCTTTTGGTGAGTTTATAGCTGTTGGCGGCACCGCGACTACCTTAGCGGCTATGCATTTGAAGCTGGAGGTTTATAATCCAGGTGTGATTCAAGGCCATCAGTTAAGCCGTGAGGTTATCGAAGCGATGCTATTAGAATTGCGTTATATGACGCCAGAAGAGCGTTTGGCAGTGCCAGGGCTTCCTAGTAATAGGGCTGATATTATTGTAGCCGGTGGCGAAATTCTAACATCCTTTATGGATTGGTATGAAATCCCTTATGTAATTGTTAGTGAACGAGATGGCATGGAGGGAATGGCCGCTAGATTAGTTAAATAAGAGTAAGAGGAAGGAACAATGAATAGTATTCAGCGTTTTGAATCTCAAGTTTTGGCGTATGAACGAACTCATGGAACGGTACCAAAGGGAAGTCGTGTTTTGGTAGCTTGTTCAGGTGGTCCTGATTCAGTAGCTTTACTTCATTGGTTAGTTACTTGCAAAGGGGCGAACACAGAAGCAAATTTACAATTAGGCGTAGCTTGTGTAGATCATTCTTTGCGTTCTGAGAGCAGAGATGAATTACTGTTGGTGAAGGCATATGCTAGTCAATATGGGGTACCATTTTATGAATTCACCATTGAGGCAGCGAAGGTGGCTAAAGAACGTAAACAATCGATAGAAACGGTGAGTCGTGATTTGCGGTATGCGTTTTTTAGAGACATAATGAAGAAAGAAGCTTATGCGTATATTGCCACAGCGCATCATCAAGATGACCAAGGGGAAACTATATTGGCTCATTTACTGCGTGGGGCTGGTACTAAAGGACTTCAGGGGATGCATTGTGTGGAACAGGATTTATGGCGTCCTTTTTTAGGAGTAACTAAGGAAGTAATCTTAACATATTTAAAAGAGTTGGGGCTTACATATGCTCATGACATGACAAATGATGAACCCTTATATTTGCGTAATCGTTTACGCTTAGAGTTGTTGCCTCTATTGAAGACTTACAATCCTAATATAGTGGCTACATTAGCTCGTTTAGGGGAGAATATGGTAGCTGATGAAACGTATTTGCAGGGTGCAACCGACGAAGTATGGGAGCGGGTCTGTTGCTCTATTGATGAAACAAAGCCCGAAATTATCTTACAACGAGCAGCTGTAGCGGCGTTGCCTGAGGCTTTATTCTATCGTTTGTGGCAGCGAATTATGGCTTTCTTCCAGGAT
Source organism: Veillonella intestinalis (assembly GCF_943192895.1). Classification (NCBI taxonomy): domain Bacteria; kingdom Bacillati; phylum Bacillota; class Negativicutes; order Veillonellales; family Veillonellaceae; genus Veillonella; species Veillonella intestinalis. The sequence goes on along the minus strand of NZ_CALPCB010000007.1, from coordinate 48,465 downwards.
ACAGGCACCTTTTCACAAGCACAATTACAAGAACTTCGAGCTGTGGTTAAGGGAAAAAAAAGGAAATATTTTATTCGTTCTCAGATGAAGGTTACGGCACAATATGATATAATACAAGTTGGACGTTTAAACGTTACACCGAAGGCAAACATAAGATATCGCTTGAAAGGACAGCGATTGGTTACTTGGTTAGGACCGCATGAAGAGGCACCGCCGTTGCAGGCTGGTGAGACCATACTTGTGCCACAACACTTAGCCAAGGAAGGTCCTAACTTGCGCCATCGTCAAACCGGTGATCGCATAGCGTTACGTCGTAAAGATGGATACATTTGGGGTCATAATAAGCTAAAAGATTGGCTCATTGATCAAAAGATTCCACAAGCCGAGCGAGATTCGTTATGGTTTTTATGTGGTGATGCGGTAGTGTTTGCTTTAGTTAAGCCTAAGGCGCTCACAATTGTATGGGACGAACAGGCAACTACGTATTGGGCTTGTTCTATCGAGGAGGAAGATTAAATGTTAGATTCCATTAAGGAAGTATTGATTTTACAAGAAGCATTACAGGAACGCGTTGCTGAATTAGGTAAACAAATTTCTGCTGACTATAAAGGTGAAGACGTTGTACTTGTGTGCGTCCTTAAAGGGGCGGTTATGTTTTTTGCCGATTTAGCACGTGCTATTGAGGGAAATGTGACACTTGATTTTATTTCCTGCTCTAGTTATGGTAATAGCACTGAAAGTAGTGGGGTTGTACGTATTTTAAAAGACCTTGATAAACCAGTGGATGGCAAGCATGTCATCGTGGTTGAAGATATTGTTGATACGGGTAATACACTACATTATTTATTGGAAAATTTAAAAGCGCGTAATGCTAAAAGTGTGCGTTTAGTAGCTTTACTTAATAAGCCAGATCGTCGTACTGTTGAAGTTCATGTAGATTATCAAGGCTTTGTTGTACCTGACTATTTCGTAGTGGGGTATGGCCTAGATTATGCCGAACAATACCGCAATTTACCGTATATTGGTATATTGAAAGAAGAAGTGTATCAATCGAAGTAATCGAATGTATACAATGAAATGCATTGTATGTACGATGAAAATATGTTAATATGTTTGTCAGAGTATATTTTTCGATATAGAAATGGCAGATTCCATGTTGAGAACTTTGTGAAAGGGGTAATAGATTGGGTCGTTTTATGAAAAATGCACTGCTTTACATTTTAATTATTGTAGCGGCTGCTACAGTGATTAATTCGTTTTCCAGTACAAATACGGCAAAGTCAGAGATTAGCTATACGAGCTTCTTACAGCAAGTAGCTCAGAAAAAGGTAGAAAAGATTACCATTACTGATAATCACTCCATTGTAGGTACATTAAAGAATGGTACTGAGTTTAGTACATATGCACCAACAGATCCTACCTTAATGAATCAACTGACTCAAAATGAAGTTGAAATTACAGCAAAACCACCAGAACAACCATCTTGGTGGATGGGGCTTCTTAGCTCTGTATTACCAATTTTCTTGTTAATTGGTGTTTGGTTCTTCATTATGCAACAAACTCAAGGTAGTGGTGGGCGCGTAATGAATTTTGGCAAAAGCCGTGCGAAAATGCAGGGTGAAGGCAAAGTAAATGTAACATTCAAGGATGTAGCTGGTGCTGATGAAGCTAAGCAAGAACTTGAAGAAGTAGTAGAGTTTTTACGTAATCCAGGTAAATTTAATGCGATTGGCGCTAAAATTCCTAAAGGGGTACTATTGTTTGGCCCTCCAGGGACTGGTAAAACTTTATTAGCTCGTGCTGTAGCTGGTGAAGCGGGCGTTCCATTTTTTAGCATCAGTGGCTCCGACTTTGTAGAAATGTTCGTTGGTGTTGGTGCTTCTCGTGTGCGTGACCTCTTTAGCCAAGCTAAGAAAAATGCGCCTTGTATTATCTTTATTGACGAAATTGATGCAGTAGGTCGTCAACGTGGTGCTGGTCTTGGTGGCGGTCATGATGAACGTGAACAGACCTTGAATCAGTTGCTTGTAGAAATGGATGGCTTTGGTGCTAATGAAGGGATCATTACCATTGCGGCAACTAACCGCCCAGATATTTTGGATCCAGCATTACTTCGTCCAGGTCGTTTTGACCGTCAAGTAACAGTAGATAAACCAGACCTCCGTGGTCGTGAAGCTATTTTGAAAGTGCATGCTCGCAATAAACCATTAGATGAAGATGTTAACTTGCAAACTATTGCGAAGAAAACACCTGGGTTTACTGGTGCTGATTTAAGTAATTTACTTAATGAAGCAGCTTTGTTAGCCGCTCGTCAAAACCGCAAAAAGGTATCCATGGCTGATTTAGAAGAAGCTAGTGAAAAAGTAAGCTATGGTCCAGAACGTCGTAGTCATGTTGTAAGTGATAAAGAACGTCGTTTAACAGCTTACCATGAATCAGGGCATGCGATTGTGGCTCATTTATTGCCAGAAGCAGACCCAGTTCATAAGGTAACGATTATTCCTCGTGGCCGTGCTGGTGGTTACACTATGATGTTACCAGTAGAAGAGCAAAACTATATGACAAAATCACAAATGTTAGCACGCATCCGTGTAGCTTTAGGCGGTCGTTGTGCAGAAGCATTAGTGTTGAAGGAAATCAGTAGTGGTGCTTCTGGTGACTTACAGCAAGTGACAAACATTGTTCGTCATATGATTACTCGTCTTGGCATGAGTGATGAATTAGGACCACTTGTATTTGGGGAACATCAAGAACAAGTATTCTTAGGGCGTAGCCTTGGTCATGAACGTAACTATGGTGAAGCAGTAGCTGAGAAAATTGATGCAGAAATGCATAAAATAGTATCTGAAGCATACAATGATGTAATGCAATTGTTATCGGATAATATTGAGTTTTTACATAATATGGCCAATGTGTTATTAGAAGAAGAAACCATTGATCATGAACAAATTGAAAACTTGTATAAGTACGGTACCATTACAGACCCTAATAAGGTAGAAGTAAATGAAGCAAAAAGTGCGTTAGAAGCAGCTGGTATTATTGTGCCAGATGCGATTGCAACAGAATCTACAGCAACGACTGAAGAATCAACTGCAAAAGATAACTAGCCTTATACAAGCGAATAATAATCGGTATACACCGATTGGCATAGGGCCGCCGGTAGGCGGCCCTTTTTCATAAAGGAGGCACCGGCGTTATGAGAGATGCAATTTTAGAATTGTTACGTGAGAATAAAGGGAATTTTGTGTCAGGTCAGCGTATGTCAGAACATTGTGATGTATCCCGCACAGCTATTTGGAAACATATAGAAGCACTGCGCAAAAAAGGCTATGTTATTGAATCATTTACTAAAAAGGGGTATCGACTCATGGAAGAGCCTGATGTAATGAGCTGGCTTGAAATGGAATCCGTATTAACCACTAAGACATTTGGACGCAATTATCAGTATTTAGAGAGTGTAGAGTCTACAAATCGGATTGGTCGCGATTTAGCTAATGAGGGTGCTCCGGAAGGCACTGTAGTTGTGGCTGAAGAGCAAGTGGCTGGTCGAGGTCGCTTGGATCGTGGCTGGTATTCTCCCTATGGTAAAGGTTTATGGTTCAGTATAATTTTGCGTCCTAAATTTTTACCTATAGAGGCTCCTAAATGTACTCTTATGGCTGCTGTAGCGTTAATCAAAGCCTTTCGTCGGTTAGGCTTACAGACTGCTGGCATTAAATGGCCTAATGATATTCTTGTCAATGGTCGTAAATTAGTGGGCATTTTAACTGAAATGAACGGTTCTATGGAAGAAATTTCTTACATTGTCATGGGGATCGGAATTAATACGAGTAGCACTTTAGAGGAAATTCCTGACTTTTTAAAAGACATTGCTACCTCCTTTGCTATGGAAGGTGTTGAGGTAGACCGGCGTGAAGCATTAAATACTATTTTAGAAGAATTAGAAATGCAGTATAATAAAGTATTGGCTGAAGGATTTAATAGTACTTTGGCAGAATGGAAAGAACTAAGTATTACCCTAGGCAAGCAAGTAGAAGTGCGGGCTCCAGGTAGTACCTATGAAGGTAAGGCCATCGACCTTGATCAAGATGGCAATCTTATGATAGAACGTGCTGATGGCTCCGTAGAACGAGTGGTGGCCGGTGACGTATCCATACGACCAGCACATAAAGTAGGAGGCTAATTTACATGTTATTAGTGATTGATGTAGGAAATACCAACATTGTTCTAGGCGTATATGATAAAAAGGAATTGGTAGGTCATTGGCGCATTTCTACGGATCGAGTACGCACTACTGATGAGTATGGCGTTATTATTATGAATTTATTTTTCCATGACCGTCAGGTTAATGTGAATGATATTGAGGCAATTATCATTTCGTCCGTAGTACCACCATTGATGCCAACCTTAGAACGGGTATGTTTACGTTATTTTAATGTAAAGCCGATTATTGTAGGACCTGGAACTAAAACGGGGATGGCCATTAAATATGACAATCCTCGCGAAGTGGGGGCTGACCGCATCGTAAATGCTGTAGCGGCTTATGAAAAATATGGTGGCCCATTAATCGTCATTGATTTTGGGACAGCCACTACATATTGTGCCATTTTAGAAAATGGTGATTATATTGGTGGGGCTATTGCACCAGGGGTACAAATTTCAGCAGAAGCATTATTCCAACGAGCTGCTAAATTACCTCGTATTGAGGTGCGTAATCCAGGGCAAGTTATTTGTCGCAATACGGTGACATCCATGCAATCAGGCGTACTCTTTGGATATGTAGGCCAAGTAGAAGGTATTGTAGGGCGTATGAAAAAAGAAATGCCGCCGAATGTTAAAGTAATTGCTACTGGTGGGTTAGCTCATTTAATCAATGCGGAAACAAATGTAATTAATCATATTGAACCTATGTTAACACTAGAAGGATTACGATTATTGTATGAAAGAAATAAATAATGACATTTGGCATATTGGTTCAGTGGCTATTTCTGGACGCGCTATACTAGCACCTATGGCTGGGGTTAGCGATATTGCGTATCGTTTACTGGCTGAAGAACAGGGCGCAGCGTTAGTATGCACGGAAATGGTAAGTGCTATGGGCATTAAATATGAAAATGAGCATACAAAAGACTTACTGTTTATGGAAGACGTAGAACATCCTGTGTCTATGCAGATTTTTGGTTCTGATCCTGAAGCTATTGCCTTAGCGGCTAAGGTGGTAGAGCGCGCGGGCGCTGACATAGTAGATATTAATATGGGCTGTCCTGTGAAAAAGGTAGTTTCATCTGGTGATGGCTCTGCGCTTATGAAAACACCAGATTTAGCAGCGCGTGTGGCAGAAGCGGCCGTGCAAGCCGTGAAGATACCAGTAACGGTGAAAATGCGGCTAGGTTGGGATGAGACGTCTAAAAATGTGCTTGATTTTGCTCAGCGGATTGAGTCTGTTGGTGTAGCAGCTATAGCTGTTCATGGCCGTACTCGAGAGCAGATGTATATGGGTAAGGCTGATTGGACGTATATTAAAGCTGTTAAAGAGGCTTTGTCGATTCCTGTTTTGGGGAATGGTGATGTAGTGGATGCCATATCTGCTAAGGCGATGCTAGAGGAGACAGGCTGTGATGCCGTACTTATAGGGCGTGGTGCACAAGGGAATCCGTGGGTGTTTAATGAGGTGAATCACTACTTGCAAACTGGTGAAATATTACCTAAGCCAACGGCAGTAGAGCGCCTTCATATGTTGCGTCGCCATTTTGAGTTACTATGTAAATATAAAGGTGTGCCGCTAGGAGTTCGAGAAATTAGGACCCATGCGGGCTGGTATATTAAAGGATTACCAGAAGCGGCCAAGTGGCGCAATCGGATTAACACATTACATACGATGGAGTCTTTTAAAGAGGCCTTAGCCACTTATGAAGCAGAATTGACAACGGCAATGTAATATTGATATAATGTTACGAGTAAATTACGTAAATATATGTGATGATAAAGTAAAGGTGTCAGTATATTGACACTTTTTCTTTATAGCTAAATGAAATATAGAAAGAGGAGTTCTATTATGGCAGAAGTAAAAGAAACGCTGTTAACCGCAGAAGGTCTTAAAAAACTAGAAGAAGAATTAGCGCATTTCAAATCTGTACGTCGTATTGAAGTAGCTCAGCGTATTAAAACAGCTATTGAATATGGTGATATTAGTGAAAACTCAGAATATGATGATGCAAAAAATGAACAAGCATTCATTGAAGGCCATATTATCGAATTAGAAAACAAAATTAATACGGCTAAAATTATTGATGAAAGCACTCGTAAGAATGTTGTATCCGTAGGTAGTAAAGTTAAACTATTTGACGAAGAATACAATGAAGAATTAGAGTATGTAATTGTAGGGTCTTCTGAAGCAGATCCTTTCAATAATCGTATTTCCAATGAATCCCCTGTAGGTAGTGCTATTTTAGGCAAGAAAAAAGGTGCTAAAGTAGAAGTAAACACACCTGATGGAGTAGCAACATTTAAAATTTTAGCAATTAGCTAAGTAGAAGTATTCAATACGATGACGTATGAAGTTAGGAGGCCATGTAAGTGAGCGAAGAAAAAGCGACTACCGTACAAGAACAACAACAAGAATTAAATGATCAAATGTTAATTCGTCGCGAAAAGCTTGCACAATACGAGGCAGACGGAGTGTATCCTTTTGGCCAGCGTTTTGTAGTACAGCAGCATGCGGCAACAATAAAAGACAACTTCCGTGATTTTGAGGACCAACCAGTAACTGTGGCAGGTCGTGTTATGACAATTCGATCCCACGGTAAAACTGCCTTTGCCAATATTCGTGATTTATCGGGAGATATTCAGATTTATTTGCGTAAAGATATGCTTGGTGAAGAGGCATATAAGCATGTTAAAATGCTTGATATGGGCGATATCGTAGGTGTAGAAGGTCATGTATTCCGCACTCATATGGGTGAAATCACGATTAAAGTTGATAAATTAACATTGCTTTCTAAATCCTTGCGTCCATTACCTGAAAAATGGCATGGTTTAAAAGATACAGAACTTCGTTACCGTCAACGTTATGTAGATTTAATTGTAAATCCAGAAGTGCGCGATACGTTTGTGAAACGTACACAAATCGTAGCTAAAATGCGTCAATATATGAATGCTCATAACTTCATGGAAGTAGAAACACCAATGCTTCATGCGATTCCTGGTGGTGCGGCAGCGCGTCCGTTCATTACCCACCACAATGCTTTGGACATTGACATTTATATGCGTATTTCTCCAGAATTACATTTGAAACGCCTAATTGTAGGTGGTTTAGAGCGAGTATTTGAAATCAACCGTTCTTTCCGTAATGAAGGGATTGACAATCGTCATAATCCAGAATTTACAATGATGGAATCCTATCAGGCATATGGTAATTTTGAAGATGCTATTGAATTGACTGAAAATATCGTAGCTTATTGTGCTCAAGAAGTATTAGGTACAACTAAGATTAATTATCAAGGCACTGAAATTGATTTAACGCCACCTTGGAATCGTATTACGATGCAAGAAGGGATTAAAAAATATACCGGCGAAGATTTCGATGCGGTAGAAACTTTAGAAGAAGCTCGTGCTATTGCGGATCGTTTGAATGTAGAATATAGCGAACGCGATGGTATTGGTAAAATCATTAATCTTTGCTTTGAAGATTATGTAGAAGAAAACTTAATTGAACCAACTATCGTATATGGTCATCCAATGGAAATTTCCCCATTGGCTAAACAAAACCGTGAGAAACCATTGACTACAGAACGCTTTGAAGCCTTTGTTTATGGTCGTGAATTAGCAAATGGTTATTCCGAGTTAAATGACCCAATTGACCAACGTCAGCGTTTCGAAAAACAATTACAAGAACGTGCTGCTGGTGATGATGAAGCTCATCGCATGGACGAAGATTTCGTAGCCGCTCTTGAATATGGTTTACCTCCAACTGCTGGTCTTGGTATTGGTATTGACCGTTTAGTTATGTTCTTAACTGATTCAGCTTCTATTCGTGATGTCTTATTATTCCCACTCATGAAACCTGAGTTGGATGTAAAACCAACTGATACAGAAGACAGCGAAGGTGCTGATAAATAAAAAAGCTAAGAGGCTAGTAACGGAGTTGCCGTTGCTAGCCTTTTTGTATAGGCGAACGGTCATTTGTAATGCAAAATGAGCTTTATTGTAATGCAAAATGAGCTTTACTGCAATGCAAAATGGGCTTTATTGTAATGCAAAACTATCTTTTTTGCATTGCAAAAAAGTCCTTTTCCGTGGTAAAAATTAACTAGATGTGGTATGATTAAGTGTAATTAATAATACATGGGTCCTAAGGGGACACTTTTTTAGTAAGAGGTTATGGATATGTTAGATTTACGTTTTGTTCGAGAAAACCTAGAAGCAGTACAACAAAATTTAGATAATCGCCACACCACTGGTGATTTAGAAAACTTTGCAAAACTCTATGATTTGCGCAAAGAGTTGATTCAAGAAGTAGAACAGTTAAAAGCACAACGTAATGCAGTAACTGCTGAAATTAGTGCATTAAAGCGTAATAAAGAAAACGCTGATGATAAAATTGCTGAAATGCAAAAAGTAGGGGATACCATTTCAGAGTTAGATGGTAAAATTCGTGAAACTGAAGCAGCCCTTCAAGATATTGCACTTATGTTGCCAAATATGTGTGATAGCTCTGTTCCTGTTGGGGAAGATGAAAATGACAATCCTGAAATGCGTCGCTGGGGCAATCCGCGTGAATTTGATTTTCCAATTCAAGCTCATTGGGATTTAGGCGAAAGCTTAGATATTTTAGATTGGGAGCGCGCTGCTAAAGAAAGTGGTGCTCGTTTCACATTCTATAAAGGCTTAGGTGCTCGTTTAGAACGTGCGTTAATCAACTTTATGTTAGATCTTCATACAGAACAGCAAGGCTATACAGAAATGATGACACCATATATGGTAACTCGTCAGACCTTGACTAATACAGGGCAATTACCTAAATTTGCTGAAGATATGTATAAAGTAGAAAATACAGAATATTTCTTAATTCCAACCGCGGAAGTTACCTTGACTAATTTCCACAGTGGTGAAATCTTGAGTGTTGATGAATTGCCTAAATATTATACAGCTTTTACAGCATGTTTCCGTGCTGAAGCAGGTTCGGCTGGTCGTGATACACGTGGTCTTATTCGTCAACATCAATTTAACAAAGTTGAAATGGTTAAATTTGCAACACCAGATACTTCCTATCAAGAATTAGAATCCTTGACTGATAATGCAGAAGAAGTGCTTCGCTTATTAGAATTGCCACATCGTGTAATTACACTTTGTACTGGTGATATTGGCTTTGGCTCCGCTAAGACATATGATGTAGAAGTTTGGATGCCAGCGCAAGGTTGTTATCGTGAAATTTCCTCTTGCTCTAACATGACTGATTTCCAAGCTCGTCGTGGTAATATTAAGTTCCGTCGTGATACTAAGAGCAAACCAGAATTTGTACATACTTTGAATGGTTCTGGCTTAGCAGTAGGTCGTACGGTCGCTGCTATTTTAGAAAACAATCAAGAAGCTGATGGATCTGTACGTATTCCTAAAGCATTGCAACCATATATGGGTGGCGTAGAAGTTATTAAACCAGTAAAATAAAGTGTTGTTTACGCTAAGTATGTGGTTTAAGATAAGTGATTTAAGTATCGTAAGTAATGGCGAGTGTAACATTGTTTAACGTAATCTAAGTAATTGCGAACGTAACATTTGTTGCGCAAGCCTAATAGAATGTAATATATTGTATCGTTGTAATAAAAAGGAGCTCTTATGAAAATCTTTATTGATACGGCCAACTTTGATGAAATTAAAGCAGCCTATGAAATGGGTTTTATCGCAGGGGTAACTACCAATCCATCCTTAATTGTTAAGGAAAAACGTGATTTAAAAGAAGTAATTAAACAAATTGCTGATTTAGTAGAAGGTCCTGTTAGTGCAGAAGTTATTGCTACAACAGCGCCTGAAATGGTGAAAGAAGCTCATGAACTTGTAAAATTAGGTAGTAATGTAGTGATTAAAGTACCTATGACAGAAGAAGGGCTAAAAGCAGTATCTATTCTTAGCAAAGAAGGCATTAAAACAAATGTTACTTTGATATTCTCCGTTAACCAAGCTTTATTAGCAGCACGAGCAGGAGCTACTTTTGTTAGTCCTTTTGTAGGTCGTATTGATGATATGAGCATGGACGGTATTACTTTGATTGAAGATATTGCTGAAGTATTTATGGTGCATGACATTAAAGCAGAAATTATTGCTGCTAGTGTACGTACACCAATGCATATGACACAATGTGCTAAAGCGGGTGCTCATATTGCTACAGTGCCATATAAAGTGTTAACTGCCTCTATGAAGCATCCGTTAACGGATGCAGGCCTTGCTAGATTCTTAGCCGATTGGGAAGCAGCCAATAAATAATGGGAACAGGTGTGGCCCTGCCTATGTAAAACGGGCATTTTAAGGAGGTAACGAACTGTGGATAGAACATTAGCTTTGGAATTCGTACGTGTAACAGAAGCTGCAGCGCTTCGTAGTGGTCGTTTATTAGGTCGTGGTGAAAAAGACGGCGCTGATCAACTCGCTGTAGATGCTATGCGCCAGACCTTTGATACTGTGCCAATTTCTGGTACTGTTGTTATTGGTGAAGGGGAAATTGATGAAGCACCAATGTTGTATATTGGTGAAGAAGTAGGTGCTGGTGGTGAAGCTGTAGATATTGCGGTGGATCCTATTGAAGGGACCAACCTAATTGCAAAAGGGCAAAATGGTTCTATTGCTGTATTAGCTATAGCACCTAAAGGTGGCCTTCTTCATGCACCAGATATGTACATGCAAAAATTGTGTGTAGGTCCTCGTGCTAAAGGGGTTATCGACTTAAATGCTAGTGTTACTGAAAATCTACGTCGTGTAGCTGAAAAAATGGAACGTGGTATTGATGATTTAACCGTTGTTATGTTAGATCGTCCACGTCATGAAGAAATTATGCGTGAATGCCGGCAAGCTGGTGCTCGTATTCGTTTGATTACTGACGGTGATGTAAATCCAGCTATGGAATGTGGTCTTGAAGGTTCTGGTATCCATATGGTTATCGGTACTGGCGGTGCTCCAGAAGGCGTGTTGGCAGCAGCTGCTTTGAAATGTACTGGTGGGGATATGCAAGCTCGTTTGTTACCAGAAAATGAAGAAGAAGTTCGTCGTTGCCATGCTATGGGGATTACGGATTTAAATAAAGTATTAACAATTGATGATTTAGTACATGGAGAAGATGTTATTTTCTCTGCTACAGCTATTACTGAAGGTAATATTTTAGCTGGTATTAAATATTTTGCTGGTGGTGCTCGTACTGAATCTGTAGTAATGCGTTATAAAACAGGTACAGTTCGTTTTGTAGATACTATTCATCGTTTAGATCGCAAATTAAAATCCATGAAAGCTCGTTAATTGTTAAAAATTCAGTGATTATAAGGGGGAGCCTTCGTAAGAAGGTTCCTCTTTTTACGTCTATAGGGTACTTGCTGAACAAGCTGATTTAAAGTATACTATAAGGTAGAATTTATGGATAAAACTATCTTGACTATAGATGAATAGATTGCATTATGGGAGGAAGTATTGTTGGAAAAGCTCATCATTAACGGAGGTAAACCGTTGAATGGTCGCGTACGTGTAAGTAGCGCTAAAAATGCGGTGTTGCCGATTATTGCGGCCACTATGTTAGCATCGACACCAAGTCGATTAGTAGAAGTGCCTCATTTAGAGGATGTACATACAATTTGCGAAGTAATCGCCTCTTTAGGGGTTAAAGTTACTAGAGATGAAGCTAAGGAAGAAATTAGATTTGATGCCGCTAACATTACGGCTACAGAAGCTCCCTATGAATTAGTACGCCGCATGCGGGCGTCCTTTTTAGTGATGGGGCCTTTATTGGCGCGTCGTGGGGAAGCGCGTATTTCTTTACCTGGCGGCTGTGCTATCGGTAGTCGCCCGATTGATTTACATTTAAAAGCCTTTGAAGCTTTAGGTGCTACTATTGAAATGGGTGATGGTTATGTATTAGCTACTGCACCAGAAGGTCTAAAAGGCAATCAGATTTATTTAGACTTCCCAAGTGTAGGCGCTACAGAAAATGTGATTATGGCAGCGTCTATGGCAGAAGGTAAGACTATTATTGAAAATGCTGCTGAAGAACCGGAAATTGTTGATTTAGTAACCTATTTGAATAGTATGGGTGCTGATATTCGCGGTGCTGGTACTAATGTAATTCGTATTCAAGGTGTTAAAGAGTTAAAAGGAGCTACTCATACAGTAATTCCTGACCGTATTGAAGCGGGTACATATTTAATTGCAGCGGCTATGGCTGGCGGCGATGTATATGTAGAGAATGCCTTGTCAGAGCATTTGAAACCAGTTGTAGCTAAGCTTAAAGAAGCAGGCGTGCGTGTTGAAGAAGACGTAGACGGCATTCGCGTTGTTTCTGATGGACATGTGAAGGCTGTGGATATTAAAACATTGCCATATCCAGGATTTCCAACTGATATGCAAGCACAGTTTATGGCCTTTACTACTATTGCGGAAGGTACAAGTACAGTAATGGAAACGGTATTTGAAAACCGTTTTATGCATGTAGATGAGTTGAAAAAAATGGGTGCTCAGATTCGTATTGAAGAGCGTCGTGCTATTGTTGATGGGGTGTCTAAATTAAAGGGCACTGAAGTACGGGCCACTGATTTACGAGCTGGGGCTGCCTTAGTTTGTGCTGGTTTAGCAGCTGAAGGGGTTACCAAAGTAACACAGTTATCTCATATTGACCGTGGCTATGATAACCTAGTAGGCAAATTAAAAGGGCTAGGTGCTGACATTGTTCGGGTGGACGAGTAAGAAGAAAGTAAGTCGTGCTGACGTTTTGCAGAAGCGGGCGGAGCGACGCAAACGAAGCACGCAACCTATTGCTACGACAACGCCTAAGAATCAGAGTCGTAAGAATCGCACTAGCATTTCACCGTTTGAACGCTTAGCTTTGTGGTGGGCCTACGATATCGGCATTGACTTGGGTACAACTAATGTTTTGATTTTCATAAAAGGTAAAGGCGTTGTTCTTGATGAACCTGCTTATGTAGCTTGGAATATTCATACTCATGAAGTAGTGGCTGTCGGTGAAGATGCACGGATTATGTTAGGGCGAACACCAGCTGATATTGAAGTTATTCGACCGCTTCAAGATGGGGTTATCAATAATTATGACATGACGGAGTTTATGCTTCGTTATTATATTAAAAGTGTATTGCCTGCCTCAACATTATTTAAACCTCGTGTAGTAATTTGTGTTCCTTCTGGCATTACACCAGTGGAAAAACGTGCTGTTATTGAAGCCGTACTACAAACAGGGGCGCGTAAAACGGTGCTTATTGAAGAACCGTTGGCCGCTGCATTAGGCACGGGTTTAGATAAAGCCGCCTCAGCAGGGGCGATTGTTGTGGATGTAGGTGGTGGCACTACGGACGTAGCCGTTCTTTGCACTACTGGTGTAGTAGTGAGTAAGTCCCTTCGGATGGGGGGCGATAAGTTTGATGAAGCCATTATTGACTATATTAAACGTCGCCGCAAATTACTGATTGGCCGTCGCACTGCTGAAGAAGTTAAGATTGCTATTGGTACTGTAGACCGAAAAGCGCCTATTGAGGAAATTACCGTACGAGGACGCGACATCGTTAGTGGTTTGCCACAGGCGATTACAGTAACATCTAAAGAAGTACAAAAGGCTCTTGAACGGCCAGTAAATACTATTTTGGAAGGGATTAAGGATATCTTAGAGAAAACCCCGCCAGAATTAGTAGCAGAAATTTGTGATCATGGTATTATTTTGACCGGTGGCGGTGCGCTTATCAGTGGTTTTGACCGTTTGATTACACGTGCTATTGGCGTGGCTGCTTATTTAGTAGATAATCCAAGATATTCTGTTATTGTAGGGACGGGACGGGCCCTTCGTGAAATGGATCGCTTCCAAGATAGTTTGGAAGAATTACAATAAAATATTAGCTATACATTATGAGTGAGCTCTTTAAGAGCTCACTTTTTATATGGGGATATTTCATCATTTCAACGAGTGGATATGATATAATAAAAAATAAGGCTCTTTATTTTTGCCGTTTTAAGGCGTGTGTATATAATAAAATATATATATTTTGAATATATGAATTTGTATTTGTGAAGGCTGTTAGTGTATTGCAGTCTGTAAGGGATAGAGTAGGTAATCATTTTAGGAGGGACTATGAACGCATATAAGCAAAAGCTCAAAATAGCTGTGTTAGCAGGTCTTATGGGAGCGGGCGCTTTATTTCATTGTACTGCTGCAGATTTGACAGCCGTTCGTGCAACCAATGAAATGGGGCAGACGAGAGTCGTTTTAGATATGCAGGGTCTTCCTGATGGCTGGAGCTCCATTTATAATGAAAAAGCACAGCAGTTAAAAGTACATTTGCGAGATACTACTAATAAGACTACTGGTCCCGTTCAATATAATAATCGCACTACTGGGGTGTTAAAAGGTGTGAGTTTAAGCACTACTGACGATGGACTTGATATGAGTCTGACAGTGAATCAAAATGTGCGACACCATATTTTTACATTAAATCAACCAGATCGTGTTGTTCTTGATTTGTTTAATACATATGAGCAACGGACAATGAAGACTTTGAAATCTGGTGTAACCTATACTCAGTGGGATACGAATACTGATACAGGTCGAGTGAAGGTTGATGTATTAGAATTTGTTCCTTCAGAAGGGGGTAAGCGAATAGAGGCTGCGGGCGATGGCGAAGTGTTACAAGATGTGGCGCCTGCAGGTGCTATTGCTGTAGGGTTAGTAAATGTAGACACAGTTAGAGATAAGTTTAGTGCTGAAGACATAAACGGTAAAATTGAACCTGAAAGAGGTCAAGCTGATGGCGTAAATATTTTAAAAGCTTCAGCGATTACGCCTACTGCAATGATTCAGTATATACCAAGTCAAGGTTATGTATTTTCATTAGAGACGCCAACCTTGCAATTAACTGAAGGTGAAACATCATATATTGTAAATGGTGTTAATAAACCTCGTGGTGAAAATGAATTAATTGCTTATAATACGGATTATGGGACGTATACCCATACCAATGTATACGGTCAAGAAGTGACGATTCGAAAGAATGTAGTAGTGGCTAAAACAAAAGCTAATTCACCTATTACGACTGGGGATATTGTATTATCTGCTCATGGCACAATGATACCAGTATTGGATAAACTCATGATTGGTGATGTGGTAGATTTACAAATTATAAAACCTGTAGTTTCTATTAGTAGAGCCGGTACACTAGTTGCTGAAGGACAGGCTATTGTTTTACGTGATTCAGTAGTAACTGGCCATGATGATGGTCAATTTCGTGGACGGACTTTACTAGGGGTAAACCCTGACGGCACATTAATTGTCCTTGCAGCAACCGGTAATTATCGGGCGTATACAGGTATTACTTTGCCGCAAGGTGGTCGTTTGCTTAAAAACTTAGGCGCTATTAATGGCTTAGATATAGGGGGGCAAACTGATACTGATATATGGGTTAATGGCACCTATTTACACCGTGATCAAACGGCGAATGGCCCCGCTCAATATACGCACTTTCTAATCTTTCCCCAATAAATTTGCTATTTCGTGTTATAATATATATAGACGTTAGTCAAAGGAGGAATTTATATGAAAAAATATATGAAATTTTTTGTAATGGCTGCTATTGGCTTAAGCGTAGCAACCGGCTTTGTTTTCAATGCCTCCGCAGCCAATGTCAACCAAGAGTCAGTGTTAACTGGACAAGTAGTGTCGGTAGTACCAGTAGGTACTGCTGTTAAAGAAGGGGATGTACTTGTTACTGTTCAATCTTTAACGGGTCCAATGCCAGCTGCTCGTTCTACGGTTAACGGTGTAGTTACCAATGTATCCGTAAAGAATGGCGATCAAGTAACACGTGCTCAGGTTGTAGCCGTGGTTGATGGTAAATAGTATAGAGAGGAGATATGAATGAAGTTCATTCGTTCATCACGCCGGTATATGAAAGGTGTACTGGCGCTTTTCTTTTATTGTACAGTAGCATCTTCAGCGCAGGCTGTTGATTTCTTGCCTGTGTCAGATGTGCGTACGGGAATGGAAGGGCATGTTGATACCGTTGTGACTGGTGACGATATATCCAGTTTTAATTTAAAAGTATTAGGTGTTATGAAAGATCGTGGCCCTTCAGGTGATTTGATTTTAGCTAAGTTTTCAGGCCCTATTATGGATCAGACCGGCGGGATTGTTCATGGCATGAGTGGTAGCCCTGCTTATATAAATGGCAAATTAGTCGGTGCTGTTGCTTATGGTTGGGGCTTTGCTGATGGCACGATTGGTATGATTACACCGATTGAAGATATGGTTAAGATGTGGAATATTCCTTATGAGAAAAATCTAGCGAATCCTTGGCGTGATAGTCAGTTGATTCCTTTGGGAACTCCACTTATGGCATATGGATTTGATCCAGAGTCCTTAACATATATGAAAAATAAATTGCCAGATTATCAATATAGTACCTATGATACGGCGGCTGCTGATGGTGATGAGGTAGCTAAACCCTTGAAGGCTGGCGGTTCAGTGGCAGCGTTGTTAGTCGATGGGGATTTAAAATTAGGTGCCATTGGTACTGTTACATATGTAGATAATGATAAAGTAGTTGCTTTTGGACATCCCTTTTTGAAACGTGGATCTGTAGGTTACTTTATGCATAATGCCTCTATTTTCACCGTTGTAAAAAGTGTGGATTCTGGATTTAAGTTGGGCTCAATGGGTGCAGAAGTTGGGGCCATTACAGAAGACCGAGGGGCCGGGATTGCTGGTACTTCAGGAAAAATTATCAGTGGGATTCCGATGGGCATCACTATTCGCGATTTAGACATGAATCATACTCGTGAAGCAGGTGTAAAAGTGGTAGAAGCCGATGAGTTGACACCAACTTTAGGAGCCACTGCTATGTATAGCTTTTTAAGTAAGACCCTTGATCGCAGCGGTGAAGGTACTTCTACTGTAACGGTGAAGATTCAACCAAGAGATAATAAAATACCTATCTTAGAGAGAACTAACATGTTCTATTCGTCTGAATCCATTGGCGTAAAAAGTGTAGATGAATTTTATAATATTTTAGATGCGCTTATGAATAATCGTTTCATTAATTATGAAATTGCAGGCATTCAAGTAGATGCAGCGGTTACTAAAGATACGAAGACGGCTATGATTGCAGATGCGACTTTGTCACCGGCTGTAGCATCTCCTGGTGATACGATTGTTATTAATGTTAATTTACAGCCGTTTCGTGGTGAACCGGTAACTAAGGAAATTTTCTTCACAGTGCCAAAGGATCAACCACTAGGTGAAGTGACCTTAGAAGTTCGTGGTGGTGGCGTTATACCATTGCCGTATCTGTTAGAAAAGCAAAAATACAATTTAACAGATGAAATCATTCGCCGTTTGAAAACGTATAAAGATTTTGACGAGTTCTACAAGGAATTACGCAATACTGATACGAATAATCAGATTGTGGTTGAAATTTTAGAAGATGGCGTAAGTATGGTTGAAGACGGTGATAGTACAACGACTAAGAGTGCTAAAATTGATGGTGTAGAAGATACTCCAATTCCTGGGGCTGTACCAAAGGCTAAAGCTAAGGAAAATATTCCAGGTATTGATGATAAAAATGACAAAGAGCCATATAAAGCTAAAATCGATACAGAGTATGTTATTCGTGGTGACGGTCAGTTTGTCTTAACGATTATGTCACCAGCTGATCGAGATAAAGCCAAAGCAAAACTGGCGAAAGAACATGCTAAAAAGTTAAAAGAAGAATCAAAGAAGGAAGAGGCTAATAAGGACGCAGCTACAAAAGAGGATTCTAAAAAAGCTGCTTCTGAGCCAGCCACGGCAAAAGATAGTGTTAGCACTGAAAAGGTAGAGGACAGCCATAAAGAGGACGTAAAACCAACAGAATCTGAAAATGAAAGTAGTGACTCTACTGTTTCTGATGAAACAAATACTAATTAGGCTAAAGATTTGGCCTCCGCATACAAAAAGCTATATGACTAATCTGACTTGATTGGTCATATAGCTTTTTCTTTATTTTGGCATATTCTTAAACAAGAATAAGGGGAGTATGAATGATACATGACCCAAATTGTAAAAGAAGTGAAAATTTTTAAAAATAATCGAAAAAAATAGGCAGTTTCCTCGTTGGTACTGATGACAATGCGTCTAGTTTTGTGCTAAAATGAGGGGTAGTAATCATGTTCAGTAAAATTTTTGCTAACATGGAAATTGAAAGCTGAATAGGCTTAGTTGTAAGAGGAGGAATATCCTTGCATTGGATAGAAGCGATTGGCCGAGAAGTACTGCTGTGGTTAACGCGTTGTGGCGAAGCAGTTATTTTAATTGGACAAACAATAAAACAATTACGACAGGCTAACTGGCGGCATGTTATATATCAAATGGCTCATTTGGGTGTCGATTCGCTACCTATTATTAGTTTGACATTATTATTTGCTGGGGCTGTTATGACCTTGCAAATTACAGATATTTTGATTCGCTATGGCGCTCAAGGTACTGTTGGTGGCATTATGGCCATTGCTATGGGGCGTGAACTGGGGCCTGTTTTAGTAGGCGTCGTGCTAGCCGGGCGTGTAGGGGCTGCTATTACTGCTGAATTAGGGACTATGAAAGTAACCGAACAGATTGATGCGCTTAAAGTGATGGCTGTTAATCCTATTGGTTATTTAGTGGTACCCCGTGTAATTGCTTGTATGATTATGGTGCCTATTTTGGCCTTTTATGGCGTGCTTATTGGCATTGGTGGCGGTTATGTAGTGGCTACTGTGTTCAAAGGCATGGCGGGTATGACCTATACAGATTCCATTCAATTATTTGCCGTAACTAGTGATTTAACCTATGGTTTAATTAAGGCCAGTGTATTTGGGGCCGTTATAGCCTTAGTGGGGTCCTACAAAGGTATGTATACTAAGATGGGAGCCGCTGCGGTTGGTAATTCGACAACTAGTTCGGTAGTGACAAGTATTATTTTGGTATTTGTACTCAATTACTTTTTATCGTTGTTGTTATATTAAATTAAATAGAAGTTGAGGATAGATTCATGATTGAACTGCAAGATGTGGTAGTGGCCTATGAAGACCGAGTCATTCTTGATCATGTGAATTTAAAAATAGAAGATGGTGAAACCTTGGTTGTTCTGGGTGGTAGTGGGGCCGGTAAAAGTACAATTTTACGTCTCGTTATTGGTTTACAACAACCAAATAGTGGCCGAATTCTTGTAGATGGAACGAATGTAGTTGGTTTAGCTGAAGATGAGTTCAATAAGGTACGTGAAAAAATGGGCATGGTATTTCAATATTCTGCCTTATTTGACTCTATGACTGTCTCAGAAAATGTAGCCTTTGGTTTGCGGCAACATACAGAAATGAAAAATGCTGATATTAAAGATATTGTGCAAGAAAAGTTAGATTTAGTTGGTTTGCCAGATACAGGCGATTATATGCCCAGCGAATTATCTGGTGGTATGAAAAAGCGAATTAGCTTGGCTAGGGCCATTGCCTTAAACCCAAGTATTATCTTATATGATGAACCTACGTCAGGGCTTGACCCTATTACGTCAGGGACCATTAGCCAATTGATTCGAGGTATGCAAAAACATTTTCACTGTACCTCTATTGTAGTTACGCATGATATGCAATCGGCTTTTTATGTGGCGGATCGCATCGCTTTATTGGATAATGGTAAATTTATTGAAGTTTCGAGTCCAGCGGAGTTTAAAAAATCTAAGAATCCGTTGGTACAACAGTTTATACATGGCGGTGATATGCTTGAAACCGCAGATAGGGGGATCGAATAAATGAAGTGGAGCACGGAGGCTAAGGTAGGCTTGTTTACCGTAATTGGCCTTTGCTTATTTGCGGCTTGTGTCATATTCCTAGGTCGATTAGAATTATTTCAACCGCCGCAAATGCAGATTATTGGGGAATTTCAGTCTGTAACAGGCTTAAAGACAGGCAATCAGATTAAGTATTCTGGTGTCGCTGTAGGGCGTGTAACGGATATGGAAGTAACCGCCAAAGGGGTTACTTTGACGATGGAAATTAAAGAGGATACGGAGATTCCGGTAGATTCTGAATTTATTTTAGCTAATGATGGAATTTTAGGTGATAAGTTCATCCAGATTACACCAGGTCATTCAAAATCGTATTTAAAAGACGGTGATAAGATTCGTGGTGATGGTCAAAGTGACATTGATAAGACCATGAAACAAGCTACGGTATTGATGGAAGAAATCAATAAAACGGTAGGTTCCATTAATAATATTATTGGTGATGTGCAAACTCAGACGTCTTTGCGTAATGCTTTGCGGACTACAGAATCCATCGCTAATAATACAGCTGAACTTACAGCTCGAATGAATCAGATGGTAGCAGCTAATGAAGGTAATTTAAATGAAATTACTGCTAATATGGCGAATATTACTCGTAATATGACTGATGTAACGCAACAATTAGATACCTCGTTAACGGAATTAAATGGTGATGGTCAAGCGGCTAGTGATATGCGAGCAATTTTAAGTAATTTAAAAACGACTACCACTAGTTTAAATAATATGGCTGCCTCTATGGAAGGGGTCGTAACAGATCCACAAAGTAGTAAGGATATTAAAGAAACGTTGCATAATACAGCTCAATTGACAACGAAGTTAAATCGTCTAACTGGTGGAGATGTAGATAGCCGTGATGATTCTGGAAAAAAGTACCCTTTTAAGGCTAGCGCCAATATGGAGCTGTTATATAACACTACTTTAAATAAATATAATCCAAATGCAGATTTTCGTTTGCAGTTTGGCAAGAGTATGTTTACTTTAGGGGCGACTAATATTGGTGACGATAGTCATTTAGAACTTACTTATGGTAAGTTTGTAGCTGATGATTTATTATTCCGTGGCGGACTCTTTGATGGTGATGTGGGCATCGGTTTAGATTATGGTTTAAATGGCCCCTTTGTTATCTCAGCAGCTGTTATGGATTTAAACGATACACGTTACCGTATTCGCAGTGAGATTCGTTTATTTGAAGACACCTATGCGGTGGCGCAATTTATTCGACCTTTTAGTGCTGAAAACGGTGGTAATTTCTATGGCATTCGACATGTCTTTTAATACTTGGAGGTAATAAGGATGGTAAATAAAAAAGCACTCTCTTTGGCTGTTATGTTAGCGTTAACAGCTACTAGCGTATGGGCAGCAGATACTACAACAGGTGATAGTACAGTAACAGATAGTAAACTTAAAAAATATCAGCAAGCGGCCTTAGTTACAACACAACAAACAGTAGCGAATAAAATAGCTACCGATGAAGTTATTGGCGATAAAGTATCGTTAACATTGCCTCATACAGTAGCATTAGCTTTAAATAATAATCGTGATGTACGTCAAGCTGGTTGGGCTTATGAAGCAGCTAAAGCACAAGTAAGTGCAACGGCAGCAGCTAAAAACCCTACAATTAGTTATGGCTATAGTGGTGGTCGTGGTAGTAGTACCAGTCAAGTAACTGGTGCTACCGTAGTAGGTGAATCTGCTAGTAATACATTTACCTTAGCTGTACCTATTTATACTGGTGGCAAGACAGAAGCAGCTATTGAATCAGCACGATATTCTCGTGAAGGTTATAATGCAGCCTTAGAAGCTGAGCGCCAAACGGCTAAATTAACGGCGGCTACTAACTATTTTACGCTCATTCAGGCTCGCAATAAGGTAGATATTGCACAGCAAGCTGTAAAAGATTATGATGGGCATTTAACGAATGTTAATCAACAATATAATGTAGGGATTGTTGCGAAGTCCGATGTATTAGCATCGCAGACTTCCTTGGCTAATGCGCAGACTTCTTTAGTAGAAGCTAAAAATGCTGCTGATTTAGCAGAAGCAACACTTAATAATTCCATCGGTTTACCTGTAAATACTAGTGTTGAAACAGCGGATAGTACCCTTGGGTATAAACCTTATAATGTAGGTCTTGATGAAGCTCAGGCTTATGCAATGCTTCATCGTGCAGAACTTGTTCAGAGTACGATGGCTGTAAAAGCAGCAGAAGAAGCTATTAAGTCGGCTAAATCAGGTTATTTACCAACCTTAAGTGCTACTGCAAAGCAGGCTTGGTCTGGCAGTGACTGGGGTGGTACCGATAATGACAACTGGACAATTGGGGCAGCTGTATCCTGGAGTCTATGGGACGGTGGCGCTACTAAAGAAACCATTAAAGTGCAAGAAGCAAATTTAGAAAAAGCAAAAGAAGCTAATTATCAAACTATGGATAGCATTAATCTTGCAGTTCGTAAGGCCTACTTAAATATGAAGTCTGCAGAACAGACCATTCAAAGCACTAAAGTGGCGGTAGAACAAGGGCAAGAAAACTTCCGTATTGCATCCTTGCGTTATCGTGCTGGCGTAGGTACTAACCTTGATGTACTAGATGCAGAAACAGAGTTAGAAACAGCTCGTAATAATTATGTAGATGCTTTATTTAATTACAATATTGCGGTAGCTTCTTTAGAAACAGCTATGGGCGTTCCTTTAGAAACACCAATTGGTGGTGCGGAAATGTTAGTTAATGAAGCTAAGGCAAGTCAAATGTTATCTGCTTTAGTAGCTGACGCTAGCAAATAAAGTGTATTTTAGTGTGGGGATTGCTGTATAATAATAGTGATATAACCATAACCAATAAAGCGTTATTGACGTTTACTATATTTAGATTGTATTAGCTATGTGCGAGGAGTTTTAAATGAAAAAGGGACAGCGAAGATGGCTGGCAGCAGCTGTTGCGCTTGCTGTAGTATTTGGTGGCGCACAATTAATGCGGCCAGTCGGCGAGCAAATAGTAGGACCTATCGTACAAGAACAATTAAATACAGCAATTAATGGTACTGCTTCGTATAAAAGCTTTAAAATTGGCTGGGATGGGACAGTTCATATTGATGATTTGCAGATCAAGGATCAGCATGGTGCGTTAGTTGCCGATGTGCCTAATACAGAAGTATCATTAGACATATTAGAAGCCGCTAAATTACCATTTACACAATCGTCAGCGCTGCGACTGATTCATTCAGTTACATTAACGGATCCCACTGTATATGCCGTAGAAACGACTAACAATACTTGGAATATTACGTCCTTGGTAAAACAAAGTGACAGCGATAAGCCTATGGAATTTCGGGGCAATATTATTCTAAATAATGGGCTTGCTAAACTAGCTTGGCTCAATGGTCGTAAGACGGAGGTCGCGGCCATCAATGGGGCTGTTAAATTAGGGGACTATCCGATTATTGATGGAGCTTTGTCTGCTAATGTAGATGCGCAGCCTGTTACGGTAAAGGCGTCGTATAGTAATGATGAGTCAGCAGATTTTTCTTTATTTGTTAAAGCGCCATCCTTAACATTAGATTACTTGAATGATTTAATTCCAGCTGATGTGAGTGCGCAAGTTTTGGCGGGGACTGTTGAAAATGTAGCATTGACAATAAAACGTGAAGCGGGTGCTTTAACTTATGAAGGCGGCGTTGACATTAAGAATATGGCCGTTGATTATAGCAATCCTGATTTAGGGCCAATGCCATATGAACTCCGCCAAGGGGCAGGCCATGTTAATTTTAATGGCACGATGATTACTGTTACGGATGGTCGGGTAGCTATTAATGGGCAACAATTTTTTGCTCATGGTAATGTAGACGTGGCTGATTCGGATTCGCCAACGCTTAATTTGACCTTACGGGGACAAGAAATTCAAGTTGAAACTTTATTAGACAAAGGCATTACAGGTTCTGTGAGTGCAGTGTCCCATGTATATGGTACCTTCACAGATCCTATTGTAAATGCTAATTTGGAAGCTAATAATATTGCCTATGCAGGCTATAATTTACAAAAAGGTATTGCTACGTTAGCTTATAGCAAAGATGTATTAGATATATCTGACATACAATTAGCCTTAAATGGTGGCGAGGCAAGTGGACGTGGGCAATTTAATCTAAAATCGCAAGACTATGAAGTGTCGCTGGAAGGGACAGATATTCCATTAGGGCTTGTGGGTCAAGCTATTGGTGAGCCATTACATGGTGCTGTTCGTGGTAAAGCCTATGTGAAGGGAAATATAGAGTCTGCGGCACCAACGGTGGCTGCTACGTTTGAAGGGAATGGCATTGGCTATGAGTCTATTGTAACTGATACATTATCTGGTCAGATTGATGGTGCTGATGGACAATATCGCATTAATTACTTAAATGGTACCATTGGCGAAGGTAGCTTTACCGCTTATGGCACAGCGACTACAGAGAATATAGTACTTAATTTTAATGCTAAAGATGTTCCTTTAAGTATGTTTAGTGATTATGCACAACAGCCTATGGAAGGGACCGGCACGCTTACGGGTACGATAGAAGGTGCTTTTAATAACCCTACGGTAACGGCTAAATTTGCCTCTGAAGGCGGTCGTGTAGCAGGTGTTCGTTTTGATAATGCATATGCTGATTTGTCCATGCAAAATAAGTTAGTTACTATTACGAATGGTTTTGTGCAAGATGGTCATGGCTATTATAATCTAGTTGGGACAGCTGATTTAGGGGCTTCTCAGGCTTTAGATTTAGAGGCTAGTGCATACTCTGTGCGTATTGAAAATGTAGCGCAAAGCATTGTACCAGAATTGCCAGTTACGGGTTGGCTTAATGTGCGTACTGAAATTAAGGGGACATTGGCTAATCCACAAGCTCGTGGCTTTGTCCATGCTTGGGATGGGTCAGTGCAAGGAAAGCTATTTAGTGATGTCCGATTTGCGTTCCGTTATGGTGATAACTCATTTGGTATTCGTGATTTAATAGCACAAGCGTATGGGGCGACTATTCGAGGCCATGGTCGCTATAAAGATGGGCAGCTTAATTTTAACTTTTTAGGCGATACAATTTATTTACGACCTTGGCTTAAAGATTATGCAGATGTGGAAGGCTATATTACGGTAGAAGGAACTGTTACTGGTACGCTTGATAAGCCTGTGGTACAAGGTACCTTAGGTTCTAGTGAAATCGGTATTAATGGTATGACCTTACGCAATGTTGCTGGTGGCATTTATGCAGATCCTACGGTAGTTCATTTAGATAAAGTTTCCTTTGAAGAAGGAGAACAAGGCAAATTCCTCATTGATGGAGGGATGTCCTTAGATGATAATCATCGTCTATTTGGCTATGCGACTATGACAAATGGTGAGCTAGCTAATTTCTTGCGGGTTGCTAATATTAATGCACCAGATACAAGTGGTTTCATTAATGGTCGTGTTGATGTAGGTGGTACGCTAAAGAATCCAGATATAACACTTACAGGGACTATTGATGATATTGTAGTAGGTGGCAATCCTTGGGGCACGGCTAATTTAGAAGTAACTCTACAAGATAAAAAAGTAACAATTAGAAAAGGTCAGTTGCCTATTGGTAGCGGTATGTTAGCTGCCGTAGGGACGGCCGATTTAGATGGAGATAGTGATATTCAAATTGCGGCTAATAATGTGGCTATTGAAGCGCTTATGCCGTTGATGAAAGAACCGATTCCTGCGTCTGGCAATATCCATTTTATTGCTAATATAACTGGTAAGACCTTAAATCCTCATGTGGAATTATCTTCGGAAATAACAGGTGCTAGTTATAATGGGGTAGGCCTTGATCGTGTATATGCTATGGCGACTATGGAAGATAAAGTCATTCACTTACAACAATTAGTAGGTCAACGAGGTGAGTATAAAGCGAAACTTCGTGGTACTGTGCCATTAGCTGCGTTCTATACATCAGGTTATTTACCGCCAGGGGATACATCGGCTATGGATGTGACCTTAGATGTGAATGAAGCTGATTTAGCTGTATTGCCACTTATGTTCCCGACTATTACAAAAGGCGAAGGGCCACTAAAAGGGGCCCTCCATATTACTGGTAATTATGATCAACCATTGGTTAACGGTACCATTAGTGTGGAAAATGGGTTAATTCATTTTGATGGAGTGAAAAAAGATTTAGCGGACGTGTCTGCGCAGTTAATTTTCAAAAATCAGAAAGCTGAATTAATTGGCGGCGCTACTATGGGTAAAGGGAATGCAGGTTTATCTGGTGAAGTAAGTTGGCAAGGGACTAGCTTAACCAATTATGCTGGTGTTGTGCAGTTGAATAATTTAGAAGTAGAACATGAATATTTTTCAGGGCCATTAAATGGTGAAGTGGGGATTATGCTCAAAGACGGCTTGCCAACGGTAGTCGGACATCTTGATTTAGAAAAAGATAGAATTACGGTTCCTTTATCCTTTACAACTACTGAAGGGGGCGACCCAATCGGTTTAGATTTTACGATTAATGTGGGCAAAAAAGTTCGTTTATATAGTAGTGGTCTTTATGACTTTGTTCTTGGTGGTGGTGCTCATATTGGTGGCACTACAGAGTTCCCTCATGTAGAAGGCTCCTTCCATGTAAAAGAAGGTACTTTGAAGTATTTGAACAATACCTTTAAGATTACGGAAGGTAAAGCTGACTTTATGCAAGGCTCATTCTTACCATGGTTACATGTAAAGGCAGAATCGCGAGTTCGTTCATATCGTGTATATATGGAAGTGAATGGCTCTGTAGAGCAAATGGATTTAAAATTAACCTCAGATCCTCATTTAGAGCATCGTCAAATCGTATCTTTACTTACTTTTGGTTATAGCTCTGGCAATGATAGTAGCGTATCCTCTGATGATGCCAATGCGTTATTAGCGGCTGGGGTGCGTTCAGCTTTAATGGGCTATGTAGAAGGTGCTTTAAAAGATACTTTTGGCCTTGATCATATTAATATCACAACTGGTTCGTTAGATCCGAATGAACCGGTAAATGATGATACAAATGGTTACTATAATATTGAAATTGGTAAGTATTTATTGCCTAATTTAATGGTAACTATAAGTAAAGGGATTAATAATGATTTGACGTCCTATGGTGTTCAATACGATATTAATAATAACTTTAGTATTAATGGTTGGATGAACAGCAATGATCACTCGTATATTGGTGGTCAATGGCGTTATGAGTTTTAATTAAGAAAGGAGGGTCGTTATGCTATCGTCATATTTAGCTGAATTAGAAAAAATTAAATTATTAGCCCCAGAAGAAGAACGAGCTTTATGGCAAGCGTATCGCAATGGGGATGATGAAACGGCACGAACGGCCCTCATTGAACATTACCAGCCCTTGGTATTCCGCGAAGCTATGGCACATCGTCAAGTAGTGGATGATGTGATGGACTGTGTGCAAGAAGGTACGGTAGGCTTAATTGAAGCGGTGGAACGTTTTGATTATACGAAAGGTGTTGCTTTCTCATTGTATGCGGTTCACCGTGTACGGGGGCGTATCCTTGATTACTTACGAAAAGAGGGCAAGGGTGGCACTGTATTAAGTGTTGCTAATGAAGATGACGAATATTGGTGGGAACAATTACCTGATGAAGGGCCTTCCATAGAAATGGCTGTGGAATCAAAAGCCTTTCAACAGGTGGTAGTGGAGGCTTTAGAGCGTTTACCTGGCAATGAGCGCCATGTAATGGAACAGGTGTATTTAGCTGATCGTTCCATTGCTTCGGTAGCCGGTGAATTATCTACTAGTAATAGCTATATTCATCGTTTACATCGTCAAGGCATAAAACGTTTGCGTGGTATGTTAAGTCGCACTCGCAAGATATGGAATGATTAACCTTATTTTGTAATAGCTAAAGAGTTTGTTTTTGAATGAAAATAAATGTAAAAATAAATATAGAAATTAAGATGAACTGCTCGGTTAAGTTAAAACTTTCAGGGCAGTTTATTTTATTTTTAGATTAAAAAAGGCTGAAAAGTTAAACTTTTTAAAAAATTATTATAAACTAGTCGTGAAGTTGCAAGGAATTCTTAATAAAATATCGTATCTGTGCTATAATAAAACAGATTAATGTGATATAAGTAGTTCACAAAATCATCCTTTCTTACGAGTATGTAAGTATGAAAGGAGGCCGTTATGAATAAGACAAGTGACAACATGGAGAAGCGCATTCGCTCAGTTAAGACTTGGCTTGATAAAGCTGAACAAGCGTATGCTGATGATTCGACTACTAAAGGACAGCTACAATTAATGCTAGCTAAGGCGGAATTGCAACATTTAGACGAAAAACATACGCCGACCTTGTGGCAACGAATTGGGTATTGGCCAGTTGTAATTGGTATTATAATAGTATTAAGTGGTACCTATTATGTATGGCAGCAGTCAGCAGTGCCAAAGACGCCTGCTACGAATTCAGTAGAGTTGTTGCAAGAGTCAGAGCAAAAATCTAATGGTACTACGGGTACAACTACCTTATCAGCACCGGAGACCACTGTTGGTAAAACTACTAATTCAGAAGCTATGAATGCTCCTAGTAGGACAACTGAGACGTCTAAAGGTGAGGCCAGTACTGACTCAAAGATTATTGTTGAAACTAATGCAACTACAGATAGTCAGAATCAGGAAGCTAATGCAACTTCAGGAACTGTTGGCAATACTTATGAAGATTCAACATCAACGGCCACGAATACAACACAAACAAACGAAACAGTTACAACACCAGTAATTAGTACAACTCAGATTCAAGAGGCTGTACGTGAAGGGGGACGAAGTCTGAGAGGACAAGAACAATAGGGATATATTCATTTATATGTAATAACAATATGTTTAAAATAAGAAGGCATTATTTTTTAGGAGGATGTAGTAAATGATGAATAAGAGAGCCTATAAGAACATGTTGGCTGTAGCTGTAGTCGCAGCATTAAGTGGCACTACGGTTTGGGCAGCAGATGAAACAACTGCCACAAACACACAGAATACAACAACAGTAGCTAGTACAGTAGCAGCTAGCGATGCAGCAGCACAAGATGCCATTAGCGCGGCTCGTGGTGGTATTGAAGAGGCACAGGAGTCCGATGCAAAAGAAGCAAAGCGTCAGGAACTAGACAACTCCTCTTTGGCCACACAAGATAAAGGTGTATTAACGGTCGCTAAAGGGGAAGGGGCCAAATTAGAAGAACAGCAAGCTGCCGGTGTACAAACTGAAATTACTACACCAGATGCTCGTTATTTTTCGAGTGTAACTGATGAAGACTTACAACCATATGTTGGTAAAGTTATGACTGGTTTCTCTGTAGATGGGTTGCCAGCAGAAGTACAAGATGAATATGTAGCTTTATTAAAAAATCATATTGGTGATACTTTAACTGTTGAGGCTATTAAAGCTGATATTGCGGCACTTGGTGCAAGTGGTTATTTATCTGAAATCAACCCTGTTATTACTGTTGTGCCAGAAGGTGTTAAAGTCGCTTATAAAGTTACCGTGAATCCGATTGTAAAAACTGTACAATTTGAAGGTAATACTGTATACAGCAATGAAATGCTAGTTAATTACTTGAATGTACAGCCTAATACAGTGCTTAATACAGTGCAAGTGGGCGAACGTATTCAAGGGATTAATGCGGCGTATAATCGTGACGGCTATATTTTAGCGCGTGTTAATGATTTAGCTGTAGATGAAAATGGTGTTCTTCATATTTCCATTACAGAAGGTATTGTTGAAGATATCATACCTCATGGTAATAAAAAGACTAAAGATTATGTAATTCTTCGTGAATTTAACCAAAAGAAAGGTCAACCTTTCAATAAATTCTTAGTTCGTCGTTCTGTTGAAAAAGTATATAACTTAGGTTATTTTGACGATGTTAACGTTCGTTTGTTAGAAGGTTCTACACCAGATAAAGTAGTTCTTGAAATTGACGTTTTAGAACATAAAACTGGGACGATTACTTTAGGTGCTGGTTATTCTGATTCCGATGGCTTCGTAGGTATCGTTGAAGTTGGGGAAGACAACTTACGTGGTACTGGTGATAAAATTAAAGTTCACTGGGAATTCGGTGGTACAGCTGGTTATAGAAACTATTCTGTATCCTACTTGCGTCCTTGGATTGATGATAAAGGGACATCTCTTGGCTTAACTATTTTTGACCGTGAAGATACTTATACAGACTACAACTCTGACGGGGAAGATATTTCTGAATATGTAAAAACGCAAAAGGGGATTAGTATTTCCTTAGGTCGTCAGACTGGCGAATATACACGAGATTACTTGACTCTTGAAACTCGTAAAGATGGCTGGAAATTTGACGAAGATGAAAACAGTGGCTATAACTATGCCGCTGGTCCTGGGACAGGAACGCCAGAGGAACGAGCAAGATTTTCTGGTTATTCTTGGAACAATGAAGAACATGACTTTGCAGGTGAAAAGTATATTAAGAACAACTTCGGTCGTACTAATAGTATTACTTGGCAGAAAGTATATGATTCCCGCGATAACATCTATGATCCAAAACGTGGTCAACGTTTATCTGGTACCGTTCAATGGGCGGGTCATGGTTTAGGCGGTGACTTCGATTACTATAAATTCACTGGCGAATATCGTAGTTACAAACAGATTGGTAAAGATCAAGTAATTGCATTCCGTGGCCGTATTGGTTGGGCTCAAGGGGATGTACCTTATAGCGCACTTTATACATTAGGTGGTGCTGATACACTTCGTGGTTTTGAAGATGATCAGTTCCGCGGTAAGAAAATGTACAATGCTACTTTAGAATACCGTGTACCACTCTTTAAGAAAGTAACGGGCGTACTCTTTACTGATATGGGTGATGCTTGGGATGCACCACACGTAACTTGGTATGATGATGATAAATCCTTCAACATTTCAGTAGGTGCTGGTGTTCGTATTACTACACCTATCGGACCAATTCGTCTTGATTATGGTGTAAGTAAAGACGATAAAAAATTCCACTTCAGCTTTGGTGGACAATTCTAATTATGAAGCGTTGGGGCTTACGGGTGGGAGCGGCCATATATATGGCCGCTACTGCTACATCTGTTGCTTATGCAGAGCCGATTGAGGCTGTGACAGTGAGTTTAGAAGGAGCCAGGCAACCACTGCCCGCCGTATTGGCAAAACGCATGACCGCTGCGGTGCAGACGGCAGCTGATAAATTATATATTGGTGTTGACACAGAGACTGTACGAGCTGGTGAAGCTACATACCATAAAGTGACAAGTGATATTATTGATCGCATTCTGTATGGGTATACGGTAGAGTCTTTGGAGATTACGCCAGGTATAACGAGTCAATTAGAGGTTCGTTTACGACCTTATGGACAGACAATTCAAACCGTAGAGGTGTCAGTTGAATATGGTAATTTAACACCTTTAGCTCAGCAATTAGTAGCTCAAGATGTGGCATTTGTAAAGCCACGGATTGAACAAATTTTGCTAGGGGCACCGTTAGATTCCTTAGATTGGGCTAGTGCTGTTACCAGTCAATTGGTTCGTAATGAATTAGAAGGGGCCTTACCAGAATTTATTCCACAAGTAGAAATTACACCTGGCACTGATACAAAAGTGCGGGTGTATTTAATTCCACAAGGCGCTATGGTGCGGCATAGTAGCACGGAGATTTCTTCTAATACATTGCCGTCTAGTTTGTTTTTTGCTACCAAGAGTTATTATGACTCCTATTTAGTGAGTTTTGAAGGTGTTCCCGTAGCTTTTATTGCTCGCCATGAAAGTGATATTTTAAAGGATATTCAACAAGGCTTAAATACTAGTCGGGCTAGTGAACGCTTTGGTATATCTATGACACCACAATTGCAATTAGGCACTGATTTATTGCTTAAGATACAGGTGGATTCGTCACGCTATATTGTGCGCGGTGAAGCGTATTTGGACATGGGATCGGAAGCGGAGCATAATGTAGGTTTTAAGCTTTTTACCGGGGTAAAACAGGGGCGGGGCGATTGGTATTTAGAAACCAATTTCTTCCCTGATACGTATAAGTGGTCGTTTTATCCATCCTATGCGTATCATATTACGCCAGATACAACGATTGCTTATCAGTACAATCTATCTGATAAATATAGCCGTGTATGGCTTAGTCAGACTATCGGCGAACGTTGGCATGTGAGAGCGCAAAGGGATTTTGAAATTCACCGCAATGAATTTGGTTTAGGCTATGATTTGAATAATTACTTGACCTTAGAATATGTGGTGACAGAAGATAATAAATGGTTACGTTTAATCGGTTATATTTAAGAATATAGGTTATAATGTAATTAGATGTTAGAAAGAAAGAAGGTATATTGCCTATGATGCGGTTAATTAATAACCAAAAAAATAAGAAATTTGTATCTTTGTTTGTTGCTGTTATTTTCTTGCTAGGTATTGGGGCTATCGCGTATACACAGATGGCAACTCCAAGCATGGCAGCAGATACTAACAGTAATATTGGTGTGATTGATACGACTAAAGTATTGAGTGCTACTTCCCCAGCGGTTGTGGCAGCTAACAAAGAGTTAGATGAATACAAGAAACAGCTTAGCGATGAATTTAATAATCAAACCGCTAATATGGATGACAATCAAAAAGCTGAATTAGCGGCTCAGTACCAAGGCAAAGTACAAGATAAGATGATGGAAATCCAGAAGAAAATTCAGGACCAAGTAGGTGAAGCATCTAAAGCAGTTGCTGATGCGAAAGGTTTATCCATTGTAATGGATAAACGTACTGTTTTATATGGTGGCGTAGATATTACAGATCAAGTACAGAAAAAATTAAACAGTGGTGCTGAAACAACGGATGCAAATACTCAGAAATAATATATGGATTAAGGATGAGCAAAGTCTGATAGGTAGAAAGGAGGCGTTACAATGAAGCTAACCTATCGTTGGATTTTGGTAGCTGTCGTTGTGATTGTCGCCTTATTACTGGGGCTTTTTATTCACAGTCGCTTAGATTCATCAAAATCTACAGGAGTCGCTACTTTGCCTAAAGTGGGACTTGTAAAAATGGAGAAAGTAATTTCATTTAATCCTGCTTATGAAGACTATACAAAAGCTAAAAAAGAATTAGAAGATTTGCAAGCTAAGTATAAAAGTGAGCAACAAACCTTAACGTTGAAATCTCAAGAACAGTCCTTAGCATTACAATCTTTAGGTTCTGATAAAGAAATTACCGACCTGTTAAATACAGAATTGATGAGTAAAGTAAAAGCGAAAGAACAAGAATTAAATATTGCGTATCAAAAGCAACGTATTGCACTCATTGCTAAATATCGCAGTGAATTAAAAACTGACATGACAGAAGCTGATTTACGAATTGTTAATTTGCAATTAGAATTAAGTAGTAATACGCAGCCTTTAGCTTTTACAGACGAACAAAAGGCAAGACTTGAGGCTGAACGAGCGGCTAAAGAGGAAGAATTAAAAGCTCTTTTAGCACAGCGTAGTCAGTCTATTGAAAGCAATGATATACAAGTATTAGAGCAAAAAGTTGATGGCGAGTTGTCGTCTTTGCGTGCAGCGGGACAAAAAGAGCTAGATGAGTATGCTGCTAATTTACAAAAAGAATTATTAACTCGTCGCGATGAGATGATGAAAGCGAAAGCAGATTCTATTTTAGCTACCAATAATTTGCCAAATCCTGTAGATTGGAACTCCGCTTGGGATGGTCGTTTGAAGGCTAAACAAAGTGAAGTGGATGCATTGCATGATGCCATATTAGAAGATGTACGCATGCGAGCTATGGTGGTAGCAAAAGAACGAAATTTAGATTTAATCGTAATTAATGAAGTTTCAAATGTAAATGCTGTAGATGTAACTGATGCTATTATTGCATCGTATAGCGCAGCACAATAAAGGAGTTTTCAGGAATGAATAAAAATGTAAAACGTGTATTGGCTGGATTGACTATGATGGTATCCGTTGGTTTAGTAGCTGGTTGTGGCACGACTGAACAAGTGGGCTATGTAGATATGCAAAAAATTATGACAGAAAGCCAAAAAGGCCAAGATACGCGTTCTAAATTAGAAGCTAAATTCAATGAAATTAATATACGCTTAGCGCAGGAACAAAGTGCAGGGCAAGATGCTAATGCTATGATGCAGAGCAAACAAAAAGCAGAACAGGAAATGCAAGTATATCAACAAGCTATGATTAATGAGTTCCGCAATGCTGTTGATACTAATGTACAAGCCATTGCTAAAGAAAAAAGTATTACTGCTGTTGTTGAAAAAAATGCACTCGTTAGTGGTGGCGTTGATTTGACAGAAGAAGTATTGACTAAAATGGGCAAGGTTGAAAATAAAGACCAAGCAGCTGCTAATGGCGAACAGCAGGCAGAGAATAAATAAGTTAACCATTTATTAATGGATTGAGAGGAGACTTTCACAGTGACGTATACAGTTGAGGAACTAGCTAACAGTGTACAGGGTAAAGTAATAGGTGATGGAACAGTTGAGATTGCTGAAACTAGGAGTCTTGACCAAGCAGCGCCACAGGCAATTTCCTTTGCCGTGGGCGAATATTGTGAATTTGTTGGACAAAGTAAAGCAGGTGCTGTCATAGTAGAGGCACCCCTAGCAGATGTGAGTATTCCTCAAATTGTAGTGCCCAATGCGAAAGTCGCTTTTGCACAAATCTTACAGAAATTCCATCCGCCAGTTGTATTTCCTACAGGCATTCATGAGACAGCTATTATTGGTAATAATGTAACCTTTGGTAAGAATGTTACAGTAGGCCCATATTGTGTTATTTATGATAATGCGGTTATTGGTGACAATGTAGTATTACATCCGTATGTGTATATTGGCCATAATGCAAAAATCGGTGAAGATACAGTTATTTATAGTGGTGCTATTGTCCATGAAAATTGTATTTTAGGGAAACGTGTTGTTTTACGGGCTAAAGCTGTTATCGGTGGCGAAGGTTTTGGTTTTGCTACTGAAAATGGTGTACATACTCACATTCCTCAAGTGGGCAATGTAATTTTGGAAGATGATGTAGAAATTGGTTCTTGTTCCTGTGTAGATAATGCTACCATGAGTTCTACCTTAGTTCGTCGTGGTACGAAGATTGATAATCTTGTACATTTAGGCCACAATGTTGAAATTGGGGAAGACTGTTTCCTCATTGCTCAGGTTGGTATTGCAGGTAGTACTAAATGCGGTAATCATGTAATTTTTGCAGGGCAAACTGGTTGTACTGGTCATATTACGATTGGTGATAATGTTACCTTTGCAGGCAAGACTGGGATTATTGGCAATGTGCCATCGAATGGTACCTATGCAGGTTTCCCACAACGGCCTCATAAGGAATGGCTTAAGTTATCGGCCTATGAGAATCGTTTACCTGAAATGGCTAAGACAATTAAACAATTAGAAAAAGAGTTAGCTGCTTTAAAAGAGCAATTAGCAGCAAAGTAGGGAGCGTCTATGTATAGATTTATGAAACTGTTTAGCGCCGTAATCTGTGCGTTACCTCATAGCTTACAGTATGCCATTGGGCATCTGCTGGGGGAATTGTGTTGGCTTTGTTTGCCACCGAAGCGCCGTAAATTGGCCATTGGACAGATTTTGTTTTGCAATATAACAGATGATCCAGCCGAAGCTAGGCGCATTGCGAAGAAAAGCACGACTCGCTTTGGTCGTATGATTATCGATGTATTGCGCTATCCAGAAATTAAAGATGGTAAATATAAAGAGATGTTTGAGTGGGTTGACCGAGAATATCTTGATGATGCTCAGGAAGGTGGCAAAGGAGCTGTTTTAATGGCGATTCACAGTAGTAACTGGGAATTACTAGGCGGCATCTTAGCGTCTGAAGGGTATCCGCTTATTTCTGTGGCTATGAAGCAAAATGGTGATGCAGATAAGTTTATTAATGAATATAGAGCTATTATGCATCAACATGTTACCTATAAAACGGGTGTTCGTGAAATGGTTAAAGAACTTCATGGCGGGGCTATGATTGGTTTAATCATGGACCAAGACCCGGGTGATAAAGGTCAATTAGTACCATTTTTTGGCTATGAAACATTAACACCTGTAGGACCAGCTGTTATGGGACGTATGCGAGATGTACCTATTATTCCTGTCACAATTCGTTATGATGAGTATAAAGGAAAATATATTGTGACTGCCTATAAACCATTTTATGCAGAGCATACAGAGGATAAAAGACGTGACACCGCTGTTACATTGACTCAACTCAATGAATGGATTGAAGATTATATTCGTCGTTATCCAGAAGATTGGTTCTGGATTCATAATCGTTGGAAGTGGACTCGTCGCTATTATGGCGGCAAGATTGAAGTGCCACCAGATCCAATGAAAGACTAGGCAATAGCTTGCCTTGTTTTTAGAGAATAGTATATAATGAATAACAGTGTCATTTAAGACTATAGACATCAGAAGTGATGTATGTGTATTGCAAGAGTTGAATCGTCAATAGAGGAAAGGAGGAGGCGTATGGTATTAAAGCAAAAGACGCTTGTTAAGGAGATTACCTATGAAGGAACAGGACTCCATAGTGGCTTGCCGGTGACCATGACGTTGCGTCCCGCAGAGGCTAATACAGGCATCATCTTTGTACGTACTGATTTACCAGGACATCCTTCAGTAAAAGCAAGCCCTGAAAATGTGACTAACACTAATCGTGCGACTACATTGGAAGCTGGCGAAGCTAAAGTATTTACTGTAGAACATTTATTAGCTGCCTTTTATGGTTTAGGTATTGATAACTGCTATGTAGAATTAAATTCACCAGAACCACCTGTTGGTGATGGGAGTGCCGCTGTATTCGTTGATTTGATGAAAAAAGCAGGCATTAAAGAATTAGATACTAAACGAGCTATGTATGCGGTGAAACAATCTCATGCCATTTATGATGGCGACCGCTATATTTTGATTGTTCCTTATGATGGATTGCGCGTAACCTTTACGTCTATTAATAATCATCCTTTGTTAGGAACACAGCAGGTGGATATTCATTTAGATTCCGAAGCTGTTTTTGAAAAGGAAATTTCACCAGCTCGCACAATTGGCTTTATGAATGAGCTCGAGCAGTTACAGGCTATGGGGCTAGCTAAAGGTGGTAACACGGATAATGTGTTAGTCTATGATGATACCTCTTGTTTGTCCGTACCGCGTTATGATGATGAATTAGTTCGTCATAAAATACTTGATATTTTAGGGGACTTGTTTCTCCTCGGCCCTATTAAAGGGCATATTATTGGGTTAAAATCGAGTCATGAATTAAATTCTCGTTTAGCCCGTCAAATTTTGCAAGAAATGAAGGAGGATTAACATGATTCTTAATATTGAAGAAATTATGGAGATTTTACCACATCGTTATCCATTTTTATTAGTGGATCGCATTATTGAATTGGAACCAATGAAACGTGCCGTAGGCATTAAAAATGCTACTATGAATGAATTATTCTTCCAAGGCCATTTTCCTGGAAATCCTGTAATGCCAGGCGTTTTACTTACTGAAGCAATGGCGCAAGTAGGGGGCATTGCTCTCTTATATCCAGAAGAAAATCGTGGACTTACACCAATGTTTACAGGGATTGATAAAGTTCGTTTCCGTCATCCTGTAAAACCAGGCGATCAAGTACGCATGGAAGTAGAAGTTGTAAAAATCAAGGGTAAAATGGGTAAAGTAGAAGGTAAAGCTTACGTAGGTGATAAATTAGCTGTTACTGGAGAATACATGTTTGCGCTTGTATAAGTGAAAAATGTTGAAATATTAAGAGAAAGTGTGTTAAGCGTATATTTTCTCCATGTTATTAGATAAAATTCTCTGTTTTAGAGTGAAAAGTTCTGTAAAATAGCAGTTCAATATTTTTGTTTTACTACGATTATGTAATTAATAAGGAAAGTATGTGAAACAAAAGTCGCAATCTCAACAGAGCAAGGAGTGACATAGATGATAGTAGTAGGCATGGAAAATGCTACCTCCAATATACATAGCACAGCTGTTGTACATCCAGATGCCAAAATTGGCAAAGGTGTTGTTATTGGTCCTGGTGCCGTAATTGGGGAAAACGTAACCATTGGTGACGGTACTCAAATTGGTGCGAATGTAGTAGTTGGTGGATGGACTACCATAGGACAGCGTTGTGAAATTTACCCTGGTGCAGCTGTAGGTTTAGAACCACAGGATTTAAAGTTCAAAGGGGAAAAAAGTTTTTGTAATATTGGTGATGAAACAGTAATTCGTGAGTGTGTTACCATTAGTCGTGCCACTGGCGAAGGTGAAGAAACAAGAGTTGGCAATAATTGCCTATTCCAAGCATGTACACACATTGCTCATAATTGTATTGTTGGTAATAATGTAATCATGAGTAATTGCGCTGGTCTAGCTGGTCACGTAGTAGTAGAAGATCGTGTTGTTATTGGTGGTATTGCTGGTGTGCATCAATTTGTAAAAATTGGTCGTAATGCAATGGTAGGTGGTATGGCTAAAGTAGTTCAAGATATTCCGCCATATGTAATTGCTGATGGGCAACCAGCACGTGTTATTGGTTTGAATTCAGTAGGGTTATCCCGCGCTGGTATTTCAGAAGATGTGCGTCATGATTTAAAACAAGCGTTTCGTATTATTTATCGGTCTGGTTATAGCTTATCGCGAGCTATTGAAGAAATGGAATTACAATTGAATTCCTCCGTCGAAATTGAAAATTTATTGCGTTTCTTGCGCAATGCAGACCGCGGTATTATGCGAACTCGCCGTGATTAAAATGTAAGAGTCTTGCCTTAACGGGTCAAAGGAGTAGTTTGACCTTGAAAGGGAAGGCTCTTTTTATTCAAAAAAAGGGCGAAATTTGATATAATATGGTGTAGTGTAATAAAACTTATAAAAGGCTTAGATACAGGCGTTTTGCAAGTAATCGGCAAATAATCGTCAAAAAACTACTTAAAAATATTAGCAACATCTATAGCTGCCTTTTTTCTCATCTCTTCGGTGTAGTGTATATAGTTGTTAATTACAGTCTGTACAGTATCGCCTAACAGGGCTGCAACCGTTTTTATATCAACACCATTCGCTAAGAGTGTTGTTGCGTATGTATGCCGTAAATCGTGAAAATTTTTATCTTTGATGATAGTATGGATATAGGCATTTACAAAGTTTGTACTGGAATTTCTGAGAAACAATAGTTGTTTATCATTCTGTGGGGCTATTTTTTTGTACTCTAAGAGCGTTTCAATTAATTTCGGAGGCATCGGTATGGTTCGAATGCTTCCCGCTGTTTTAGGGGCTGTTAAGCTATATTTTTTGGTACTTGTTCGAGCAACTTGCCTAGACACAGAAAGAGTTTTTTCATTAAAATTAATATCGAGCCAAGATAACCCTACTATTTCGCCATATCGTAGGCCACAGTAATAAGCTAAGCAACATTGGTAATAGTATTCCTTTTTCTTTTTATTTTTCAGCCCAGTAAATAATGATTCTATCTCATTTGCCGTGTAAACCTTAGATGATATGTGCTGAGTAATATTCTTTTTCTCTTTATGCTCTTTAACAGCGTTAAGTGGACTGTGAGCTATGATTTTATAGGGAGATACGGCGTACTTGAAAATTATTTTTAATAAGCGAATATATAAATTTTTAGTAGATGTTGATAGTTTAGATTCTCTAAATTTCTTGTTTATATCTAATAGGGTTATTTCTTCAATAGACTTAAATCTTACATTACCTAAAGCTTTTACTGCATATTTTGTTGCTTGTAGTGTATTATAGGTTAATCGATCTCTATTATCGGCTTTATATATCTCTGTAAATTCTTCTAAAGTGATTCCTTTGTAGTCAGTATTAAGGTCTGCCTCTTTTTTTATTTGCTCTATTAGATCGTCACCGTAGTTTTTAGCTATCCACTTTTCTTCAAAACCTTGTTTGGATTTTTGACGCCATTTACTAGTGGATGTTTTATAGCTAATAATTACTTGCCAACCGTTGTCCTTTTTGCGTAAGGTTTTATTGAATTTTATCGGCATAAAAAAATCACGCTCCTTGTCTAAAAATAGGTATAGTGAATAGACTTAGAGCGTGTTATAATTTAATTACTGTAGATATAGCGCTCTAAGTGCTGTATTGGCGTCCCTCATCTGTTGGCGCAGGTGGGGGATTT
This sequence comes from Veillonella intestinalis, assembly GCF_943192895.1. Taxonomy (NCBI): domain Bacteria; kingdom Bacillati; phylum Bacillota; class Negativicutes; order Veillonellales; family Veillonellaceae; genus Veillonella; species Veillonella intestinalis. The sequence goes on along the minus strand of NZ_CALPCB010000007.1, from coordinate 8,258 downwards.
TTTTGTTTGGAAAAAAGTAAATAATTTGCACCACCATTTTAACCGAAATAGTGGAGATAAAATTTTATCTCCAACTATTTTGTGAATTTAGTGGTATTAATCTAGAGTGTTTTGTCTAGACTTTAGTGTAGAATATTAGTTTTTTTATCCTGTTGGCGCAGGGGGGATTTTTTTAGTTTTTTCTCCACAATCGACTATGGAATAATGGTGTAATTGGATTTAGAGTGATAGGTTTTTTGTTTTGTTTGTGACTAGTTCTCTTTTTATTATATTTGTGTTCAGGTGTAGGATTTTTCCATTCATCGAGCTCTAACCAGTTTGATGGAAAACCCATGTGTTCGGCATCGATATGCTTATTTTTTTGAATCATGTCTTTTATAAAATAAGTAAAAGGATAATTAGGATCGATTACTTTTAATATATCTGACATTACAATGATAGTATTATAGATTTTACTATCTAGTTTTGCTGGGTCTTTTTTAGAAAAAATGAGTCTTGCTTTAGCACTATTTGGAGCTTCAAATACAAAAGGTGTGCGTTTGTTCCAAAGGCGTCCGTTATGAGCACATACATTTCTTACCCAACGTAAATGGCTTAAGATAGAGATTATTTCTTTTTGAGAATAAGGAAAATCCTTAACTATTGCTTTACAATCTTTGCTAGGGGTTGCTTTTAGCCAATTAGAAAAATCACCTAATGTCAAGATTAGCGTAACGACCCAAATAGGAGGAGTTTTTAACTCTGGATATTTAGTTCTATAATGAATTGCATACGGTTCTTTGCTGTCTTTATAGTTATTTATTAAAGTGGTATAAGGGTTTTTGTTGTGATATATTTCATCTTTGAACAAATCTTTGCGTTCGTGAGGATGCGAAGTATTATAAGTTGTTGATAAATGTTGTGCCCATAATGACTTTAGTGCGACTTCTATTTTTTCAATAGCTGTAAACATAGTGTTGCGGAATTTTTGGTCAAAAATATAGGTATGTTTTATTTTCTTCCATGAAATATCAGGTTTAAATTTATGATTTCGGGGACTTACATTAGGATATTTATCTTCGTATACCCACCAGTAACCACTTAAGCGGTAATATCCTACATTTTTTAGCCAAGTTTCTAATTCCTCGACGTCATCAATTTCTAATCCTCTAGAAGCAAGTCGTTTGACTTGCTCTTTAATAGTAAGTGGTTCCTTTATAATCATATAAAAACCTTTCGTGTATAAAAAAAGACCCATCCTGGTGCGCTAGATATGAATTATATTCAATATCTAAGCGTGATGGGTACTGTTGATATTATAATAACACCCATCGTGTATGTCGTCAATATATGGAAATAGAAATTAAGGTGTGTTTTACACAATATTCGAAATAACATCAGTTTAAATAGTTAGAATATTGCTTAAAAATATATGAAATAGAATATGTTTGTAGTGCTATCCTTACCATTTCAATAGGTGAGGTTTTTATTTAACTACAATATCTACTCCATAGATTCACTAATTCGGCTAAAATCCTTTACTCTTTAAACCAAATTAACCAATAACAAAACAATCGACCAAAAGATAATACTAATTGTTATATTAATCTTCCTGTAATTATATCCAGTATATAATTAGCGGCAGATTCATTTCCAAAAAATTCTTTAACTCTGATTACTAATACAATTTGTGGAGACATCTGTATTTCATTTTCAATGAAATTAAGTATATTTTCTTGTTGATTCCATTGTAATGAAGAAAAAACAGTTGAATGTGTTAATATGTTTATTAGTCCGTTAATTAAATAATCGTCATCAATAATGCAATTGATAATAATTTCAGGATTGTCTCCACCACAGGCTTCATACAAAAGTAAATAAGTGTTATTTCTATCGTATTCTTCGTTATTGTCTTGGGCTCTCTTTAACTCTAGACCGGATAATCGCGCATGAAGTAACATACCTTTTCTATTGATTTCTCTCCAAGGTTTTCCTAACTCGAAAAAAAATCTTCTAATTTTTATTATTAAGAATAAAAAGATAATAATACAAAGTAATGAGACGGTAATAATACCGATATATTTTAAAATTATGCTTATATTCATAACTAATACCCCGTTTCATGCCTCATACGCTCTAATAAATCTGCTTGCATTTCAGTATCAAAATCATTGCCTTCAATATGACTTAACTCATGAATATAAGATTTACGTTGTTCTGCTACTGATAAGCGCGCATTTAATAAAATAGTGTAAGTACCATCTTCGTTTTGTCTTGTATAACCACCAACGCTACAAGGTAAATCAACTAAATGGATAAAAAAATTCAATCCTCAAAACCTCTTTCCTTTTTTAATAAAGACTTTGTAATATTAATAACACTTTCCATATCTTCTTTGGATAGGCTCCGTTTTGCGTCGAGTAAAATTCGCAATTCGGGGTCATTTTTTATTTCGTTGGCTAGTTGAGCAACTTCTGGATCATCATAATAGCCTTCGGTTGGTAAATTGCGCAGGTTTGTATTACCTAATAACCAATCAACCGTAACATTAAAATAATCTGCGATTATTTGGAGTTTATCATTTTTAGGGGTATATGTGCCTTTTTTCCAAGAACTAAGTGTTGCTGTAGGGATGCCCGTTTCTTTAGACACTCTATACGGGGTAATATTATTTTCTTTTAATAGTTGTTCAAATCTCTCATACATAGCAAAAATTCCTTTCGTAAAATAAGAAAGAAAACTTTCTTAAACCTATTGACTGCGAAAGAAAACTTTGATATTATAGTCTTGTAGCAAAGATAACTTTCTGAATAGGTTAGAATGACTAAGTTTTGTTATATAATTGTCGCAACTAAAATATATCACATTTCTTAGTTAATGACAATAGCTTATGAAAGAAAAATTAGTTACAGAAAGGAGAAATACATGTATACAAAGTTTGAAAAGTTGCTAAAGAAAAATAAGGTAACTGCTTATAGAGTATCTAAAGAAACGGGTATCCCTACAGCTACTTTGACTGCTTGGAAGCATGGAAAATATACTCCTAAAGCTGATAAGTTACTTAAAATTGCAAATTATTTTAATGTGCCCCTTGAAACTTTACTTAAATGATTTTGTGGAATGTAAAAGAATAGAGGTGATTATATGAAAAAAATCAAAAAGCAGTTGAAGTTATTAATTTTAACGAGTATTGCAAAAAGTAAGATAGGTGACATTTACCCTGTGTTACCGCAGTTATTAGACCGTTATTGTGAGGTATGTAGGTTACAAAATAAAAAAGAGCCTTGCTATAACAAGACCCTTAATTGGAAATCTATCCAAAATAAACGAAAGAAACTAGAAAAAGCTATAAAAGATTAGTTGGAATATTAAGTGATTTGTATTCTTCTTTAATTTTTTTCATTATATCATCAACTATTTGAATTTCTTTCTCTAGTCTAAAATCATGTTCTGGGTGATTTGATTGATATGATTTTAATTCAGTAACATAACGTTTTAGTGCTTCAAAAACAACAGCAGATTCTAATTGATTGATTTTCATTTATAATCACCCCCTTTCTAAGGTGATTATAACATAAAGTGAGGTGAGACTTATGGAATGTAGAACTTACGGTGTACCAGAAGTAGCTCAAATTTTAGGTATATCAGAGAAATCAGTTTATAAAATGGCTGATGAACGTGTAATCCACCGATTACCGCATGTACCTAAGATTAAATTTAGCCAAAAAGAAATCGATGCATTATGTGGCATAGAAGATGAGTTTAACGCTTGGAATTATCGGTTAATCAAAGCTGACAATGAAAAACTTAAGCTAGAAAATCAAAAATTAAAAGAACTCATCAAAAAAGCAACAGCAGAGTTACTTTTGATGAGTAGTGGGTTAGTAGAGGAGTGATAATATGCGTGTGATTGATGATATTATACGCCCTATCTTGTACAGCATAACAGGCTTTGGTGTTGTTGCTACCGTTGGTACCGTGGATGTAGGGCAAGCCGATGGTATTACTATTTGGGCGGTAGTGGCAACATCTGCTGCGTGTTTTTTCGCAGCGGAATTGTTGGGTAAACGTCATGTATAAAATTAAAAGCCCCTCAATCGCGGACACGATTAAAGGGGCACAGTAAAATTACCTATTTTTAGTATAACACAGGAGCCTTTGAAATGGAAAGAATGTATGAGTTAACTAATAGTTATAAAGAACTTCAAAATATGATGTTATTGGCAGAAAACGAAGATGATATTATGGCTATTCAGGATACATTAGCTATGATTGATGAAAGTATTGAATTAAAAGCTGAAAATACGGCTAAATTTATTGCTATTCTCACTGCTGACAATGAAGGCGTAACGCAAGAATTAGAGCGATTGCGCAAACGTAAAGAGAGACAAAAAAAACTCATAGATATGCTTAAAGCTAATTTGGATATAGCTATGCAAGTAAAAGGAGTTAAGAGCCTTCATGTTAATAGCTTTACTATCGGTTATAGGAAGTCAACTATTGTAAATGTATTGGATCTAGCAGCAATACCTGATGAATATAAACGTACTAAGGTAACTGTTGATGCAGATAAGACGGCTATAAAACAAGCAATTAATAATAAGATAGATATTCCAGGAGCAGAATTAGTGATTAAACAAAATATTCAAATTAAATAGGAGGCACTATGATTGAAAAATTAATAGCAGTGCAAGCAGAACTAAAAGCCCCGAAGAATCAATTCAATAGCTTTGGGAAATATAAGTACCGTAGTTGTGAAGATATATTAGAAGTAGTTAAGCCGTTGTTACAAAAACAAGGTTTGTTATTAACTATTAGCGACGAAATAATTAACCTTGATGGACGTTATTACGTTAAAACGACTGCCACTGTAACAGATGGTGATAAAACTATCACAAATACAGCTTACGCAAGAGAAGAAGCTAGTAAAAAAGGGATGGATGCTTCACAACTGACAGGAGCTACATCTTCATATGCTCGGAAATATGCTTTAAATGGTTTATTTCTTATTGACGATGTAGAAGATGCCGACACTATGGATAACAGAGAATCTAATGATAAACAAGAAGATAAATCGGCTTATACATGGACTAATATTAAAAATAGAGCTTTGCAAGGTGGTATGACTGAACAGCAGCTTAAGGACTATTGCAAAAATGTATTAAAACGAAGTGAATCGAGTAAGTTGACGGAAGATGATTTCAAAAAACTATATGACTATGTAAATGATTTCCGTTACAGCAAGAAATCGTCATGAAATGGTCAACAAAGGGGATTAACTTATTACAGTCAATCGGGTGGCAGGTAGTAATACCTGCTCCACACGATGACTCAATTAGTAAATTAAATCCTGATGATGAATATACAGTAGAAATTAAAAAGAAAAGCAAGAAACGCTCATTGAATGCAAACTCTTACTGTTGGTTGTTATGCCAAAAGATAGCACTCGAATTAAGTAAAAATGGCTACACCTCTAAAGAGGATGTATACCGTAAAGCAATCCTTGATAGCCAACAGGGCGAGCCAGTAGGTATACCAACTAACTTAGTAGATAGTATCGTACGCAAATGGCGACACAACGGTTTAGGGTGGTTAGCAATTGTTGATGATTATGAGCGCTTAGAGGGCGTTAAGAGAGTTTACTTATATAGTGGCTCTAGCACTTACAATGTAGCCGAGATGAGCCGATTAATTGAGTGCTTAGTTGACGAGTGTAGGCAACTTGGTATAGCTATTGATCCCAGTGATTATATAAAATCGCTGATTGCGGATTGGGGTGAGCAGCTTGAACAAAAGGAAACGTGAGGACGATAAATTATATCGAAGAACACGTAAACAGGCTATTGAGAGAGATAGCATTGATGGTTATCCGCATTGTGTTTTATGTGGCTGTAATAGACCGAGTGAGGTACATCACATAGTGAGTAGAGGGCAGTGTGGTACAAGTGAGTTAACTAATTTAGCTACACTCTGTAATCATTGCCACCACGAAGTGGCACACGGGGTAGATAGTAGACGAGTTAAAAAACTACTTTTAACAATAGTCAAAGAAAGGACTGAAAGTTATGAAAAAGATAGAAGTTGTTGAAATATTATTGAATCAAAAGATTGATGATTTGAAAAAATATAAGCCATACGGTAGTGAGTTGGCTGTTGAAGCATTAGAAGACATTGTAGTACATGTTATAGACCTCATCAATGACGATGATTGTATAGAGTAAAGTATATGAAATATCTTGATGAAATCAATGCATTCCATAATTTATTACTGACTAATCCTCTTTCAAGTTCTGCTATAGCGCTTTGGTATGGTTTGATGCATATCAATAACAAATGTGGATGGAAAAGAGAATTTAATGTGACGAATATGGTATTAAGCATTAACACAGGTCTGTCGGTTCAATCCCTGCATAGAGCGCGCAATGCGCTCAAACAGGCAGGACTTATTGATTACCGTGTAAGACAAGGGCAACAATCAACGATATACATAATGAATTACTTTGCTTACCAAAATGGAAAGCAAAACGAACAAGTAAGCGATAAAGCAACCGAGCAAGTAACCGATAAAGTAGACGAACAAGCAACCGATAAAGTAACCGACAAAGTATCCGATGACATACATAAGACTAGACTAGACAAGACTAGACTAGATAGTAAAGAAAGTAAAACAAAGAAGGTTTCAAGCAAATTTGTTAAGCCTTCTGTTGGTGAAGTTATTGCGTATTGTAAAGAACGAAATAATCGAGTCGATGCTAATCGTTTTGTTGATTACTACGAATCCAATGGTTGGCTTGTTGGTAAAGCCAAAATGAAAGATTGGCAAGCTGCCGTAAGAACATGGGAAAGGAATGATTACAACGGAACAAATCGGGAGTCAAATACAGATACTCATCGCACAACTCAAACAGCAGGCGGAGGAAAACCAGATAAATGGGAAAATGAAACCGATGAGTGGTGATAATAAGCCTTTGGACTACAAGTTTTATGGCATTGGACGACGTTATGAAAATGTAACGCTTGCAACATTAGATACAAGTGAAGAGGCTTATCAAACTATCCTTGATTACGCATCTAACATCGCACAAAACCTTGATAAGGGCTTAGGGCTAATTTTAAAAGGGCCTGTTGGTACAGGTAAGACGTGCGCTGCTATTGCGGTAATGAGAGCGGCGTTAGCTAATAAACGGAGTGCTTATTTTATCTCGATGGTGAGTTTGTTGGATAAGTTACTGACATTGCGAGATAAAGAGGAGTCATACGTTTTTGAGCAACGGCTAAGGACAACACCATTGCTTGTCCTTGATGATTTGGGTGGTGAGTACAGAGGCAAGAGTGACGAGAGTTGGACACGGCGTAAGATTGCCTCTGTGATAGCGGATAGGTACGATAGTAGGCTATCTACAATCATTACAACCAATCTTACCGTTGAGCAGTTAAAGGTTGAGTACGATGAGCGTATGATAGATCGCTTGCGTAGCACTAATCGATTAATTACGTTGGGTGGTGCCAGTTTACGCCATCCAGAATGGAGAGGATAAAGCATGAATTCAGTACAAATCTTAGGTAACTTAGCGCGTGACCCTGAAGTGCGTTTTACTAAAACTGGTAGAGCCGTAGCGACATTTACAGTGGCTGCGACAAACACATATTTTGATTCTACAACCAATGAACAGAAGGAACAAACTTCGTTCATCAATTGTGTTGCATGGGGCAGATTAGGGGAAGCAGCTGGTAACCTGCGCAAAGGGAGCCGTTGTTTCGTTGAAGGTCGTTTAAATACCCGTTCTTATGAAACACAGGACGGGCAAAAACGCTATATTACGGAAGTTATTGCTAACTTTGTAGGGCAGTCATTACAGGTACAGGCAAATGAGCCATCTAACTTTGATAGCTTTGGTAATGAGCAAAATATACCGTTTTAAGAGGTGCTTATGAGTAAATTTCCAGACTGGCTACGTCCTACTAAATGTTATCGAAAAAAGGACGATTACAAGTGCTATCAGACTAAAGATGGCAAGCGTAAATTAATCCCAAATACACGCATTAATTTTAGGGGCAGTGTAATGCCCGTAAGTTGGCGTGTAGAGCAATGTGAGGATTTTAAGCATGATTAAGATTAGGCTTGATTTGGAGTACCCAAGTCTTAATGAGTATATCCAAGCAGAGCGCTTCAATCGTTTTAAAGGCGCTAAATTAAAAAAAGACTATACCGAGGCAACACAGATGATGGTTGCACGGTATAGGGGCATGGTAACAGGCAAAGCTGATATCCACTTTGA
>NZ_CALPCB010000006.1:0-178827 GCF_943192895.1 Veillonella intestinalis | reverse complement strand
GTTGAAATCGTTGGTCTTAAAGAAAAAGCTGAAAGCTATGTAGTAACTGGTCTTGAAATGTTCCGTAAAACTTTGGATTCCGCAGTAGCTGGTGACAACGTTGGTGCACTTCTTCGTGGTGTTGACCGCAAAGACATCGAACGTGGTCAAGTATTAGCTAAACCAGGTTCCATTCACCCACACACTAAATTTAAAGGTGAAGTTTACGTATTAACTAAAGAAGAAGGTGGCCGTCATACTCCATTCTTCTCCAACTACCGTCCACAGTTCTACTTCCGTACAACAGACGTAACGGGCGTTATTGAACTTCCAGAAGGTACTGAAATGTGTATGCCTGGTGATAACATCACTATGAGCATCGAATTAATTACACCAATCGCTATTGAAGCTGGTCTTCGTTTCGCTATCCGCGAAGGTGGCCACACAGTAGGTGCTGGTGTTGTTACTGAAATTGTTGAAGGCTAATAAGTCTTTAAAGTAGTAGGTCAAACCTATACTTTGTGCAGCGCAGAGCGGCATGTGAGTGCCGCTCTTGTGTTGTGTTTTTAAACTATGATATAGAAGGTTGCCTCTGCGGAGGAGAATTTCTATGGAGCAGTTCATTCATGAAATGGACGACAGGAGGAAGTATTCATGGCAAAACAGCAAAAAATTCGTATTCGTTTAAAATCATACGATCACAAAGCTCTTGATCAGAGCGCGGCAAAAATTGTTGACACAGCAAAACGTAATGGTGCGTTAGTATCTGGTCCAATTCCATTGCCAACAGAAAAAAACATTTTTACAATTTTACGTTCACCACATGTTAATAAAGACTCTCGTGAACAATTCGAAATGCGTACACATAAACGTTTAATCGATATTCTTGAATCAAATGCGAAAACAGTAGATGCTATCACTCGTTTAGAATTACCAGCTGGTGTATCTATTGAAATAAAATTATAATAAGGAGGTGCGATTATGTCTAAAGCTATTTTGGGTAAAAAGTTAGGAATGACTCAAATCTTCACTGCTGAAGGTAAGTTAGTTCCTGTCACTGTAGTGGAAGCAACCCCAAGCGTAGTAGTGCGTGTTAAAACTGTTGAATCTGACGGTTACAATGCAGTACAGCTAGGTTATGGCTCCATTAAAGAAAAACATTTAACTAAACCTGTAAAAGGCCAGTTCGAAAAAGCCGGTGTAGCACCAGTTAAATATCTTCGCGAACTTCGCCTTGCTGAAGCAACTGATTACACAGTGGGCCAAACTCTGGCAGCTGATATCTTCGCAGAAGGTGAGTTGGTTGATGTTGTAGGTACAGGTAAAGGTAAGGGTTTTGCGGGCACTATTAAGCGCCACAATTTCCATCGTGGTCCTGTAACTCACGGTTCCAAATCTCATCGTGAACCTGGTTCCATCGGTCCTATGATCTCCGGTGGTGGCGGTAAGGTATACAAAGGCAAGAAACTCCCTGGACAAATGGGTGGCGGCAGAGTTACCGTACAGCGCTTATCTGTGGTTAAAGTTGATGCAGACCGTAACTTACTTTTAGTTAAAGGTGGCATCCCAGGCGCTAAAGGCAGCCTAGTAATGGTTCGCAACACGGTGAAACCTGTTAAATAACATTGTCGAAAGGAGGATCTCTAATGCCAACAGTAACAAAATACAATATGTCCGGCGCTAAAGTCGGTGAAATACAGTTAAATGATGCAGTATTTGCAGTGGAAGTTAACGAAGCTGTTATGCATCAAGCCGTAGTTCGTCAGTTATCTAACGAACGTCTTGGCACTCACGCAACAAAAACGAGAGGTCTTGTTCGTGGCGGTGGTCGTAAACCTTGGAAACAAAAAGGTACTGGCCGTGCTCGCGTAGGCTCCACTCGTAGCCCATTATGGGTTGGTGGTGGTACCGTATTTGGTCCACAACCTCGTAGCTACTACAAGGCAATGCCTCGTAAAGCTAGACGTCTTGCAGTTAAATCTGCGCTTAGCGATAAAGTAAACAACAACGAATTAATCGTATTGGACGAATTAACCTTAGCAGCTCCTAAAACTAAAGAAGTATTAAACATTCTTAATAACTTCAACGTAGGTGATGCTAAAGTATTATTTATCACCGAAGGTGATATTAATGTAGAACGTTCTGCTCGTAACATTCAAGGCGTTAAAGCTTTGGCATGTGAAGGCATGAACATTTTCGATCTTCTCCACTACGATAAGCTCTTCATTACCGAAGGTGCCGTAGCAAAGATTGAGGAGGTGCTCGCATAATGGAATTACGCGATGTTCTTATTCGTCCGATTATTACTGAAAAAACTACATTGCTTATGGAAGAAGGTAAATACACATTCCGTGTGCCTTTGACTGCTAACAAAGTGCAGATTCGTCAAGCTGTAGAAAAAATCTTCAATGTTCAGGTAGAAAAAGTTGCTACCATTCGAGTTCTTGGTAAAGTAAAACGCATGGGCCGTACACAAGGTAAACGTAGCGATTACAAAAAAGCTATCGTAACTTTAAAGGCTGGCGAATCCATTGAATTCTTTGAAGGTGTTTAAGATAGTCTAGTAAGGAGGCCCCATAATGGCAATTAAATCATTCAAACCGTACTCCGCTGGTCGTCGGTTTATGACAGTATCTGCCTTCACTGAAATCACTGCAAGCAAACCAGAAAAATCTTTGCTCGCTAAGGTTTCTCAGACAGGCGGTCGTAATAACACCGGTAAAATGACTGTACGTCACCAAGGTGGCGGTCACAAGCGTCAGTACCGTATTATTGACTTCAAACGTACTAAAGATAATATTCCTGCAAAAGTAGCTTCTATTGAATACGATCCTAACCGTAGTGCTCGTATTGCGTTACTTAACTATGCAGATGGTGAAAAACGCTACATTCTTGCTCCACATGGCTTGAAAGTGGGCGACACTGTATATAGCGGTCCTGAATCCGACATTAAGCCAGGCAACTGCTTACCATTACTTAACATTCCATTGGGTACTCAAGTACACAATATTGAAATGAAAATTGGTAAAGGTGGTCAGATTGTTCGCTCTGCTGGTACATCCGCACAGCTTATGGCTAAAGAAGGTTCCTATGCATTACTTCGTTTACCATCCGGTGAGCTTCGTCGTGTGCATATCAACTGCCGTGCAACTGTAGGTGTTGTTGGTAACATCGATCATGAAAACATCACAATCGGTAAAGCTGGTCGCCATCGTTGGATGGGCGTTCGTCCAGGCAACCGTGGTGTTGTAATGAACCCTTGTGACCATCCACACGGTGGTGGTGAAGGTAAATCTCCAGTTGGTCGTAAACATCCAGTTACACCTTGGGGTAAACCTGCACATGGTGTTAAAACTCGCGACAAGAAAAAAGCTTCTAGCAGCTTAATTGTTAAACGTCGTACAAAATAGGATAACAGGAAGGAGATAAGACAGTGTCCAGATCTATAAAAAAAGGCCCTTTCGTCGCAGCTTCGCTTGTGAAGAAAATTGATGCCTTAAACGAAACAAATGATAAGAAAGTTGTAAAAACCTGGTCTCGTGCCTCTACTATTATTCCTAACTTTGTAGGCCATACAATTGCTGTGCATGATGGTCGCAAACATGTACCTGTATTCATTACAGAGGATATGGTAGGTCACAAACTTGGCGAATTCGCTCCAACACGTACCTTCAAAGGTCACATTAAGAACGAAAAAACAACTGGTAAGAAATAATATAGGAGGAATTAGATAATGGAAGCAAAAGCAATCGCTAAACACGTGCGCATCGCGCCTCGTAAAATCCGTATTGTTGCTGACTTAGTGCGTGGCAAGAATATCGGCGAAGCATTTGCCATCTTGAAGTTCACTCCGAAAGTTGGCGCTGATGTAGTAGAAAAAGTATTGCGTTCCGCAATCGCTAACGCAGAACACAATTTTGATATGAATGTTGACAATCTTTATGTATCCGGTATCTTTGTTGATCAGGGTCCAACAATGAAACGCATTCATCCTCGTTCCCGTGGACAGGCTTTCAAAATTTTGAAACGTTCTAGCCACGTAACTGTAGTAGTTTCTGAAAGAGCTTAATAGAAGGAGGGAATATAGTGGGTCAGAAAGTTAATCCCCATGGTTTGCGTGTTGGTATCGTAAAAGATTGGGACGCAAAATGGTATGCTGATAAAGATTACGCTGCAAATCTTCACGAAGACGTTTTAATTCGTAACTTCTTGAAGAAAACCCTTTTCATTGCTGGTATTTCCCGCATTGAAATTGAGCGTATTAATAAACGTATTAAATTAACTATCCACACTGCAAAACCAGGTATGGTAATCGGTCGTGGTGGTGCTGGTATCGAAGATATCCGTAAAGCGTTAAAACGTTTCACAGATAAACAAATCGATGTAAACATTGCTGAAATTAAACAAGCTGATATGGATTCCGTATTAGTTGCTGAAAATATTGCTAGCCAGTTGGAACGCCGTATTGGTTTCCGCCGTGCTATGAAACAAGCCGTAGGTCGCACAATGCGCTTAGGTGCAAAAGGTATTAAAATCATGGTTAGTGGTCGTTTAGGCGGCGCTGAAATCGCTCGTAGCGAATCTTACCGTGAAGGTAGTATTCCATTGCATACACTTCGTGCAAACATCGACTATGGTACTGCTGAAGCTCATACAACATATGGTTGTATCGGCATCAAAGTATGGATCTACAAAGGTGAAGTATTGCCGGAGGCAAAACAAGCACCTGCTAAAAAGGAAGAAGGTGACAACTAATGCTTATTCCAAAGCGCGTAAAACATCGTAAACAATTCCGCGGTCGTATGAAAGGTCGCGCAATGCGTGGTAACAAAGTTGCTCACGGTGAATTCGGTTTAGTAGCATTAGAGCCATCTTGGATCACAAACCGTCAGATCGAAGCTGCTCGTATTGCTATGACTCGTTATATCAAACGTGGTGGTAAAGTTTGGATTAAAATTTTCCCAGACAAACCAATCACTGCTAAACCAGCTGGTACTCGTATGGGTTCCGGTAAAGGTTCCCCAGAATATTGGGTAGCTGTAGTAAAACCAGGTCGCGTAATGTTCGAAATGAACGGCGTATCTGAAGAAGTAGCTCGTGAAGCTATGCGATTGGCAGGTCATAAACTTCCAATCAAAACTAAGTTCGTTGTTAAGGGTAAAGAATTGGGTGGTGACGTAAATGAAGGTTAATGACATCCGTAACATGAGCGCTGCCGAAATGGAACAAAAAGTTTCCGGCCTTAAAGAAGAGTTGTTTAACCTCCGTTTTCAGCTCGCAACTGGTCAATTAGAAAATCCAATGCGTATTCGTGAAGTTAAGAAAACTATTGCGCGTATTAAAACAATTCAGCGTGAAGCTGCTCTTAAAGAAAACGCATAATAACAAATTTTGTTTGGATTGAAAAGGAGGCTAACGGTCGTGGCAGAAGAAAGAAATGTACGTAAAGTACGTGTAGGCAAAGTTGTAAGTAACAAAATGGACAAAACCATCGTTGTGTCTGTTGAACGTAAAGTGCCGCACGCATTATATAATAAGCCAATGGTAACAAGCAAACGCTTCAAAGCTCATGATGAAAACAATGAGTGCCAAATTGGCGATACAGTTAAAATTGTAGAAACTCGTCCACTTTCCAAAGATAAACATTGGAGATTGGTTGAAATTATTGAGAAAGTAAAATAATACGTGATGTAAGGAGGAAACACGATGATCCAGCAACAAACAATTTTGAATGTTGCCGATAACACTGGCGCAAAACGTATTATGTGTATTCAAGTTTTGGGCGGTTCTTATCGCAAATTCGGCAATATCGGTGACGTAATCGTTGCTTCTGTAAAAGATGCATCACCCGGTGGCGTTGTCAAGAAAGGCGACGTAGTTAAAGCCGTAATTGTTCGTTCTAAGAAAGGTATCCGTCGTCAGGACGGTTCTTATATTTGTTTCGACGAAAATGCAGCAGTAGTAATTAAAGATGACAAGAGCCCTCGTGGCACTCGTATTTTTGGACCTGTAGCTCGTGAGCTTCGTGAAAAAGACTTCATGAAGATTATCTCTCTTGCTCCAGAAGTTTTATAAGAAGGAGGAACGCGACGATGTCCCAAACTAAACTTCTAGTAAAAAAAGGCGATACTGTTGTTGTTATCTCCGGTCGAGATAAAGGCAAACAGGGTGAAGTTATTGCAACTGAGCCTAAAAAATCGCGCGTGTTCGTAAAAGGCATTAACCTTGTTAAACGCCATACGAAACCAAGCCAGGCTAATCCTCAGGGCGGCATCATCACTAAGGAAGCTCCTATCCATGTTTCCAACGTAATGGTAATTGACCCTGAAACTAAACAGCCTACTCGTATTAAGAAAGTAGAACAAAATGGTAAATTTGTACGTGCTACTGTTAAAAGTGGTGCCGTACTTGATAAATAATAGGGAAAGGAGGGCTTTTAACTAATGTCTCGTTTAAACGAAAAATATACTAGTGAAATTCGTCAGGCTTTACAGGAAAAATTCCAGTACAAAAACGTAATGGAAATTCCTAAATTGGAAAAAGTCGTTATCAATATTGGTGTAGGCGATGCAGTAGGCAATGCTAAAGCATTAGAAGCTGCTGTTAACGACCTCACTATCATCGCTGGTCAGAAACCAGTTATCACTAAAGCTAAAAAATCCATTGCTAACTTTAAAGTTCGTGAAGGTATGTCTTTAGGTACTAAAGTAACTCTTCGCGGCGAACGCATGTATGAGTTCTTGGATAAATTGATCAACGTAGCGTTGCCACGTGTACGTGACTTCCGCGGCGTAAGTGCTAAGGCTTTTGATGGCCGTGGTAACTATGCATTGGGTCTTAAAGAACAGCTCATCTTCCCTGAAATCGAATATGATCAGGTAGAACGCGTAACTGGTATGGATATCATCGTAGTTACTAGCGCAAAAACTGATGAAGAAGCTCGTGAGTTATTGGCTCTTTGTGGCATGCCGTTTGAAAAATAATTAGGAGGAACTTATAGATGGCTAAAAAATCTATGATTGAACGCGAAAAGAAACGTGCAAAGATTGTTGCTAAATATGCTGCTAAGCGTGAAGCTTTAAAAGCTGCTGGCGACTACGAAGCATTGGCTCAATTGCCAGCAAATGCTTCCCCAACTCGTTTACATAATCGTTGCAACTTAACCGGTCGCCCTCATGGCTACATGCGTAAATTCGGTATTAGCCGTATTGCGTTCCGTGAACTTGCATACAAAGGACAGATTCCTGGCGTTAAAAAAGCCAGTTGGTAATTGGATTACGGGAGGAGGTTTTTAGAATATGGTAATGACCGATCCGATTGCGGATATGCTTACGCGCATCCGTAATGCAAATGCTGCTCTTCACGAAACAGTTGAAATTCCTGTTTCTCGCATGAAGGCTGCCGTTCTAGAAATCCTTAAAGAAGAAGGATTTGTAAAGAGCGTTGAAACCGTTGAAAGCGGCAAACATACAGTTTTAAAAGTAACATTAAAATATGGTTCCAATAATGAAAAAGTAATTACTGGAATTAAACGTATTTCCAAACCAGGTTTACGTGTTTATGCGAAGAAGGAAGAACTCCCTCGCGTACTAGGTGGTTTAGGTATTGCAGTTATTTCTACATCTAAAGGTGTAATGAGTGATAAACAAGCTCGTAAAGAAGGCCTTGGTGGCGAAGTACTTGCATACGTATGGTAATCAGGCAATAGGAGGTAGAAATAATGTCACGTATCGGTAGAATGCCTATCGAGATTCCTGCTGGCGTTACAGTAAATTACGAAAATCATGTAATGACTGTTAAAGGTCCAAAAGGTGAATTATCTCGTGAATTGCATCCGGATATGATTATTACTGTGGAAGGTAACACAATCACAGTAGCTCGTCCGAGCGAAGATAAAGCGCATCGTTCTTTACATGGCCTCACTCGCGCTCTTGTTGCTAACTTGGTAACAGGCGTTCATGATGGCTTTGCAAAAACATTGGAAATCAACGGTGTTGGTTACAGAGCGGCAAAACAAGGTAACAAATTAGTTCTTACTCTTGGCTTCTCTCATCCAGTAGAAATGGAAGCTCCTGCTGGTATTACCATCGATGTTCCAGCTCCTAACAAAATTATCGTTAGTGGTGCGGACAAAGAAGTGGTTGGTGCTGTAGCTGCTAATATCCGTAAATGGAGAGAACCAGAACCTTACAAAGGTAAAGGTATCCGTTACGAAGGCGAAGTAGTTCGTCGTAAAGCTGGTAAAGCTGGCGCTAAAGGCAAATAATATCAGTAGAATTTAGAAAGGAGTGAACATCTTGGCTCGTAAATCCACAAGAAATATTGCTCGAGCAAAACGTCATCTTCGTATTCGTCGTCACATTTCTGGTACGGCGCAAACTCCACGTTTGAACGTATTCCGTAGCCTTAGCAACATTTACGCTCAGGTTATTGATGACGTAGCTGGTACAACTTTAGTAGCAGCTAGCTCATTAGATAAAGAATTAAACTTGAACTATGGTGGCAACGTAACCGCAGCTAAAGCTGTTGGCGAATTAGTTGCTAAACGTGCTATCGAAAAAGGTATCGAAACAGTAGTATTCGATCGCGGTGGTTACATTTATCATGGTCGTGTCGCAGCCCTTGCAGAAGGCGCTCGTGAAGCAGGCTTGAAATTCTAAGAAGGAGGAACTTTAGACATGGCGAGAATTGACTACACCAGTCTTGATCTTAAAGAAAGAGTAGTATTCATCAACCGCGTAGCCAAAGTAGTAAAAGGCGGTCGTCGTTTTTCCTTCAGCGCTTTAGTTGTTGTTGGTGATGGCAACGGTCACGTAGGCGTTGGCTTAGGTAAAGCGGCAGAAGTGCCAGAAGCAATTCGCAAAGGCATTGATGATGCTAAGAAAAATCTTATTCATGTTGTTATTAAAAATGGTACTATTCCTCACAGTGTTACAGGTACGTTCGGTGCAGGCCGCGTATTCTTGAAACCAGCTGCAGAAGGTACTGGGGTTATCGCAGGTGGCCCAGTGCGTGCCGTTTTAGAATTAGTTGGTGTTCGTAACATCCTTACGAAATCCATTGGTTCTTCTAACCCTAACAACATGGTTCGCGCAACAATTGAAGGCTTAGCACAGTTAAAACGTGCCGAAGACGTAGCAGCTCTTCGTGGTAAAACTGTAGCTGAGATTTACGGCTAATAAGGGGGATTGACTGTAATGGCACAGGTAAAAATTACATTGACCAGAAGCTTAATCGGTCGCCCTGAAGATCAGCGCGCAACTGTAAAAGCTCTTGGCTTAAAGAAAACTAACTCTCAGGTAGTTAAAGAAGTTACACCTCAGATTCAGGGTATGCTTCACAAAGTTAGACATTTAGTTACTGTAGAAGAAGTATAATATAGATAAGGAGGTGCACTGAATGAAACTTCATGAATTAGCTCCAGCAGCAGGTTCTAAAAAGACTCGCACTCGTCGTGGTCGTGGTCTTGGTTCCGGTCTTGGTAAAACCTCTGGCCGTGGTCAGAAAGGTCAAAACTCCCGTAGTGGTGGTGGCGTACGCTCTGGCTTCGAAGGTGGCCAGATGCCTCTTTATCGCCGTTTACCAAAACGTGGTTTCAATAATGTGTTCGCTAAAGAATACGCGGAAGTTAACATTTCCCAACTTAACCGTTTCGAAGACGGTGCTACCGTTGATCCAGTAGCTCTTATCGAAGTAGGCATTTTGAAAAACGTTCGTGACGGTATCCGTATCCTAGGTAATGGTACGTTAGAAAAGAAATTAACAGTTATTGCTAACGGTTTTACTAAAACTGCCGAAGAAAAGATTGTAGCAGCAGGCGGAAAAGTAGAGGTGATCTAGGGTGCTAGAAGGCCTCTCGAACATCTTTAAAATAACAGAGCTCCGTAACAAAGTGGCGTATACGTTACTCATGTTTATCGTGTTCAGGGCAGGCGTTCACATCCCAGTTCCTGGCGTAGATGCCTCTGTTATTGAAAGCTTATTTACCTCTGGTGGCTTGTTCGGTTTACTCGACTTGTTTGCCGGTGGTGCCTTAAGTAAATTTTCCATTTTTGCCATGAGTATTACCCCATACATCAATGCGTCGATTATTATGCAGCTGTTAACAGCGGTGATTCCGACCTTTGAACAATGGAGTAAAGATGGTGAAGATGGACGTAAGAAAATTGCCAAAGTAACGCGATATGGTACGGTTGTTCTTGGTTTTGTCCAAGCTTTCGGTATGGCCTATGCGTTACGTGCCAATAGTGCATTAATTGACAACAGTTTCTTATCGGTAATTGTAATTGCTATCATCTTAACCGCTGGGACATGTCTTCTCATGTGGATTGGTGAGCAAATTACAGCATATGGCATTGGTAATGGTATTTCTCTTATCATCTTTGCTGGTATCGTAGCGCGTTTCCCAGAAGGGTTTAGCACAATTTACGAATACCTACAAGTAGGAACAATTAATATTTTCCAAGCTATATTATTTGCTATTATCGCCATTGCAATGATTGTCTTTGTAATTGCGGTAACTCAAGGTCAACGTCGTATTCCGATTCAATATGCTAAACGCGTAGTCGGTCGTAAAATGTACGGTGGCCATTCAACCTTCCTTCCTCTTAAGGTCAACCAGGCAGGTGTTATTCCAATTATCTTTGCGTCATCCGTTTTGATGTTTCCTGTGACGTTAGCTCAGTTTGTGCAGGTTGACTGGGTGAGAACACTAGCTAACTACTTTACATGGGGAACTCCATTGCAGACTATTTTATACGCTGTATTGATTTTCATATTTACTTACTTCTATACAGCAATCTCAATTAACATTACGGATATGGCAGATAATATGAAAAAATACGGTGGATTTATCCCAGGCATTCGCCCAGGTAAACCTACTGCTGATTATGTAGATCGCGTAATGACACGCATTACCTTCGCTGGTGCTATGTTCTTAGCATTAGTTGCTATTTTACCAAACTTTATTGGTGGTATTACAGGCATTGAAGGTGTGTATTTTGGTGGTACAGCTCTACTTATCGTAGTTGGCGTAGCATTGGATACAATGCAGCAAGTTGAATCATTAGTATTAACACGTCACTACAAGGGCTTTGTTAAATAGGAGGAAAATTGCTATGTATATTTTGTTAATGGGACCTCCCGGTGCAGGTAAAGGCACTCAGGCAACTCGTTTAATTGATAAATATGGTATTCCTCAGATTTCAACCGGTGATATGTTCCGCGCTGCGGTTAAGGAATGTACCCCTCTTGGTCTTGAGGCTAAGAAATACATGGATGCTGGTCAGCTCGTACCGGATAGTGTTACGGTGGGAATTGTACGTGAACGCCTTGCTAAAGATGATTGCAAAAATGGCTTCATTCTTGATGGTTTCCCTC
Organism: Veillonella intestinalis; assembly: GCF_943192895.1. NCBI lineage: Bacteria > Bacillati > Bacillota > Negativicutes > Veillonellales > Veillonellaceae > Veillonella > Veillonella intestinalis. The sequence continues at coordinate 167,469 of NZ_CALPCB010000006.1, read as the reverse complement.
GTACAACCGCCCAAGCAGTATCATTAGATGCTATATTAAAAGAAATGGGAATTGTTCTTGATGCAGTTGTGAACCTCAATGTTCCAAATGATGAATTAGTTCGACGCATCAGCGAACGAGCACGTCTTGAAAATCGTGACGATGATAAACCGGAAACAGTACAGAAACGTCTTGCTGTATACGACGAATCTACAAAGCCTTTGATTGATTACTATCGTAACAGTGGTTTATATGTAGAAATCAACGGATTACAGGATGTGGATACAGTATTTACAGATATCATTAACGCGTTGGAGAAATAATCAATGATTATTTTGAAATCGGAACATGAAATTGAGTATATCCGTCAGGCATGTAAGCTTACCGCTGAAACATTGCAACAGCTTATTGCAGTAGCTAAACCAGGTGTTAGCACCTTGGAATTAGATCAATTTGCCGAAGAATATATTCGCAGCCATGGTGGTGAACCAAGCTGCAAAGGTTACTATGGGTATCCTGCAACAATTTGCGCTTCTATCAATGATGAAGTGGTACATGGTATTCCCAATGCTCATCGCAAACTGAAGAATGGTGATATTATTAGCATTGACCTTGTGTCTTCAGTAAATGGGTATCATGGGGATTCCTGTGTAACCATTCCTATTGGGAAGGTCAAACCTCAGGTTATGAAACTTCTCAAAGTGACAGAAGAAAGCTTGTTTAAAGGTATTGAACAAGCTGTTGTCGGGAACAGAGTGGGAGATATCTCTCATGCTGTTCAGACGTATTGTGAAAAATTCGGATTTGGAGTGGTACGTGACTTTGTTGGTCATGGTCTTGGTCGTGAAATGCATGAAGATCCACAAATTCCAAATTACGGTCCGGCTGGGCATGGCCCTCTTTTAAAGCCGGGTATGGTGCTTTGTATTGAGCCAATGATTACTATGGGTACTTACGAAGTGCAAGTTCTCGGTGATGACTGGACAGCTGTCACCCGTGATGGCAAACCAGCGGCTCACTTTGAACATACAGTGGTTGTTACTGAAAACGGCCCTGAAATTTTGACCATGCGTGATGAACCCAGGTTGATAAAATAACCAGTAGCCGGAGGAAATGATATGTCAAAAGAAGACGTTATTGAAGTGGAAGGTACGGTCGTTGAAGCTTTACCAAATGCCATGTTTCAGGTAGAACTTGAAAATGGTCATGTGGTACTTGCTCATGTGTCAGGCAAAATGCGTATGAATTTTATTCGTATCCTTCCCGGTGATAAAGTTACTATGGAACTGACACCATATGACTTAAATCGTGGTCGTATTACCTACCGTTTTAAATAGTAAGCGGCAGCGACACAAAGGAGGTACTTATGAAGGTTAGACCATCAGTTAAAAAGATATGCGAAAAATGCAAAATCATTAAACGTAAAGGCCGTGTAATGGTAATTTGCGAAAACCCGAAACATAAACAAAAACAAGGATAATTGATAGGAGGTGGATGAATAGATGGCACGTATAGCCGGTGTAGATTTACCACGTGACAAACGTGTGGAAATTGGTTTGACTTATATTTATGGTATCGGACTTACTTTGTCCAAAGAAATTTTGGAAAAAACAGGTATCAATCCAGATACTCGCGTTCGTGACCTTACTGAAGATGAAGTTGCGAAAATCCGTGCTCTTCTTGATGAAGAGTACAAGGTTGAAGGTGACCTTCGTCGTGAAGAAGCACTTAACATTAAGCGCTTAATTGAAATCAACTCCTATCGCGGGAAACGTCATCGTGCGGGATTGCCTTTACGCGGTCAACGCACTAAGACAAATGCTCGTACTCGTAAGGGTCCTAGAAAAGCAATTGCTGGGAAGAAGAAATAATAAAGGAGGGATAAAGCGTGGCTAAAAAGGTAGTAAGAAGCAAAAGAAAAGAAAAGAAACACGTTGAATCTGGTGCGGCTCATATCCGTTCCACATTTAATAACACTATCGTAACAATTACTGATACAAACGGTAATGCCCTTTCCTGGGCCTCCGCTGGTGGTCTTGGATTCCGTGGCTCCCGTAAGAGCACTCCATTTGCGGCTCAAATGGCTGCTGAACAAGCTGCTAAAGCTGCTATGGAACATGGCTTACGTCAGGTTGAAGTATTCGTAAAAGGTCCAGGCTCTGGTCGTGAAGCTGCAATCCGTGCATTGCAAGCTGCAGGTCTTGAAGTTAACAGCATTAAAGACGTTACTCCAATTCCTCACAATGGTTGCCGTCCTCCAAAACGTCGTCGTGTATAATTTATAGTTTAAGCGATCGCTTGGAGCGGTCGCTATGATATACTATAGATGAAAGGCGTGTTTAATAGGAGGATTGTCCTGATGAGCGAAGAAAAGAAATTAAAAATCGAGAAAGTTGAAGTACGCGATGACGGTCGTTATGGTAAATTCGTCTGTGAACCATTAGATCGTGGCTACGGGATTACGCTCGGCAATAGCTTACGTCGAATTCTGCTTTCGTCTTTAGATGGAGCGGCCATTACTTCCATTAAGATTGATGGAGTGCTTCATGAATTTTCTACCATTCCTGGTATTCGTGAGGACGTAACGGATATAATTCTTAACCTCAAACAGTTATGCCTTCGCTTAGATAGCGAAGCACAGCTTCCTTTGGATCTTCATATTGATATTCAAAAAGAAGGTGTGTTAACTGCTGGTGAATTTGGACGAAATTTCCCACCTGAGGTAGAAATTTTAAATCCTGACCTCGTAATTGCTACGATGGATGAGGTAGCTCATCTAGTAATGGATGTGCGCATTGAACGTGGTAAAGGTTATGTGCCATCCACGAAGAATAAAAAGGATGATGATGTAATTGGTCGAATTCCTATCGACTCTATTTTCTCTCCTATTCTTCGAGCAAAATATGAAGTAAGTGATGTGCGCGTAGGCAACGAAATGGACTTTGATAAACTTACTCTTGAAGTAGTTACCAATGGTTCTATTACGGCCGCTGAAGCTGTAGCACGTTCTGCCAACATTATGATTGGTTACTTAAAGAACTTCACTAAATTAGCACATTCTGCTGAGGAATTTATTGTTCCTGGAGTAGATGATACTGATGGCCCTGCTGCAGATGCGTTACCAGCTGGTGACGAACCTGATGATGGTCCATCCAAAATCCTTATCGACGATTTAGAATTATCTGTTCGTGCATATAATTGTTTAAAACGCGCAAGCATTAATACAATTGCGGACCTCTTGGATAAGAGCATGGATGATTTAGGTAAGGTACGTAATTTAGGTAAAAAATCCATTGATGAAATTGAAGAAAAACTTCAAAATCATCCATTGGGACCATTTTACTTGAAGAAAAAAGGCGAATAAGGAGGATGACTAATGTATAGAAAATTAGGCCGTGACAGCTCTGCTCGTAAAGCATTATTCCGCGGTATGTTAACATCTTTCTTCCAGTATGATCGTATTGAAACGACTGAAGCTAAAGCTAAAGAACTTCGTGGTTTAGCTGACCAGATGATCACTCTTGCAAAACGCGGTGATCTTCACGCTCGTCGTCAGGTACTTGCATATCTTATGGATGAAGATGTAGTTAAGAAATTATTTGACGAAATTGCTCCAAAATATGCTGATCGTCAAGGCGGTTACACTCGTGTGATTAAAACTGGCCTTCGTAAAGGCGATGCAGCTCCATTAGCAATTATTGAGCTCGTTTAGTAATTAGGAAGTCGGTGTTGCAACAGATGTTAGCAACACCGCTTTTTTCATGTTATACTGAAATATAGTGGCATTGATACTATAAAAATAAAGGCTAATAAATTGTAAAATAAAAGGATAGATTAACAACCTACTTGTAAATCGTAGGTTGACGAATGACCGCTATTTTTATATTATCAATATAGTAATTATGTATACATTAAGTTGAGGATAAATAATGAGTACACAAGACATTATGATACAGACTAATCATATGAGTCATACCTATGAAGATGAGTCTGGCAATGTAGTATATGCCTTAGATGATGTAAGCCTTACGATTCGTAAGGGTGAATTTGTTAGTATTATTGGCACGAATGGGAGTGGCAAAAGTACCTTAGCAAAGCATTTTAATGTATTATTAACACCTACAAAAGGGACTGTTACAGTACTAGGTATGGATACCAGTGATGTTGACCATTTGTGGGATATTCGTCAGCATGTAGGCATGGTATTTCAGAATCCAGACAATCAAATCGTGGCTGCTGTTGTAGAGGAAGATGTGGCCTTTGGTCCAGAAAATCTTGGCATAGCACCCGAAGAAATTCGTAGCCGTGTCAATGAAGCATTAAAAAGTGTGAATATGACAGAATATGCCTTACATTCACCAGGTTTACTTTCGGGTGGTCAAAAGCAGCGAATCGCTATTGCTGGTGTATTAGCTATGAAGCCTGACTGTATTGTATTAGATGAACCGACGGCTATGTTGGACCCAGTAGGACGTAAAGAAGTATTAGAGACTGTTCATCGTTTAAATAAAGAAGAAGGCATTACCATTGTTTATATTACTCATTTTATGGAGGAAGCGGTTACATCTGATCGTGTAGTGGTAATGAAAAATGGTAAATTACTACATGAAGGCACGCCAAAAGAAATTTTTTCACAAGTACCAATGTTAAAAGACTTAGGTTTAGATGTACCTGTGGCTGCTGAAGTAGCTGCTAAATTGCGAAAAAATGGGATGAATTTACCGGCTGATATTATTACGGAGGAAGAGTTGGGGGACCAATTATGCCAATAGTATTAGACTCTGTTTCTTATGTATATGGTGAAAATACGCCATATCGTAAAGAGGCATTAAAAGGAATTAATTTAACAATAAAAGAAGGCGACTTTGTTGGTATTATTGGCCATACTGGCTCTGGTAAATCAACTTTAGTACAACATTTAAATGGTTTACTGCACCCTACAACAGGAGTTGTTACTATTAATGGTGTTGATGCAGCTCTTAAGACTGAAGAAGCTAAGCTAATGCGTCACAAAGTGGGCATGGTGTTTCAGTATCCAGAGCATCAGCTATTTGAAGAAACTATTGCGCAAGATATTGCTTTTGGGCCTAAAAACTTAGGTCTTAGTGATGATGAAGTGGCTAAGCGAGTGCGCGAAGCTATGGATTTTGTAGGCTTAGACTATGAAACCTATGCAGAACGTTCGCCCTTCCAATTATCTGGTGGGCAAATGCGGCGTGTCGCCATTGCTGGAGTAGTGGCTTTAAATCCTGATTATTTAATATTGGATGAGCCGTCAGCAGGGCTAGACCCTTTTGGTCGTGAAGAGATTTTCCAGAAAATTATGGAACTTCATGAGAAAAAAGGCATTACAGTCGTCCTTGTATCACACAATATGGAAGATATTTCGCGCATGGCTAATCGCTTAATTGTGATTGATAATGGACAAATTCAATTAGATGGTAAACCGCTAGATATTTTTATGAACAAACGCCAAGAATTGCAAGAGGCTGGTGTGGATGTGCCGCCTGTTTCAAAGTTAGTTGAATATTTGCGAGGTCGTGGCTTACCTGTATCACAGCAAGTTATTTCTGTGGATGATGCAGTGAGCGCGATTGAAAGAACGTTAAAGGAGGTACACCATGCTAAGTAATATTACAATTGGCCAATACTTCCCAGGCGATTCTTTTTTACACCGTATGGACCCACGGGCTAAGATTATTGCTACTATGATTTTTATCGTAGCTATATTTTTAGCAGAAACTACCCTAGCCTATGTAGTTGTGGGCTTATTTACGGTCTTTACAGTGGCCTTATCTCGATTGCCTATGCGCCTTGTATGGAACTCTATTAAGCCGTTGTGGATTATTATAGTATTTACTATGACAATTCATATCTTTACTACACCAGGGACAGTTCTTTGGGAGATGGGCTTTTTAAGAATTACTGAAGAAGGTTTGCGCATGGGGAGCTTTATGGCCGCGCGATTAGTATTTTTAATTATCTTTTCTTCTTTGCTCACATATACTACCTCTCCGATTCGTTTGACCGATGGAATTGAGCATTTATTAAATCCTTTTCGGCGTATTGGGGTACCGGCCCATGAATTAGCTATGATGATGACAATTGCGCTACGTTTTATCCCTACTTTATTAGAAGAAACAGACCGCATTATGAAAGCACAAGCTTCAAGGGGCGCTGATTTTACGACTGGGAGTATTATTAAGCGGGCTAAGAATATGGTACCGTTATTAGTCCCTTTATTTATCAGTGCCTTTCGCCGAGCTGATGAATTAGCCGTTGCTATGGAAGCCCGTTGTTATCGTGGGGGGCAGAATCGTACTCGTATGCGTGAATTGACCATTACTTCGTATGATTACATTGGTGTTGCGGGTATACTTGTAGTGACAGGTGTACTTTTAGTATTGCGGTTTTTCCCAATTACAATTTAAGGAGCTTGCATTGGAAATAGTACAACGTAATATACGCTTAATTGTTGCCTATGATGGCACGGAATTAAATGGCTATCAAAGTCAACAGAATGGGATTACGGTGCAAGATTGTTTAGAAAAGGCGTTAAGTCGTGTGTGTAATGAGCCTATTTCTATTTATGGTGCTTCTCGCACTGATGCAGGGGTACATGCTCGTTTTCAGGTCGTTACTTTTTTTACATCAGGACGAATTCCCGTAGAAAATTTAACTCGTGCCCTAATTGCTCATTTACCACCTTATATTGTCATACGACGAGCCGAAGAAATTCCCTTAGATTGGAAACCCCGTTGGAATATTGTAGGGAAGGAATATGTATATACTATTTATAATGATGTTGTAGCCGATCCCTTGAATATGCGCTATCATTGGCATGTGAAAAAGCCTTTGAATCATGAGGCTATCTTGTTGGCTGCTCGCTATTTAGAAGGTACGCATGATTTTACAACCTTGCAAGGGGCTAACTCAACACCGGCCAATCCAGTTAAAACTATATATGCGGTTGTTCCTTTGTTTGAAGGGGATACACTACGTTTACACGTAATTGGCGATGGTTTTTTGTATCATATGGTTCGTAATATTGCAGGTCTTATAGTAGATGTAGGGCTTGGGCGCATTCAACCAGAGGCAATTCCCGATTTATTAGCGCAGCGTGATCGGCGCTGTATCGGAAAAACAGCACCAGCTCAAGGCTTATGCTTGGAAGAGATATTTTTTGATGAAACTAGGCGGACTGAAGTATTGAAATCACTAGGGCGCTAAACTAATTGAATTAGGCTGATTATTCTAAATTGTTTTAGTATAGTAAAAGGGTACAAAAGAGTAGGGATATATCATTTGCTCATAGGCATGGTTATAATTCCTTAATTTAGTATGATATTTTCTTAGATTGAGATATTTCATTACTGAATGGTTTAAATCAAATTACTAATATAATGAGTTAAATTCTAGTTTTGTTAGTTGAATCTTTGCATTTAAAATTAATAAAATATAAAATTTATATGGACGTATTGTAGTTTAGATGATTCTAAAAGGCGTATCTATTTGAGTGGTATGGATGGCATACTATGACTATAGATACGCCTTTTTTACTTCTTAGTGAGCAATACATTTCATAGTAAAATGTATATCTAAAAAATTCATTATAGAGTATAAAAATTAATAAATGAAGAATTAATATTCCGTTTGATATCCTGATGATATATTTTATACACTATAGAATGTACGTAATTTATAAGCTATAATTAGCCTTGCAGGCTAGTCATAATGGAAACCTTAGATTGTGAGAAGTTGTTTGCTGATTTTGTATAAAAATGTTAAAATGATAAGTAGTTGAAAGATTTTACAGATCCACTATACCATGTAATGTTTAATCCTAAGGAGGGTGAATCTTTTGCAAAAACGTAAAGATTTTATCTGGAAAATGGGTGGCCAGCAGGGCGAAGGTATCGAAAGCTGCGGCGAAATTATGGCCACAATCTTAGCTAAAGAGGGGTACTCTTTATACAGCCAACGTCTCTTTGCATCTCGTATTAAAGGCGGGCATACAACCTTTGCATTGCGCATTGCGTTAGAACAGATTATGACTGTTGGCGAATCCGTTGACTTCTTGGTAGCATTAGACCAAGAAACCGTTGATATGCACGGTAATGAAGTTCGTAATGGTGGTTACATTATTTGCGATAGCAAAGTAAACCCTGACTTCTCTAAATTTGAAGGGGCACCAGTTACTTGCTTAGCTGTACCTATTACTGAAACAGCTATGAAACAAGGCTCTTTGCTAATGCGTAATATTGTAGCATTAGGTATGTCTGTAGCTCTCTTAGGATTTGATAAAGCTCCATTTAAGAAAGCTATTTCAGAACGTTTTGCTAAAAAATCACAAGACGTAATTGATAAAAACTTAAGCGCTTTTGAAGACGGTTATACTCTAATCGTTGAAAAACGCGGTGAAGGCGACGTAGATACATTACCAGTACCAGAACCTAAAGATCAGATGTTCTTATTAGGTAATGAAGCGTTAGCGTTAGGTGCTATTGCTGCTGGTTCTCGTTTTATGGCATCCTACCCAATCACGCCAGCTTCTGAAGTTATGGAATACATGATTAAGAAAATGGACAAAATTGGGGCGACTGTTGTTCAAACAGAAGACGAAATTGCTGCCTGCATGACTGCGATGGGTGGTGTATACGCTGGTGTGCGTGGCTTTACTTGTACGTCTGGCCCTGGGTTAAGTCTTATGGCTGAATCCTTGTCCATGGCATCCATGGCTGAATTACCAATGTTAGTTATCGACGTACAACGTTCTGGCCCATCCACTGGTATGGCAACTAAAGTTGAAACGTCCGATATTAATGCAGCTTGTCATAATGCACATGGTGACTATGCGAATATCGTTATTTCGCCAACTAGTATTGAAGAATGTTTCTATGAAATTCAAAAAGCCTTCAACTTGGCTGAAATTTATCAATGTCCAGTTATCTTCATGCCTGACTTACAACAAGGTTTGAATAAACAATCTGTTCCTTCCTTTGATTTGAACCGTGTGCCAATTGAACGCGGCAAAATGATGAAAGAAGAAGATTTACCAGAATTAGAACGTCCTCATTACTTCAAACGTTTTGAATTAACTGAAGATGGTATTTCACCTCGTACTATTCCTGGTATGAAAAATGGTTTATTCTTATCCACTGGCCTTGAACATAATGAAGAAGGTAAACCAGCAGAAGCACCAACTATGCACGTTAGTCAAACTGACAAACGTCTTCGCAAGTTGAGTACAGTAGCTGATGTATATGAACCATTCCTTAACAATGCTAAACATGATGAGTGTGATGTATTGGTAATTGGTATTGCTTCTAGCCGTGGTGCTATTGAAGAGGCTGCTGCTGAATTGGAAGCGGAAGGTGTTAAAGTTAACCACTTACAACTTCGATTGATTAAACCATTCCCTAAAGAACAACTTATGCTTTTCTATGAAAAAGCTAAAAAAGTTGTTATTTGTGAACAAAATGCAACAGCACAATTAGCTGACTTATTCCGTATTAACATGCCTAATAAATGTAAGCTCCATAGTTGCTTAAAATATGATGGTAATCCATTCACAGCAACCTATGTTAAAAAAGCAATTAAGGAGGTTTTATAATATGGCTCAAGTGACTGATTTTAGAAATGATATTCGCCCTAACTGGTGCCCTGGTTGTGGTCACTATGGGGTACAAGCGGCCATTACTGATGCTGTGACTCAGTTAGATATTTCTCCTGAAAAATTAGCTGTTATCTCTGGTATTGGTTGTTCTAGCCGTATTGGTGGCTATTTCTATGCTTACGGTGCCCATACTACACATGGTCGTGCGTTACCATATGCACAAGGTGTAAAATTAGCTAACCAAGATTTAGATGTTGTTGTTTGCGGTGGTGACGGTGATGCTTTCGCTATCGGTATGGGACACACTATCCATGCATTTAAACGTAATGTAAATATTACCTATGTTGTTATGGACAACCATGTATATGGCTTAACAAAAGGGCAAACATCCCCTCGTTCTGACATTGGTTTTGTAACAAAAACATCACCACATGGTTCCTTTGAGTCTCCATTGCCAATTTGCGAAACTGCAATTGCTGCGGGCGCTACATTTGTAGCACAAGGCTACATGACAAACCGTGCTGAATTAGTAGAACTAATCAAACAAGGTATGCAACATGAAGGGTTCTCTTTCATTAACGTATTTAGCCCATGCGTAACATATAATAAACGTAATGGTTACGATTATTTTAAAGATAACTTAACTTCATTAACAAAAATCGAAGGCTATGATCCTTCTAATCGTGCAGAAGCTTTAAAAACATTAGGTGACTATCAAGGGTTATTGACTGGTTTAATTTATCAAGATACAACTAAACCATGCTTCGAAAAAGCATTAGCTGATGCTAATGGTGGACCTCATGCTCGTGCATTGGTACATGATGTAGTAAAACCAGATGCAACTATGTTCCAAGGCTTATGCGATGAATTTAAATAATTAGATTGAATTTGGTGATAGAAAAGGTGAGCAAGTTTTTGTAAATTTAACTTTTTCTATATAAAATCAATTACATACGGTAACAGTTTATGATATAATAAGTCGTAGATGTTACACCACTAACAGGCGATGCGTAGGTATCGCCTGTTAGCATGTATGTAGTGAGACAGTTCGTAACCATCCTGTCTTTAAATAAAACTAAGGAGATTTTAAAAATGAATACTTTAAGTACAACAAAAAAGCTGACTATTTCAGGTCTATGTTTAGCCTTGTATATTGTGATTATGATGGTCACGCAAGGCTTTGCGTTCGGTCAATATCAGGTGCGTATTGCTACGGCGCTATATGGTTTGGCCGCTTTATTTCCATTTTCTATTTTGGCCTTTGGCTTTGGCAATTTGATTAGTAATTTAATCATGGGGGGCTTAGGTCCGATTGATGCCATTGGGGGCTGTATAGTAGGTCTAGTTACTACGAGTGGTATTGTATTAGGGAAGCGGATGGGACTTGGTAATTGGATTGTTATTCCATTTATTACATTGGTACCAAGTTTAGTAGTTCCTTTATGGCTATCTCCTATTTTAGGCGTGCCTTATGTAGTATTAGTATCCTCTTTATTAGTGGGGCAAGGGATTTCTGCAGTAGTGAGCTTTTTTATTGTAAATGGCTTAGAACGTTTTAGCCATTTAATTATGGGTACAACACCAGTTGTGGTGGAGGATGACATAGATTTACAAAGGGAGGTGCCATCATATGGCAAGCGGTAGAACAAGTGAAGAATTGCAAGGTGTACATGGATTAGGGCAAAGTACAACCTATCCAACTGACTATGCGCCAGATGTGCTAGAAGCATTTCCTAATAAACATCCTAATAATGATTACTTTGTTAAATTTAATTGTCCAGAATTTACCAGTCTTTGTCCTATGACTGGGCAGCCTGATTTTGCGACAATTTATATTTCCTATGTGCCTGATGAGCGTTTAGTAGAAAGTAAGTCCTTAAAGCTTTATTTGTTTAGTTTCCGCAATCATGGCGATTTTCACGAAGATTGTGTAAATATTATTATGAAGGACTTAATTGCCTTAATGAGCCCTAAATATATTGAAGTGTGGGGGAAATTTACGCCTCGTGGTGGTTTAGCTATTGATCCTTATGCTAATTATGGCAAACCAGGGACAGAATGGGAACAGGTAGCCAAAGAACGTTTACATTTCCATGATATGCAGCCAGAACGTGTAGCATATCGCTAGTATGGTATTGATAAGTGGTTGCGTTTTATGGTGTTGTGTAATTTAAAAAATTAAAGATTTAGATAAGATAGGCTCTTATGGGTTCTAATTTATATAATGTTTATATAATCACTGGACATCCAAAGGAGCCTATTTTTTTAATAGAGTAGTATGGACTAAATTGAATAAAAAGAAATATGGACTAAATTAAATAAAAGGAATATGGGCTAAATTGATAAAAAGGTATATATCAATTCTTTCTCAATTACGGCTATATTTGATATAATATAAATAGAGTTAATTGAGCCTGAGGAGGCTATAATTTCTTTGTAAAAAGTAAAGGAGATGGCATAGGTATGTCAGAGGTATTTTTTACGTCCTTACGGACTCGAGTAGGGGAAAGTTTATTAGATAAATTAGAGCGCTTAGTGCGTCGTGCAGGGATGGATAAAATTGATTTTAACAATAAATATGTGGCTATTAAATTACATTTTGGAGAACCAGGGAATTTAGCCTTTATTCGCCCTCAATATGTAGCACGAATCGTTCAGTTAATTAAAGAATGGGGTGGCAAGCCATTCTTAACAGACTGTAATACTTTATATGTAGGCGGTCGTAAAAATGCCCTTGACCATTTAGAGTCGGCGTATCAAAATGGTTTTAATCCATATAATACAGGGGCTCATGTAGTCATTGCAGATGGGCTTAAGGGGTTAGATGAAGTATTGGTGCCAGTGCCAGATGGAAAGCATGTAAAAGAAGCTAAAATTGGGCGTGCGTTAATGGATGCGGATATTATTATTTCGCTTACTCATTTTAAGGGCCATGAAGCAGCTGGCTTTGGTGGCGTAATTAAAAACATTGGTATGGGTGGTGGCTCCCGAGCTGGTAAAATGGAACAGCATAGTGCGGGCAAACCATTTGTACAGCAAGAAATTTGTGTAGGTTGTCATAAATGTGAACAATATTGTGCGCATGATGCGGTTCATGTTACGGATGGTAAGTCTTTTATTACTGAAGAAAAATGTGTGGGCTGTGGTCGTTGTGTTGGTGTATGTCCAGTAGATGCGATTTCACCAATGTGGGATGAAGCCAATACTGTATTAAGTGAAAAAATGGCTGAATATACAGCGGCTATTGTGCGCAATCGTCCACGATTCCACATTAGTTTTGTTATGGATGTATCACCATACTGTGATTGCCATGGTGAGAATGATATGCCAATCGTACCTGACGTAGGGATTATGGCCTCTTATGATTTAGTGGCTTTAGATCAAGCTTGTGTGGATAAAGTAAATGCGCAGCCACCTATGCCAGGTAGTATGCTCGATGAAAAGGAAGAAAAAAGTTGGGATCATTTCCATACTATTGCGCCTGAAACTGATTGGGAAGCTGCTTTAGTACGAGCTGAGCAATTAGGCTTAGGTACACGAAGCTACTCCATTGTGGAAGTAAAATAAACTGAAATATATGGCAGTAAATAGGGAGTACAAAAAATAAACAATTTCAGCAAATAGCAAGACCAAATTGTAATGAGTAGAAATATTTGATTTTAGTAAATAAAAAAGAATCTAAAAACGGCTAGGAGTAGACTTAATTAGTTTACTTCTAGCCGTTGCTTTTTTGTAGATTTTCTACTTAGTATTTTAGCTGATTAGTTTTACAGATTGCTTTTGCTGATTAGATTTACTGATTGTTCTTGCTGATTATTGTAAATGAGTATTTAAAATAATTATTTTAAATGATTCTAATTGGTTTACATCGCATTATAATAAAAAAGCCTCCCAAAAGGGAGGCTTGAAATAGCAAGCTATTATTTGGAGTACAATTCGACGATGAGCGTTTCGTTAACTTCGATTGGAAGTTCAGCACGTTCAGGAAGGCGAGTTAAAGTACCTTTGAAAGCTTCTAATTCTTTAGTAATGTAAGGAAGTTCGAAAGAACGAAGTTCCTGGAAGTTAGATTTGAACATTTCGTTGTCACGGGATGCTTCGCGAAGTTCGATTACATCACCAGGTTTGCACTGGTAGGAAGGAATGTCTACGCGACGACCGTTAACAAGAACGTGGCCATGGTTAACCATCTGACGGGATTGACGGATGGAGTTACCAAAACCGATGCGATATACAAGATTGTCAAGACGGCATTCTAACAAGATTAACATGTTTTCGCCGGTAACACCTTGCATTTTTTTCGCTTTATCATAATAGCGTACGAACTGGCGTTCTAGCAAGTTGTAGTATGCTTTAACTTTTTGTTTTTCTAATAATTGTGTGCCATATTCAGACATTTTTTTCTGACGTTGGTCTTTTTTTACGCGCTTTAAAGCTTTGGAGTGACCGAAAACGTTCACACCGAAGCGACGACATAACTTAAAGCGTGCTTCTCTTCTCGTTGCCATGTGATTATCACCTCATGATTAAAAATAAAAAATATAAAATTAGTGTACTCAGAAAGGTACTCGATAATAATAGCACAAATACAAGTTCAGTGTCAATTATTTCCTAGCTTTTTTGCAATTCTTCTATAGTAGGTATTTACACAAATAGTGCAAAGGGCTTTTTAAAAGCTCTTTATAGAAGAAAATAGAGTTTTGTTGAATTTATATGCCAATATTTTGCATATTGTGAAAAATATATGAGTTTCTGACAGGTTTTTGAAATAGAAAATTATAAGAAAATTTAACAGTTATGTTTGTTTTAATTATATACATTAAAAAGGGGAAAATAATCTCATTGCTTTAGTATAGTATAAATGTTATTTAACAATAGACAGTTGATAAATTCAGTTGTAGTAAGCCTCTTTTAATTCATTAAAGTGATAAAAATGTAAAATTTTTGTATCTATCTCTTTTCTAAATTAATGAATACATGGTATACTAAGGTAAAGAAAAAAGAGATACCTTCAATTATTAATGGGGGTATTTTTTAGTATTAATTATGAACGTATGATTATGTATTGCGTAAAAAGGAGATGATACGAATGGATGAACTACCTACTCTGCAAGAGTTGCAAAGTTTTATCACGTATAGCAAAATGGGCAATTTTACGTTAGCGGCTCAAGCTGCTAACATTACACAATCTGCTTTTAGTGCGCAGATGAAAAAATTGGAACGCTTAGTGGGGGTTAAGTTAATCGCCCGATCCACTCGTGGTAGCCGACTAACAGCAGAAGGTGAAAAGTTCTTACCAGAGGCGGAGCATATCATTGAAACGCTAGAACGAGCTATTCATAGCATCCGTTTAGCGAATAAATTGGAACGACCTATGTTAAATGTCGGAATTTTGCGTAGCATTGGCGACGTACGGATGAATGCTCATGTATCATATTTTCAACAAGCTAATCCAAATTTCTCTATTTCCATTTATGACATGGAAGAAGAGGAAATGTTGCTAGATCTTCGTGAAAACCGTATCGATATTGGAACTTGTTACTTACCAAATAACAAGGATATGAGTAGCTATGAAAGTATTGCTATTCGTGAAGACTCGGTTGTTTATTATGCACCAAGACGTGAATTTCTAGGAGACAAGCAATTAACTTGTGAAGAATTATTAGATTATCCAATGGTAATGTACCCGCCTAAATATTTTATGAGTCATCGATTGAAATCTTACTTCTCTGAAGAAGGTCGTCAATCCTTGCCTCAATTAGTTCGTTTGTCTAATCCATATGCTATGATTGATTATTGTCAACGCAATGATGCGGGGGCGTTAATTTCTCGTCACTTATTGGATACGTTAGGCATTACGGAAGGTTTTTATGCACTAGCTAAGCCATTAAATTTACAGGTTTGCTTCGTATATCGTAATAATAATTCTAAATGGGATACAATGAAGACATTTATGGATTATATTGTACAAAAAGTAGGTCAGTAATATTGATGTGCACAAAGCTATAGTGCGAGTAAAATTTTATAATGGATTACCCATTCCTTATACTTTGCTATAGTGATATGTAAGTAGTGATTAAAAACGCGGTTTGAACCGAGGGGCTCAAACCGCGTTTATCATTTTTTTTAAGTGAGTAGACATTTTGTTTATATGAGTTAAGACTCTGTTGTATTACCTATTAAAAGTCGATAGGTTTGCCATAATAGGCTGCTTCGTAAATCTTTTTAATATCTTCTACAGTAGGTTTACGTGGGTTAGTTAATGTGCAAGCATCTTCGACAGCCCGTGGGCTCATACGGTCAAGCACTGCATTAAAGTCTGCTTCGCTAATTACTGTATTTTGTCCTTCTTTAATAGTTCGTGTTAGACCAAGCCGTTGGTTTAGATTCCATATAGCATCTTCTAGGCTATCAATACCTAAAATACCTTCTAATTTAGCATATTTGGAGGTAGCTTTTTTATTGTATTGAATAATATATGGCAATAAGATGGCATTCGCTTCGCCGTGAGTAAGATGGAATTCACCACCAATTTTATGTGCCATACTGTGTACAATGCCTAACGAAGCGTTCGTAAAGGCCATACCTGCCATAGTGGAAGCGTTGTGGATTTTTTCACGAGCGACCATATTATCTGGCTCTTTGTAAGCTGTTTCTAAGTATTCAAAAATAAGTTGAATCGCATGAAGTGCTAATGGGTCAGTGTAGTCATCGGCTGCTTTTGATACATAGGCTTCAACGGCATGAGTCATAACATCCATACCAGTTTGAGCCGTAATAAGTGGTGGCATTTTAGCGGGGATACGATTATCTAAGAGGGCAATATCAGGGACCATATCTGGTGATACGAGTGGATATTTAATATTATTTTCTGTATCAGTGATTACACTAAAAGCAGTGATTTCAGAAGCGGTGCCGCTAGTGGAAGGAATACAAATTAGCTTTGCTTTGGTGCGCAATTTAGGGAAATTAAATTTTACAAGTTCCATAAAGTCATACCCTGGATACTCATAGTATACCCACATAATTTTGGCTGCATCCATAGGGGAGCCGCCACCTAATGCCACAATCCAGTCTGGCTGAAATTCAGCCATTTTAGCGCCCCCTTCAATACAGGTTTTGATGGAGGGATCTGGTTCTACGCCGTCAATGATTTGCACTTCCATGCCTGCCTTTTCAAGTTGGGCTTTAGTTTCATCTAAGAAACCGAAACGGCGCATAGAGTTGCCACCAGTTACGATAGTAGCGCGCTTACCTTCAAGTTTAGCTAGATGACAGAGGGCGTCATTGCCGTGAATAATTGTGTTAGGAATGCGAAATGTTGTGTAAGCCATAGTAAACCTCCTTATATAATTATAATCCGAACGATATTATAGTTTCATTGTACGCTTCTTCTTGAATAATATCAATGATTTAAAAGCAATTTATTAATGAAAAATATGAATTATGGAATATAGTTTATAAGTGCTAAATTATTTTATATTTGTGGTAAGCTATAAAGTAAGTACTCGTCTAATTAAGTTAAGGAGATAGAATGAAAAAAATAGCAATTTTAGTTAATGAAGATACCATGCAACGCTGCTCCTGTGGTGGTTGTTTAGGTGCTTTTATGGGAAAACGAGATTCGTTTGCTCGTTATGAAAATGAGGAAATTGAGTTAGTTGGTTTTACTCATTCAGGTGGTGATTTAGCTAAGAAGATAGCTACCTTACGGAAAAAAGGGGTAGATGTAGTTCATATTTCTACTTGTACTAAAAGTAAGAATGAAGATTACGAAGCAATTGCAGAGGCATGTGCAGAATATTTTGATGTAGTGGGCTATACTCATGGGAGTCCTGATGGTAAAGGAACTGGTAAAATGGCTCTTGAATTAAAAGCACGTACACCTAAGGAGGCTGAATGATGGAATTACAAAAAAGTCAAACTTTTTTCTTAGGTTTGCAACATGTATTAGCTATGTATGCAGGGGCGGTTATAGTGCCTATTATTGTAGGTAGTAGTTTAGGCCTTGACACTATGCAGATTGCGTATTTGATTGGGGCTGATTTACTGACCTCTGGGATTGCAACATTATTGCAAGTTTGGCGCAACCGATTTTTTGGTATTGGTTTACCGGTTGTACTAGGTTGTACCTTTACCGCTGTGTTTCCTATGATTGCCATTGGTAAGGAATTAGGCATGGGTGCAATCTATGGTGCTATTATTACCTCTGGACTTATTGTATTTCTTATTTCCCATTGGTTTGGTAAATTAGTTAGATTTTTCCCGCCAGTAGTAACGGGCTCCATCGTAACCGTTATTGGGGTAACTTTAGTGCCAGTAGCTATGAATAATTTGGCTGGTGGTCAGGGGAGCCCTGATTTTGGAAGCGTTTTAAATCTAACCTTAGGCTTTCTGGTACTAGCTTTTATTTTGATTTTAAATCGTGTATTTAAAGGCTATATTCAAGCTATTTCTGTGCTACTAGGGTTAGTATTTGGTACTTTATTAGCTTTATGCTTAGGCCTTGTTGATTTAACTCCTGTTATGGAAGCTTCATGGGCTCATATTCCACAACCGTTTTACTTTGGCTTGCCAACGTTTCACGCTAGTGCGATTCTTACCATGACAATTGTAGCGATGGTAAGTATGGTAGAGTCTACCGGGGTATTTTTAGCACTTGGTGAAATTTGTGAGCGGAAATTGACGCCTAAGGATTTAGCCCATGGATATCGGGCAGAGGGGTTAGCATCTATTATTGGTGGTATTTTTAACTCCTTCCCTTATACTACCTTTTCACAAAATGTAGGTTTAGTAGAACTATCTAAGGTACGAAATAGTATAGTCATTGTAGTATGTGGTATTTTATTGGTGATTTTAGGCTTAGTGCCTAAATTTGCAGCGTTAGCTACGATTATTCCTACCCCAGTATTAGGGGGCGCCATGGTTGCCATGTTTGGCATGGTGTGTTCTGCAGGGATTCGCATGTTAGGAAAAGCTGATTTTAATGATTCAAATACGATGCTTATTGCTGCTTGTTCTATTACGTTAGGGCTTGGTGTAACTGTGACACCTAATTTATTCGCTCAATTTCCATCGGCGATTCGGATTTTATTAGAAAGTGGTATCGTAGTAGGTGCTTTAACAGCAGTGGTACTGAATATTTTATTTAATTATGATAAAATCCGTCGTAATGAAATGTAAATTATAGGGCAGACTGATAATAGCTTGTTTGGAATGCTACAATTTATAAATAATATATGGGTTAATATAAAAAGACTATCCTTGACCTAGGGCAAGGATAGTCTTTTTGTGTTATGTAGATACGTGAGTAGCCTATTTGAAAAGTGCATAGTAGATAACGTAAAGCCAGCCAAAAATCCCGTGGATAATAGCCCAAGGGATAGAATGCCAGTTGGCATAGCTGATAACCATAGCTAAGGCAGATCCAAAAGAAATGCCAGTAGTTACGGTGGACGATAAGAATTTCATATGAAAACCTCCTTGCCATGTAAAATCTCATATAGAGAGAAAATATAAATAAGTAACAGAAGTTTCTGTTACTTTAATATGATTATAACGCATTATATATTATTTTGTACAGTTTTCATGAAAGTAACATTTAGCTAAAACATTCTATATTCTATATTTTTAAAAAATTTAATTATCAAGCAGGAGAAATAATATTATGTATAGAAGTAATGTATAGTATGTTTGTCAGGTATGATTAATGTGTTGTAGTTTTGTTAGGAGGCCTTACTATGTCTTTTGTATGGGAACAAGGTGTTCCAGTGATTCAGCTCGATATGTTGGCTACGTTGGCATTAGCTATGTTGCTACTATTATTAGGGCGTTATTTAGTTAATCGTATTACGTTGCTAAGTCGTTTTTGTATTCCTGCACCTGTAGCTGGGGGGGTATTATTTTCCATCTTAATGTTAATTTTACAGCAAACAGGTATTTTATTAATTAAAATGGATACGTTATTACAAACGCCCTTTATGTTGGCTTTCTTTGCTACAATTGGGTTAATTGCTAGTTTGCGATTAGTAAAAAAAGGTGGCAAGTTACTTTTATTTTATTGGGCGTTATGTGCTTTTTTATCGTTTATGCAAAATGTGATTGGCGTAACTTGGTCAGAAGTATTAGGTCTTGATCCACTCCTTGGGGTACTAATGGGAGCTGTTTCTATGGAAGGGGGCCATGGCAATGCGGCTGCTTTTGGGCCTGAAGTAGAAGCTATGGGCGTATATGGTGCTACCGCAGTCGCTATGGCGGCGGCAACTTTTGGCCTCGTTTCAGGGGGCTTAATTGGGGGACCAATTGCGCGTTTTTTGATTCAAAAATATAACTTACATTCTACTGAAGTTGAAGAAGAAAAAGCGGCTGAAGGCAAACCGGTTTTAGATCGAAAGACGCAGCCTGGTGATGCCACGACTATTGAAGAAGCTACTACAGTAGAAGCAAAAGAACAAATGGCAGAAGGGGAAGAAGTTTCCTATGAAGTGGCAGCGCATGTGTTTATTATTCATGGTGCGTTAGTGGCCTTATGTATGGTGGTAGGCTTGGAATTGGCATCTTGGATAAAAACAGCCTTTGGTATTGCTGTACCTAGTTATGTAGGAGGCATGTTCTTTGCTGTACTTTTACGTAATGTAAACGACCAGTTTAAAATTGTTAAATTGCATACACCAACAATTGGCCTTATTGGTGATGTATGCTTAGGTATTTTCTTGTCCATGGCGTTGATGACCTTAAAACTTTGGGAATTAGCTGATTTAGCGTTACCAATGCTCTTAATTTTAGGCTCTCAAGTTGTGTTTATGATTATCTATAATTTATTTATTGCTTTCCCATTATTAGGAAAGTCCTATGATGCGGTAATTATGTGTGCTGGTATGGCTGGTCATGGTTTAGGGGCGACACCGAATGCGATGGCAAATATGAAAGCTGTTACGGAACAGTTTGGCCCATCTACCAAGGCCTTCCTTATCGTGCCATTGTGCGGGGCATTCTTAGTTGATTTATTTGCTGTGCCTTGTATCGTATGGTTCATTAATTATTTTGCCCATTAACTTTATAAAAATTCTTCTATAAAAGCATAGGCTCATTTGAAGAGTATGTTTGAAAGTAAATTGGAAAATTTGACTCTTATAATTAAAAATAGACGAATTTTAGATGAAGATAGAATATATTAGACGTATTAAAATTAAATTTGCTAGTAAATAGTAAATTTAAAACATTATATCCGCGTGATATATGTTAGGGTAGTTACACAAAGGAGGGCAAAGGTATGTCATTTTTATGGGAGCAAGGTGTGCCAGTCATTAAGCTAGACATGATTGCTACGCTAGCATTGGCTATTTTGCTATTATTGTTTGGCCGTGTACTAGTAAATCGCATTAGTATTTTAGGTCGTTTTTGTATTCCTGCACCAGTAGCAGGGGGCTTATTATTTTCTATCCTTATGCTAGTATTACAACAGTCCGGACTTTTACTTGTAAAAATGGATACCTTATTACAAGTGCCTTTTAGTTTGGCGTTCTTTACCACTATTGGTTTGATAGCTAGTTTACGCTTAGTAAAACAAGGTGGTAAATTACTACTTGTATATTGGTTCTTCTGTGCGTTGTTATCTTTAATGCAAAATTTAATTGGTACTTCTTTGGCCCAAGTATTAGGTATCGATCCTCTACTAGGAGTACTTATGGGCGCTGTATCTATGGAAGGTGGTCATGGTGCGGCAGGTGCCTTTGGTCCTGAAGTGGAAGCGATGGGTGTTTATGGTGCAACGGCCGTTGCTATGGCGGCAGCTACCTTTGGTCTTGTTTCAGGGGGCTTAATTGGTGGGCCAATGGCGAAGCATTTACTAAATAAATATAATTTGCACTCTACGGAATTAGAAGACGTAGCTGTAGAGGGCACTGCTACTGAGGGTAGTACTTCAGCTAAAGCTGAGACGTCTACTGCAGAAGAAAGCGAATATGTAACAAATGAAGTATCGGCGCATTCTTTCTTGCTTCATAGTGGTGTAATTGCCATCTGTATGAGTGTAGGCCTATGGGTTGCATCTTGGTTAAAAGGATCTCTAGGGATTGCTTTACCAAGTTATGTAGGGGCTATGTTCTTTGCCGTAATTTTGCGAAACCTTAATGATCAATTAAAAATTGTGAAACTTCATACGCCAACAATTAATTTAATTGGTGATGTGTGCTTAGGTGTCTTCTTGTCTATGGCGTTGATGACCTTAAAACTTTGGGAGTTAGTAGATTTAGCAATTCCAATGCTTGTAGTTTTAGGTGCTCAAGTACTTTTCATGATTTTGTATTGTTTATATGTAGTATTCCCTATGCTTGGTCGTTCTTACGATGCCGTAATTATGTGTGCGGGGATGGCAGGGCATGGCCTTGGGGCGACACCAAATGCGATGGCGAATATGAAGGCTGTTACTGAAAAATATGGCCCATCGACCAAGGCATTCCTCATTGTTCCTTTGTGCGGGGCTTTCTTGATTGACCTATTTGCCTTGCCTTGTATTGTGTGGTTTATTAATTACTTTGCCCATTGAGGTAGTTGTAGTGCAATGAAAAAACGAGTGATAACTTTGTTATCACTCGTTTTATTATTATAAAGAATTTAAATAGTTTAATAGTGATTTTATACCAGTTTCATCGTGAGCGCCTACTTTGAAAATTGGAGAAGCTCCTGTCATTAGCAGTTGTTCTTCAATATAGTTAATATCATCTGTTTCATCGGCTAGATCCATTTTGGTAATAATTCCTATAGCTGGTTTATTAAAAAGACTAGCAAACCCAGGTGGAAACATTTGCTCTTTTTCTTTGGCTGAGATAAGGAAGCCTAAAATGTCAGCCTCAGCAGAGGTTACTAATAGAGCGTTATACATGAGCCTATGTTGTACAAATTCACCAGGGGTATCAATAATATTGTCATGAAACTGTACAGTTTGTGTTTTGGCATAAGTAATGTCAGCCCCTTGAATACGTTGAGTGAGTGTTGTTTTACCAACGCCAATAGGACCAATAAACATAATCTTTTTCATAAGACACTCCTTTTATGAATAGTTAAGTTGTAAAAGGAATGTTAAACAGGAGTCTAATTTGGTGTGTAATTTCAAGATACCGCAATTTAATAAAAAAGTAAATAGATAAAAGTAAATAGATAAGTGAAATATATAAATTAAGAAATTGACAAAATGATTACTTATTTGTATTATCAAAGTAACACAATGGGGTGTAAGTAACAGCATTGAAGCTAATATATGATTAATTTATATTAGGGTATTTTGTTTATTAAATATACCTAGATGTATATAAAGAAAGGAGCTTTTTATGCGTATTTACACAAAAACTGGAGATAAAGGTATGACTCGCTTAGTGGGGGGCGTAGCTGTGGCAAAAGATTCAGATCGAGTTGAAAGTTATGGCACAATAGATGAATTAAATTCATGGGTAGGGTATGCAATCTCTCAATTTAGTGAAGACTTTGTTGCTGAAAGAAGCGAGTTGCAATATTTACAACACTTTTTGTTTGATGTAGGAACTGATTTAGCCACACCAGAATCTTTAGATCGTTCGCTTACATTACCAGATGGGGCAGTAAGTTGGCTAGAAGAACGGATTGATGTGTATACAGAAGCGGCTCCGGAAATCAATCGTTTTATATTGCCAGGAGGCACATCAGAAGCGAGTATGATGCATGTAGCTCGTACT
This sequence comes from Veillonella intestinalis, assembly GCF_943192895.1. Taxonomy (NCBI): domain Bacteria; kingdom Bacillati; phylum Bacillota; class Negativicutes; order Veillonellales; family Veillonellaceae; genus Veillonella; species Veillonella intestinalis. The sequence goes on along the minus strand of NZ_CALPCB010000006.1, from coordinate 144,165 downwards.
ATTGCTCGCCGTGCAGAGCGTAGGATAGTTCGTTTGCAAACTACCGCAAGAGTGTCGTCAGAGTTGGTAATGTTTGTTAATCGACTTTCTGACTATTTTTATGCATTGGCTCGTTATATCAATGCAAAACAAGGTCGTGAAGACATATATTATAGTCGTAGTGCTGAAGTATTTCATAATGGAAAGTAGAAATACATTAGCGGTGTTTAATGTGACAGGCGCTTGCCTTGGCAAATTATATGTGCTACTATTACTATAAGATTAATAGAGAAATGGAAATCATCGATGGAAGTTAGTGAAAATCTAACACGGTCCCGCCACTGTGAAGGCTTTGCCTAAGTCAGGTCTTTCGTGATTTTCATCGCACATGCTGTTTCGAGGTAAGACAGGATGTTGTTTTTGTGGCCTTAAGGGCTACTAATTCATTGTCTGATGCGAGGAACTGAATGGCAGTATTAGTCTAGTTTTGCACAAGGTAGTGCAATCAGTGAAGGATGATGCGAGGCTTTCAGTGGTGAAAACATTAGACACAATGGAGTGAGGTATTGTCCTTATTAAAATGAAGAGCATGATGTGATTCATGCTCTTTTGTTATATTATAAATAAAAGCCTTTATTTAATAGGGTTATAGTAGTTAAATGTTTTAGTAGTTTTATAAATCATCTGCATTATGCGTAAGAAATATGCGAAAAAAAGGATATGTATACGTATTAGGCATAAGTAAAAATGATGAAATTCATTGACTTTTTGTTTGGTAAAGTATAAATTATGGTTATAAGGTTATTCGTGTACAACGGCGTACATGGTTTGCAATGAAGCTTAAACGGAAGAGGTGTGTTCCGTGAAGGCTTCTTTTTTTGTTTGTTAAACAGGAGAACATGTATGCAGAAAATAAAATTTCCTACGACCTTATGGGTCGGGGCAGATGTGTTGCAAGGACTTCGTGATCTCCCCGTGAAAAAAAGTTTTGTTGTGACAGACCCTTTTATGGTTCAGTCAGGCATGATTAACCAAGTTATTGAAAACTTAAAACATACTGAAGTTACAATTTTTAGTGACATTGTACCAGATCCACCTACTGAAGTAGTAGCAGCTGGCGTGAATCGTGTTTTAGAGAGCAAACCAGATGTTATTATTGCTGTTGGCGGCGGTTCGGCTATAGACGCTGCAAAAGCTATGTTATACTTTAGTAAGCAAGTTGATAATACACGTAATATTGAGTTTGTAGCAGTACCTACAACAAGTGGAACTGGCTCAGAAGTTACTAATTTCTCAGTTATTACAGTAGCTGAATCTGGCATAAAACACCCTATAGTAACTGATGAAATTCAACCCAATATTGCAATTTTAGATACACGGTTAGTTTTGAGTGTACCTCCAGCTATCACGGCTGATACAGGTATGGATGTATTAGTTCATTTGATTGAGTCCTATGTATCTTCTAATGAAAATGTTATGGCTAAAGCTCTAGTAGAATATGCAGTTCAACTTGTTTTCAAATATTTGCCAGAAGCTTATACGCATGGAGATAATGTAGAGGCTAGAGAACAAATGCATGTAGCTTCTTGCATGGCTGGGATGGCATTTAATTTAACTAATTTAGGTTTGAATCATGGTATGGCTCATGCAATTGGTGGACGTTTTCATATTCCTCATGGCCGAATTAATGCGATTTTATTGCCTCATATTGTGGCTTTTAATGGCAGTCAAACAACGAGTGAAGCGGCTAAACGTTACACTCGATTGGCAAATATTATTGGAGCGACGTCTTCGGCTAATCCGCGAATGGGAGTTGCCGCACTAGTAAGAAAAATAAAGCAGTTACAGCAGACCGTAAAAGTACCTATTTCGTTGAGTGAATGTGGGTTTAAATCAAATGATGTATTAGCTGCTAGTGATGATATTGCTCAGGCTGCATTAGCTGATGCTTGTACGGCTGCTAACCCGAGAGTACCTACTTTAAGTGATATTAAAGCTTTACTAGAAGCAATCATATAACTAGTAGGTATGAAAAGGAGTGGCTATGGAAGAAAAACAGCGCATGATTCAGGAATATGTTCCTGGGAAACAGATAACGTTGGCGCATATTATTGCCAATCCAGCAAAAGAGATTTATAGTAAGCTAGGATTGCCAAGTGATGTGTATAATGCATTAGGAATTTTAACTATTACACCTGCTGAGGCAGCAATTATCGCTGTTGATATTGCTACAAAAAGTGGTGATGTTAAGATTGGTTTTGTAGATAGATTTTCTGGTTCAGTTGTTATTTATGGAGATGTAAGTTCAGTTGAAACTGCTTTGAGTGCAGTTGTTGATGGGTTACAAGGAATTTTAAAATTTGCACTAGGTTGTGAGATTACAAGAACTTAGTAAATAAAGGAGATATATGCGAGGAACTATAGTTATTGTCGATGATGAGCCAATAACTCGGTTAGATATTAAAGATATCTTGACGGAAGCGGGCTACGAAGTAAGTGGCGAAGCAGCCGATGGCTTTGAAGCGGTAGAAGTATGCCGAAAGGTACGACCAGATTTAGTATTAATGGATATTCAGATGCCTGTGTTGGATGGGTTAAAGGCAGCCAAAAAAATTGCTCAGGATAAATTGGCTAAAAGTATTGTATTTTTAACAGCTTATGGTGATTTTGAAAATACAGAGAAAGCTAAAAAAATTGGTGCTACAGGTTATTTAATTAAGCCAATTGATGAGAAATCCTTAATTCCAACAATTGAAATGGCCATTGCTAAAGGGCAACATACAGAAACTCTTGAGCAGGAGATCGAAGATCTTAAGACTCGTCTGGAAGAACGAAAAATCATTGAACGGGCAAAGGGAATTTTGAGTCAAGAATTTAATATTTCAGAAGAAGAAGCATATAAAAAATTAAGACGTTTAAGTATGGATAGACGGGCTAAAATGAGCGAAATTGCAGAGTTAATTATAATGGATAGTGAATAATATGAGCCATGATATAGCAAGTTTAGAAGAGGCTGTATTACGTGAATTATGTGTCGAGTATTCTAATTTAACATCTGAAGAAGTTCAAGAGCTTGTCAAAGTAATTTATAATTTAGCGGATTCAGTATTGTACCCTGATGCGGATGTTTTTATTGACATTTATAATGAAGTGAGTAAATCTGCGTTAGTGGTGTATCATAGACAGCCATTAATTAAAGAATCCATGTATGCTAATAAGGTAGTAGGTTTGGATGCTTTATTAGAAAATGAACCAGGTGTTTTGAGGTCTATGCAAACAGGGGTAAATTCTATTGGTTTAATTGCAGTTTCGCAAGAAGGCAAATTGATTACACAAAGTATTTATCCCATTAAGCTTAAAGAAAAAACGCTAGGTGTTTTGATTATAGAAACCGATGCTAGTGCACCGACAGTAGGTAATACAGCAGAGCCTAAGTTGAGTACAATTATACGTGGTGAAGAAGAGGCAGATAATTTTTTTGTTGACCGATTATCAGAAAATGTGCTTATTTTTGATGGTGATGGATATTTAGTTACGGCTAATGAAGGAGCAAAACAATTATATCGTCAATTAGGATATAGAGATGAAATTATTGGTATGTTTTATGATAATTTGACATTAGATTATTTGACTTTTGATTATATTAAGTATCGAGCTGAGCGAGCTACTAATAATTGGTTTTTTGATGCTGAAACTAGATTTTTACAGTATTATTTCACTATAAAATATAGTTGGATTAAAACAAATCAGCGATTGGTAGTTATCATTCAAGACACTACAGAGTTTAAAAAACGTGAAGAAGAAATTGTGCTGAAGTCAGTAGCAATTAAAGAGATTCATCATCGTGTAAAAAATAATTTGCAATCTATTGTATCACTTCTTAAAATTCAAGAGCGACGTGCTCAATTAGATGAAACAAAAAAAGTTTTACATGATAGTATTTCTAGAATTATGACTATTGCATCAACTCATGAATTGTTGTCACAACAAGTAGATAGTTATACTTCATTGCAACAAACATTGACGACGGTTATTCATAATTTTCATCATATGTTTGGCAATTTTAGAGATATAGAAATCTTCTTGCAAGTAGATGATAATGTCTATATTACTACAGATCAAGTAGTAACAGTTTCACTAATTGTAAATGAACTATTACAAAATATCTTTGATCATGCTTATTTACCAGAACAATCTGGTAAGGTACAAATTATAGGTAAAGCTATAGATTCTATGATATCAATTGAAGTTTCAGATGATGGTTGTGGTTTCGATGTAAAGACTGTCAAAGCAGATAGTCTAGGTTTATTAATAATTAATGGGTATGTAAAAGATAAGTTAAAAGGTAAATTAAATATTGAGTCTAATAAATCGGGAACGAAAGTAAATTTTCGTTTTCAAAAAAGCAACGATGTAGTTGTATAGCAAAAAGCAAAGGCGCTTAAGCAAAAGAAAGTAAGTTTTTTCTTGTGCTTAAGCGCCTTTTTGTATCCTTCAGAAAGGAGGATGTATGAATAAAGAGACATTGTTAACAGTAGGTATAGATTTAGGCACTTCGACTACACAATTAATTTTATCTGAATTGACGGTGGAGAATTTTGCGTCAGCTTTTACTGTGCCTAGAATAGAAATATCTGATAAAAAAGTAATTTACAGAAGTGAAATTATGTTTACACCTCTATTAGCACAGACTGAAATTGACGAAGAGCAAATTAAAGAGTTTGTTGCAAAAGAATATAAACGTGCTGGAATTGCAAAAGAAGATATTCAAATGGGTGCTGTTATTATTACTGGAGAAACTGCACGTAAGTCAAATTCAGCTAAAGTATTACAGGCATTAAGTGGATATGCAGGTGATTTTGTAGTTGCTACCGCAGGCCCTGATTTAGAAAGTATTATTGCCGGGAAAGGTGCAGGTACAGAATCCTTATCACGGCAATATAGAGGTAGTATTGTTAATTTTGATATTGGTGGAGGAACAAGTAATTTAGCTGTTTTTCAGGCCGGCGATGTTATTGATACAGGTTGTTTTGATATAGGTGGACGACTTATGAAGATTGATCCTACTAGTAAGATGGTAACCTATATTGCACCTAAAATTATGACGATTATCGAGAAAATGGGTTTGCCATTGGGCCTAAATAAACGAGTTACGCCTGAGGATATAATGCCTGTTATTGATGAGCTTGTAAAGGCACTGGAACAGTCTATTGGTTTAGGTGATGGAACCCCATTTTATGATTTATTAATTACGCACCATGGACTTAAGAAATCAGGATCCATAGAGGCTGTAACTTTTTCGGGTGGTGTAGCTGATTGTATTCGGAGTGATCAAGTTTCAGACTGGTTTCAATTTGGCGACATAGGTTTATTATTGGGCAAAAGAATTAGAGAGTCAGAATTCTTTAATACTTGTAAAGTATTAGATACAGTTGAAACTATACGAGCTACAGTAGTTGGTGCTGGCTCACATACTGCTGAGGTTAGTGGTTCCACTATTAGTTATACCGAGGAAATATTACCGATTAAAAATATACCAGTACTAAAACTGGCTAAAGATGATGAAGCTTTAGATTCTGTATCTATGGCTAAGCAAATCCAGAATAAATTAGAGTGGTTTGTTACTGATGGACAACATACTAATGTAGCACTTTCGTTAGTGGGATTAAAATCTCCTTCGTTTGCTGATATTCAACGATATGCAGCTGGGATTACAGAAGGATTATCTACATTACGTGAGCAAGGATATCCATTAATTGTTATTGTTGCAGAAGATATGGCTAAAGCTTTAGGTAATAGTATATATGCTTTATTACCAGAAAAAAGTTCTTTTGTATGTATTGACTCTATTCGAGCAGAGAACGGAGACTACATAGATATAGGTACGCCTGTGGCTGGTGGCAACGTGTTGCCGGTCATTATTAAGACATTAGTATTTAATTAAAGGAGTGATGAACGCATGATTTTAAAAACTCGACTCTTTGGCAATACTTACGAGTTTGCTTCTGTGAAAGAAGTATTAGCTAAAGCCAATGAAGAAAAATCGGGAGACCGATTAGCTGGGGTTGCTGCTACTACAGCAGAAGAACGTGTAGCGGCAAAAACTGTATTAGCACAACTTACATTGAATGACTTATATAATAATCCTGTTGTGCCTTATGAAGAGGATGAAGTAACACGTATTATTGTAGATCAAGTAAATACTCGAATTTTTAATTCAATTAAAAATTGGACAGTAGAAGAGCTTCGTGAATGGATTTTGTCAGATACAACTACAGATAATGATATTAAATTTATTTCACGTGGCTTAACATCTGAGATGGTGGCAGCAGTATGTAAGCTAATGTCTAATATGGACTTAATTGTAGGCGCTAAAAAAATTCGCATTGAAAAAACAGCAAATACTACAATTGGTAGACCAGGTACATTTTCTGCGCGTTTACAGCCAAATCATACAACTGATAATATTGATGGAATTATGGCATCTGTTATGGAAGGTTTATCTTACGGTATAGGTGATGCAGTTATTGGTTTAAATCCCGTAGATGATTCTGTTGAAAGTGTAAAACGAATTTTAAATAAATTTGAAGAATTTCGTAGCGAATGGGCAATTCCAACACAGACTTGTGTATTAGCGCATGTAACAACTCAGATGGAAGCTATTCGTCAAGGCGCACCTACAGGTCTTGTATTTCAATCGATTGCAGGATCTGAAAAAGGAAATACGGCATTTGGTTTAAGTGGTGCTACGATTGAAGAGGCTAAAGCACTTGCTTTAGAACAAGGTCAAGTAGCAGGACCTAATGTAATGTACTTTGAAACGGGGCAAGGTTCTGAATTGTCCTCAGATGCTCATCATGGTGCAGATCAGGTAACTATGGAGGCTCGCTGCTATGGATTTGCTAAAAAATTCGATCCATATATTGTGAATACTGTAGTTGGTTTTATTGGACCAGAATATTTATATGATTCTAAACAAGTAATTCGTGCAGGTCTGGAAGATCATTTTATGGGGAAACTAACCGGTATATCTATGGGTTGTGACGTATGTTATACAAACCATATGAAAGCAGATCAGAATGACATGGAAAATTTAACAATTTTATTAGCTAGTGCTGGGTGTACATATATTATGGGTATCCCTCATGGTGATGATATTATGTTAAATTATCAAACTACAGGCTTCCATGAAACGGCAACGATTCGTGATATGTTTAATTTACGTCCTATTAAAGAATTTGAATTATGGCTTGAGAAAATGGGCTTTATGTCAAATGGTAAATTAACTCCACTCGCCGGCGATGCTTCGGCATTCTTAAAATAAGTGAGGTGATAGGAATGAATGAAACTGAATTAAAAGTAATGATAGAGTCTATTTTAGGGGAATTAGTGAAGGCTAAAGGTTTAGATGAATCTCAGGCTATAAATAATTCAAGTAGTACACAAGCTAATAGTAAGGTTCAAGTTGGGAGTACGATTGATCCAACGGGTATTTTGCCAGACATTTCTGAAGTGGATTTAAAGAAACAATTATTAGTTGAGGAGCCTAAGGATAAAGAAGGATACTTGAAAATGAAGGGCTATACGGCAGCTCGTTTAGGTGTAGGGCGTTGTGGAACAAGATATAAAACGCAATCAGTTCTTCGTTTCCGTGCAGACCATGCAGCGGCACAAGATGCAGTATTCTCTGATGTAAATCCTGAATTAGTAGAAGAAATGGGTTTTATACCAGTTCGAACAATTTGCAAAAATAAGGATGAATATATTACGCGTCCTGATTATGGTCGTATGTTTGATGAAGCTAATACAGAAATTATTAGACAAAATGTAACTAAAGGGGCTAAGTTAGTTGTTGTAGTAGGGGATGGTTTAAGTTCTGCTGCAATTGAGGCTAATATTCGTGATGTAATCCCTTCATTGAAACAAGGGCTTAAGAAATATAATTTAGACTTTGATAAGGTTTTATTTGTTAAATATTGCCGTGTACCTGCTATGGATCCTATTGGTGAAATTAGTGATGCTGACGTAGTCTGTTTATTCGTTGGCGAGCGTCCAGGTCTTGTAACTGCTGAATCGATGAGTGCTTATATTGCTTATCGTCCAACTGTGGGGATGCCAGAATCTCGACGTACTGTAGTATCTAATATTCATAAAGGTGGTACTCCAGCTGTAGAAGCAGGTGCATATATTGCAGATATTATTAAAAATATGCTTGAAAAGAAAAAATCAGGTATTGAATTGAAATAAAGTGAGGAGGGACGTTTGTGAAGAATCAACGCCTAGGTGCTAATGTATTAAGCGTTCAGATAATTCCTAATGTTGATGCAGGCTTAGCATCACAACTAGGATTATCAAAGAGTCAGCGCTCATTAGGGATTATTACAGCTGATTGTGATGATGTTACTTATGTAGCATTAGACGAGGCAACTAAAACGGCAGAAGTTGAGGTTGTTTATGCAAAAAGCTTTTATGGTGGTGCAGGCAATGCATCCACTAAATTAGCTGGCGAAGTAATCGGAATTTTAGCAGGGCCAAGTCCAGCAGAAGTAACAAGTGGTTTAGATACAGCAGTTCATGTAATTAATGAAGAAGCAAGTTTTATTAGTGCTAATGATGATGGCTCTATACCGTATTTTGCACATGTTGTTTCAAGATCTGGTAGGTTCTTATCTAAATCCGCCGATATTGCAGAAGGTGAAGCAATTGCATATTTAATTGCGCCTCCGTGTGAAGCTCTGGTGGGGCTTGATGCAGCTTTGAAAGCGGCAGATGTTAGACTTTGTGTATTCTATGGGCCTCCATCAGAAACTAACTTTGGTGGCGGTTTATTAACTGGTAGCCAATCTGCTTGTAAAGCAGCCTGTGTAGCTTTTGCACAAGCTATTCAGAATGTAGCAGATAATCCACTAAGCTACTAAGGAGGTTTTGATGAAGGCACTAGGAATGGTAGAAGTACGAGGTTTCTTAGGTGCTGTTAGTGCAGCTGATGCAGCTTTAAAGGCAGCTAATGTAGCGTTAAATAGTGAGGAACGCGTTGGTGGTGGTCGACGTACAATTTTACTTGTTGGCGATGTGGCCGCAGTACAAGCCGCTGTGGAGGCTGCTGTTGTTATAGCTAAGCAATTAAATTGCTATTGTACAAGCCATGTGATTCCAAGAGCTGATAAAGCATTGGCAAAATTAATGGGTGGTAAGTTACAGGAAAGTGCTGAAGCTGATGCTAATAGTACAGCAAAAAAACTGTCAAATGATGAGGTTTCAGCTGTTTTAAATAAAACAGTAGATGCAAATTTTAGCGTGAAGGATTTAGTTAGTGATGAGGCAGTTGTAAAAGCAGAAACTATTGATGAAATCGGATTACGTGAAGAACTAGCTAAATATAAAGTCGTTGACTTACGTAAAAAAGCATATGCTATGAATGTGCATGGTATGAAACGAACTGCTATTAAGTTTGCAAATAAAGAAAGCCTCATTGATGTAATCATAGAAGAAGTGAAACGAGGTGGAATATTTTGAACTTAGTTGATAAGGATTTACAATCCGTTCAAGAAGTTCGGATTCTCTTAGCAAAAGCAAAAGAGGCACAAAAAAAGTTAGCTACTCTTAGTCAAAGTCAGATTGATGAGATAACTAAGGTAGTATGCGAAGCCGCTTATAATGAGCGCGTTCGCTTAGCTAAGCTAGCTCATGAAGAAACTGGATTTGGTAAATGGGAAGATAAAGTATTAAAAAATGCGTTTGCTTCTCGTCAAGTATATGAGTATATGAAAGATATGAAAACTGTAGGAGTCGTTAATGACGATCGTGCTAATAAAGTAATGGAAGTCGCGGTTCCTGTAGGTGTTATTGCGGGGCTAGTACCGTCTACCAATCCAACATCAACAGTTATTTTTAAATCGCTTATTGCGTTAAAAGCGGCTAATAGTATTGTATTTTCGCCGCATCCTACTGCTATCAAATGTATTGGTGAGACTGTAGCAGTTATTCGTAAAGCACTTAAAGCTGCAGGTGCTCCAGAAGATGCTGTATCTTTTATGACAATGCCTACTATGGAAGGTACAGCAGAATTAATGAAGAGCGATAATACGGATTTAATTTTAGCGACAGGTGGCTCTGCAATGGTAAAAGCAGCCTATTCGTCAGGCACACCAGCTTTAGGTGTAGGACCTGGTAATGGGCCAGCTTATATTGAGCGTAGTGCAGATGTTAAGTTAGCAGTAAAACGTATCATGGATTCTAAAACATTTGATAATGGTACAATTTGTGCTTCAGAGCAGTCAATTATTGTTGAAACAGTCAATAAAGAAGCTGTTATGAAAGAACTCGTTGCTCAGGGAGCATATATTTTAGATCCAGAAGAGGCTGCTAGATTAGGAGCTTTTATTCTTCGTGCTAATGGCACTATGAATCCTGCTATCGTTGGTAAGTCGGCCCAAGTTATTGCTAAATTGGTAGGTTTAGATATTCCTGCTGATAGACGTTTATTGGTTGCGCTAGAAACGGGAGTAGGTCCTAAATATCCATATTCTCATGAAAAACTAGCACCAATTATTGCTTTTTATACAGTGGATAATTGGGAAGAGGCCTGTGACTTATCTATTCGGATATTAGAAAATGAAGGCGCTGGTCATACGTTAATCATTCATACTGAAAATGCCGATATTGTAAAAGAATTTGGTTTACGCAAACCGGTATCTCGATTGCTTGTTAATACGCCTGGCGCTTTAGGGGGCATTGGAGCAACTACTAATATTACACCTTCGCTTACGTTAGGCTGTGGGGCTGTTGGTGGCAGTGCTACTTCAGATAATGTAGGACCACAAAATTTATTTAATTTAAGACGAGTGGCATATGGTGTGCGAGAATTAGATGATTTACGTAAAGCAGAATCTTCAGATATTCATGTAGGAGCTACTCTAGGGTGTGAATCGCAAGAAGTAGTTATTCGCGCTATTGTTGAACAAATTATGGCTAAGTTAAGCTAATTAGAAATTGGTAATTATAAAATTTATATATTACAAATATTTTATTTTAAACATATTATTAGTTACTTTAGGAGGTAATCACTATGTCTAGCACAAATGCATTAGGAATGATTGAAACAAAAGGTTTAGTTGGCGCAATTGAAGCAGCTGACGCAATGGTAAAAGCTGCTAATGTTACTTTAATTGGTAAAGAGCAAGTTGGTGGTGGTTTAGTAACAGTTATGGTTCGTGGTGATGTAGGGGCTGTAAAAGCTGCTACAGATGCTGGTGCAGCTGCTGCAGAACGAGTAGGGGAACTTCTTTCTGTTCATGTAATTCCTCGTCCACATGCTGAAGTAGATGCTATTTTGCCAGGAAAAAGTGAATAATTTAACCGTTGATTAAATTACGGGCAATGCGTAAGTAATAATAGAGAGCGCGTAAGGCGCTCTCTATTTATAAGAAAGGGTTTTCTATGAAAGTAATTACTGAAAATAATATACGCCAATTATTACGGCATAAAAAACTTCATAGAGGAGAACAACTAACGTTGACGGAGCCTAGTATAATTACGCCATCTGCTCAATCGTATTTACGAGAGTTTCAAATCGAAGTGAAGCAAATAAACAATGGCGAAACATCACCAAGAAGTTTTAAGAAAGAAATTCAAGCAGGTACTTCTAATATAAGAAGTGGTGATTTAATGAATCTCGATAATGAAATTGCTAAATTACGTGAGTTATTCTATTTTCCTTTATTACCAGATATTTTTTTTGATGAAAGTTTATGGCATTATTGGAAATTACAACAAGATTTACTCGAACAGTTTAAACAGTCACGCTATACTGTAGTGATAAAAACGTCATTACCTATTAAGCCTCAAACTTTTCAGTTTAAATCATGCCCATGGCGGACTTGGCAATATTCTACAGCTGAATTATTAAGGCAAATGAAATATGTAGAAGAATTGATAAAGCTATTTCCGCAAGTATCAGAATCATTTACTGCATGGTCAAAAGAAATTATAGCGGTTATTAATAATGAGCGTTAAGGAGGTGATTAAGTGAATTTAGTAGATGATATTGTTAGTAAAGTATTAAAGCAACTTGAAGAAAAGAGCATAGAGAATAATAAAAAATTCATTATTGAAGGTTCAGGTCGACATATACATTTAAGTCAAAATGACGTAGATCGTTTATTTGGTGAAGGGTATCAGTTAACTAAAGTTAAAGATCTTTCCCAGCCAGGACAATATGTATGTCAAGAAAGAGTTAATCTAGTTGGACCAAAGGGCATGTTTACTAATGTCGTTATTTTGGGTCCTGTTAGAGAACAATCACAAGTAGAAGTTTCATTAACTGATGCAAGAACATTAGGAATTAAAGCACCTGTTAGGGAAAGCGGTGATTTAAAAGGTTCAGCAGGTATTATTATCGTAAATAAGGAACGACATATTTCTTTAACTGAAGGTTGTATTGTAGCTAAACGACACGTGCATGTAGCAGAAGATGATGCAAAAATATTAGGTGTTAGGAATGGACAAATTGTAAAAGTTAGAACTAATACAGCACGACCTCTTATTTTTGATGATGTGGTAATTCGAGTTAGTCCAAAGTATCACACATATATGCATATTGATTTTGACGAAGCTAATGCGTGTGGATTACATGATGGCGATTTTGGTGAGATTATCGAATAGGAGGGTGGTTTATGAAAACAAGTGAGTTAGAATCTATCATCCAAACTATTACTGATAAAATTTGGAATCAATATGTAGCCAGTGAAAAAGATGCTAATTTAAATCAAGTATTTAAATCGAACCCGTCCTCAGAGGCTATGCATATGATGATAGGGGCTACTTCAAAGGGTAATTCAACAAATTCTAATAGCTCTGATTTAGTCATCGATGAATTAACTTTAGAGGAGCTGAGTGAGGTGGCGTACCTTATGCCTCATTCAGAAAAAAGTAAGCAAATTATACAGTGTATTTTAGAAGGAAAGCCTGTAGTTGTCAAACAAAGGCCTGTAATGCCGACTCATATAGAGCGCCTTCCATATGCTTTAAAACAACAGTGGCGAGAAATTGTACATGCTTGTGAAAGTTATGGAATTCAATTTGGCACAGAGGTTTGTAGTAGACTGAAGAAGAAAGACTCTAAGATATCACAGCCGATAAAAAGTAGTAAGTCAATATTTATTACAGTAGCTAAGTTAGTTCAGCTACAACAAAATGGTGAAAAAATGCCAATTGGTGCGAGATTAACCCCATTAGCTCGTGATTATATGCGAGAACATGATTTAAAACTATAAGGAGTGATATTGTGTTAGTCGCTAAGGTTATTGGTAGCTTGTGGTCTACTCGAAAAGATGATAAATTAAATGGTTGGAAATTCATGATTGTTAGGGCTTTAGAGGCTGATGGCATAACTGAAAAAGATTCATTTGTAGCAGCTGATAATGCTGGTGCTGGTATAGGTGATACTGTACTGGTGGCATTAGGTGAAGCAGCTAGAATATCAGCCGAGAATATGAATACGCCAATTGATGCAATGATTGTGGGTGTTATTGACTCAATTGATACAGATGGTTAGGAGATACAACTATGAGTATTAATGAAATTATTATGTATATCATGGTCCTTTTTATGATTATAGGGGGCTTAGATAAATGTATTGGCAATAAGCTTGGTTTAGGTGAAAAGTTTGAAGAAGGCATTATGGCTATGGGTGCATTAGCAATGTCAATGGTTGGTATTATTACGATAGCACCTATTTTAGCTCAAGTGTTAAGCCCTATTGTAGTACCTGTTTATGCTATGTTAGGCGCTGATCCTTCTATGTTTGCAACAACATTATTGGCGAATGATATGGGTGGATTTGCTTTAGCTCAGCAGATGGCTTTAACCCCAGAAGCGGGGCTGTTTGCAGGTACAATTTTAGGCGCTATGATGGGACCTACTATTGTCTTTACTATTCCGGTAGCCTTAGGAATTATTGATAAAGAAGATCATCAGTACTTGGCTACAGGTGTTTTATGTGGTATCGTTACAATTCCCTTGGGATGTTTGGCAGGTGGTCTTGTAGCGGGCATGAATTTAAGCATGATTTTAGTTAATTTAATTCCTATTGTTATTTTTGCGTTACTTGTAATTTTAGGGCTATGGATGATTCCAGAAACAATGATTAAATGTTTTACTATATTTGGTCAAGGTGTAGTTATTGTTGCTGTTTTAGGTCTTATTTTAGGTGCTTTGCAATTATTAGTTGGTATTACTGTAATAGAAGGGATTGCTCCAGTTACAGAAGGTATTGAGATTGTTGGTGGGATTGCATTAACATTAGCAGGTGCGTTCTGTTTAGTTGCTTTTATTACTAAAGTATTTAATAAGCCTTTATTAAAAATGGGGGCTGCTTTAGGGATGAATGAAGTTGCAGCTGCTGGTATGGTGGCGACCTTAGCCAATAATATTCCAATGTTTCAAATGCTAAAAGATATGGATACTCGTGGTAAAATATTAAATGTTGCATTTGCTGTATCTGCTTCATTTGTATTAGGTGATCACTTAGGTTTTACTGCAGGTGTAGCCAAAGAGATGATATTCCCAATGATTGTAGGTAAGCTTGTTGCAGGTGTAACTGCAATTTTAGTAGCGATGTTTATGTCTAAACATATTGTGGCTAAAGCTAAAAAATAAGGAGTATATAATGGGTAATATGACACGCGATATGATTGAAAGTTTAGTTCGTCAAATAGTAACTGAAAAACTAATGGCGACTAAACACATATCAAATAGTGGTGTTGGGGTTGTAAAACTACCTCAAATTGATGTAACCGAAGCAGACCGTCTTGATACGGGTAATCCTAATGATAAGGTATATACTAAAGATTTATTTTCATTAGATGAAAGTCCTAGATTAGGTTGTGGCCTTATGGTTATGGAAGACACTACATTTGATTGGACTTTAAATTATGATGAAATTGATTATATTATTTCCGGAGAGTTAAGTATTATTATTAATGGTGAAACAATTACAGCGGGACCTGGTGAAATAGTATTAATTCCTAAGGGGAGTCCGATTCAATTTTCTGTAAAAGGAAAAGCTAGATTTGTATATGTTACATATCCAGCAGATTGGCAATCGCAAGTATAATATAAGATAGGGACGGCATTTGCCGTCCTTTCATTTTATAAAGGAGAAACTGATGACTGAAAAGGAAAATTTAGCTAGTGTTTTGGCTGGGGCTTATAAATTAGGCTATCGTTGGTTGGTTATAGATAGTACCTTATTACAAATAAAGGTGTATAAAGAAGAACCCTCTACCAATGAAGTTCCATTAGAATTGAATTTTGACCCGCAGTTTGCAAGATATATAGTTGAAACGTGTAAATCAAAACAAAATCCTATTATAATTTCAGAAATACTAGTGGAATTTTGTGCTTCGGAAGCTCATGCTTTATATTATGATGAGAAGGGTTATAGTGAGAAAGCTACGATTATTCGTCATAAACCTAATAAGCTAACGGCAATTCGAGAAGAGGGGACTAGATATTTATTGACATTAAATGGTGTAGTAAGAACTAATCCTGGTGATTGGGTTATTAGAGGTGTTAATGGTGAAGAATATCCTTGTGACCCAGAAATATTTAAAAAGCTTTATGATATTGTGGAAGAGTAAAGAATTAACATTTAATACATAAGTAAATTTACAAGAGCAATGAATAAAAACATTGCTCTTTTTTTGTGTTTAGTATTTGTTTAGTGATTATTTTGAAATTTATAAAATAAGTTATATTTGAAAATTGTTGTATATTTTAAAATATGATAATATTTATATTATTAGTTTTGTTTGTGTGTTGGTTGGAGGTTTGCATGAGAAATAAGAAAGTAGTAGGAACATTAATAACAGTATTAACTATGGGATATTCTATACCTTATTCATATGCAGTTCAAGAAACTACATATGTAAGCGGTGAAAATAATAAGGTTAGTGCATATACACAGACTAGTACTGTTGTAGGATATAAAAATAATGTAAATAGTGCGGGGCTTAATAGTGATAATGATGTCAATATAGTAAATAATGCTACGATATATGGGACTGAAAATAGTGTGGAATTTGATAATGAATAGGATATTAGTCAAGCAACGGCCATTGGTTATAAAAATAAAATTACGAAGTTTAATGATACTGCTGTAGGTATAGAAAATGAATTAAAGGGGAATTCTTCAGTGGCAGTAGGTGTGAGTAATAAAGCTTCCATAGGTGTAAGTAATGCCATTTTAGTTGGTACTGGTAATACTACAGAGCTATTTAAGTCAGTTATGATGGGGAATGGTAATAGTATAAAAGGCAAGTTAGGTAGTAGTGAGGCATTAGCTGTATTTGGGAATAATAATATAATAAATAATAGTGGTGCTGCGGTAGTTATTGGACATAGTGTGAATTTGAATTCTGCGAATAGCGGTATTGGCATAGGTTATAGAGCTAATGTGAGTGGCCAATCGGCTATTGCGTTAGGACTTGATGCTGAAGCAAAAGGATTCGGTATTTCTATTGGTGGCTGGGATACAAAGGCTTATGATCATGCCCTTGCTATGGGGCATACTGCTCATGCGTTAGGTTATAACACGATTGCATTAGGTACAAATGCAAGTGCTGATAAATCTTCTAATGTAGCTATTGGAAATAAAGCAACGGCTATTGTCGTTGATAATGCTGTAGCGTTAGGTTCTAACTCGGTGGCTAATCGTAATTTTATACTTAATGCTACAGTAGCTAGTGAAGCTTCGGTAGTTAATAACTCTGTATATGGATTCGAGTTTGCTAAGTCTGCGGATTTAGATGAGATTCGTAATACGGTGAAAGGTGACTTAGCTGCTATTTCTATTGGTAATGAGAGTGGAAGCCGTCAAATTATAAATGTGGCGGCCGGAACAGAAAATAGTGATGCTGTTAATGTAGCTCAATTAAAGGCTGTCGCTAATAGTGTAACGAATACAATTGTTAAAGCTGGAGATAATATAACTATTAAACCTGAAGTGAAAGGCAATACAACTACATACACTATTTCGGCTGATGTAAGCAAAAAAGATGTTGAGGATTTACAATTACAAATTACGTCTAACGAAGATAGAATTACTGTGTTAGAAAATAAGCCGATTGTAGATAGTGATACGATTACTACAGTTAGTGCTGGTGATGATTCAGTAGTAGTTAGTGATGATGAAAATCATAACTATACTATAAAAGTATCAGATGAATTACAAAATAATGTTAAAAAGAATAGTAAGGATATTAATATAGTCAGTGAAACTGTAAAAGAAAATATAACGAAAATTGATAATAATAGCACACAGATTAAAGAAAATATAGTACAAATAGATAAAAACAGTAAAGGAATTAAAGAAAATACTTTAAAAATAGAGAATAATAGTAATCGTATTACTCAGAATACTGTTAATATTGAAAATAATCGACAAGCAATACATAATGTTAATGCTCGTGTGAATCATTTAGATTCTAAAATTAATAAAGTAGGTGCTGGGGCGGCAGCATTAGCAGGCTTACATCCATTGGATTTTGATCCTGATGATAAGTGGACATTTTCAGCAGGATATGGCAATTATAATAATGCTGATGCTATAGCAATAGGGAGCTTTTATCGACCAAATGAAGATACTATGTTTAGTATAGCTGGATCTATGGGAAATGGCGAAAATATGGTTAATGCAAGTATTAGTTTGAAGTTTGGCCAAAAGAGTACTGTAACTAATACACGAGTAGCTATAGCTAAAGATTTAGAGGACTTAAAAACAATTGTAAAAGCACAACATAAACAGATTGAGTCGTTGCGACAGCAACTGAATAATTTTACTGGGCAGCAATATAATACTAAAGGTGTATTTTTTGAAGATGTACCAGAACAGCATTGGGCTTATGAATATGTAAAAACTTTAGCAGAGAAAGGTCTTTTAGTTGGATATCCTGACGGAACTTTTAAGGGTGAAAAAACTATGACGCGCTATGAATTTGCTGCTATTATTTATCGAGCTATGGAAAATGGAGCTCATATGGATGTGGAAATGAAACAGCTGGTGAATGAATTTGATTATGAACTACGTGAATTAAGTTTGGATCGAGTTAGAATTGACCGCATTTCTGGTGCAGATAATGATCGGCATAAAATTGAGCGAGTTAGAGTTAATAGCAAAATGAATAAACAAGAAAATGATTTTAGAGATGTGTATGGTAGTTCTATTACTCCCGTAGTATAATAAATAGTAGCTATTCTCAATCAGTCTAGCTGAACAAAATAGCCTTTTCATACATGATAATATGTACAACAATTAATCATTAAGGCTATAGTTAAAAGCACTGAATTGGGAATAAAAGATATGAACTATGTAAGGAGTGATATGTATGGCAGACTTAAAAGTCGGTGATAAAGCACCTGAATTTTCAATTGTGAATGATGCTAATGAAGTTGTTAGCTTAAAAGAATTAATGGGACAAAAGGTGATTTTGTACTTCTATCCTAAAGATAATACACCTGGTTGTTCTGTAGAGGCACAACAATTTAACGAGGCCTATGAAACATTAAAAAAGGCAGGCTATGTTGTGCTTGGCGTAAGTCGAGATACAGTAAAACGTCATGTTAATTTTAAAGCTAAATATGATTTGCAATTTGATTTACTGGCTGATACGGAAGAAACTTTATGTAATGCCTATGGTGTTATGAAAGAGAAAAAATTATATGGCAAAGTATCAATTGGTATTGAACGCTCTACTTTTGTCATTGATGAAAAAGGCATTCTTACTCATATTTATCGTGGTGTAAAAGCCAAAGAACATGTAGGGCAATTATTACTAAATCTTGGCTTATAAGGGCTGAGAAGCATTAGTCATTTATGTTGGTTTTTCTTTCAATCCTCTTTTGGCCAAAGTCGTAGTATGGAGGGGAGAAGTATTTCTTCTTTGATTTACTATAAGTATTTATTTAGATAGAGGGAGATTGTAAGGGACTCCACCAATGTCTACGATAGGCTTTGATACCTTCTAAAACAATAGCCGAGGCTTTACTAGCTAATACTTTGCTAGCAGGTGGGATACCGTCTAAGCGATAGGTAATGCCGAGTTCTTTATATTTTGCTTGGCCCATTACATGATAAGGGAGGCAGTCTATAGTTTCTAAGTTTTTCAGACGGCCAATAAAGAAACCGAGACGATACCAACGATCTGCATTATCTGTAATTGTAGGGACTACTACATGGCGAATCCAAATTGGTACATGGTGTTCATCAATAAACTGAGCAAATTGTAAGATTTGTTGATTGCTTTGGCCTGTTAGTTCTCTGTGTTTCGTATCGTCGATTTCTTTGATATCCAAAATAACGAGACTGGTAACGGACATGAGAGTTTCATAGGCTGCTCGTTGGCTCTCTTCGAAATAGATGCCGCTTGTATCAAGGCAGGTGTGCACGCCACGGGCTCTAAAATATTTGAATAATTCAATAACAAAAGGTAATTGCATTAGGGCTTCGCCACCAGTTACGGTAAGGCCACCATTTTTATAGAAACTTTGATTTCGTTCAAATTGTGCCCATACTTCTTTGATGGTTATATTTGTACCTTGCTGCGCATCCCAAGTATCAGGATTGTGGCAATACGCACAGCGTAAAGGGCAGCCCTGTAAAAATAGAACCATACGTACCCCAGGGCCGTCAACAGTGCCCATAGTTTCTAGTGAGTGAATTCGTCCAATCATAGTTTACCTTTCTAAAAATAAGATAATAGGCTCCTCGTAATGGGGAGCCTATTATGCTATATATTACAGCGAGGAGGGGGATTTATTACATTTGTTCGTGGAATGTACGGGAAATAACTTCATCCTGTTGCTGTTTTGTTAATTTGTTGAAATGTACAGCGTAGCCTGATACACGAACTGTAAGTTGTGGATATTTTTCAGGATGTTGTTGGGCATCGCGAAGCATTTCACGGTCAAATACATTTACGTTAAGATGGTGGCCACCTTTTTCAGAATAACCATCTAATAATTCTACTAAATTGTCAATTTGTTGTTGGTTGCTCATATTATTTGTCCTCCTTTTCAGCGATGGAAACATTGGGCTCACGGCACGCTAAGTTTTCATTATTAACAGGTAAGTCGGTAGGTAAATCGCTTTGTAAAATGGAATCAAGATCTAAATCAATGTCTAAATCGCTCATGCGAATCATAGTTTCCCCATTTTTACCGAGTGCATCAGGAATAATGGAGAATGTATTGGAAATACCATCACTACAATCACGCCAAGGCATTTTCGCGACGGAAGCCATAGAAGAAACGGCGCCATGTGAATCGCGGCCGTGCATTGGATTAGCCCCTGGTGCAAATGGCATACCTTGTTTACGTCCGTCTGGAGTGCTACCTGTGGCATTCCCATATACTACATTAGATGTAATAGTTAAGAGGGACATAGTTGGGATGCTTTCACGGTATGTAGGATGTTTACGAATTTTATTCATAAAGGCCGATACAACTGTAGCGGCTAAATCATCAACGCGGTCATCATCATTACCATATTTAGGGAAGTAGCCAGTGATTTCAAAATCCACAGCAATACCATTTTCATCGCGAATTGGTTTTACTTTTGCATGTTTAATAGCCGATAAGGAATCGGCAACTACTGAAAGACCAGCAATCCCAGTGGCGAACCAGCGCGTTACTTTGCGGTCATGGAGGGCCATTTCCAATTTTTCATAGGCGTATTTATCGTGCATATAGTGAATGATATTGAGAGCATTCACATATACGCCAGCGAGCCATTCCATCATATCATCGAATCGTTCCATTACTTCGTCAAATTCAAGATATTCAGAGGTAATAGAGCGATATTTTGGACCTATTTGTTTCTTTAGCTTTTCATCAATACCTCCATTGATGGCGTAAAGCAAGCATTTAGCAAGGTTACAACGAGCACCAAAGAACTGCATTTCCTTACCGATACGCATTGGTGAAACACAGCACGCAATGGCGTAATCATCACCGCTGTTAGGTCGCATTAATTCATCGTTCTCATACTGAATAGAAGAGGTTTCAATAGACAATTTAGCACAGAAGCGTTTGAAACCGTCTGGTAAACGAGGGGACCAGAGGACTGTTAAGTTTGGCTCTGGTGCAGGTCCTAGGTTAGTTAAGGTGTGAAGATAGCGGAAGGCCATTTTAGATACTAATGGACGACCATCAGATCCCATACCGCCGATGGATTCAGTAGTCCAAACAGGATCGCCTGTAAAGAGGTTATTGTATTCAATGATACGTGCGAAGCGGACCATGCGAAGCTTCATGATGAAATGGTCGACCATTTCTTGAATTTCTTCTTCTGTATAATGGCCTGTTTGTAAGTCTCGTTCTGCATAGATATCTAAGAAAACGGTGTTACGGCCAATTGACATAGCAGCGCCATTCTGCTCTTTGATGGCTCCTAAATAACCAAAATACAACCACTGAATGGCTTCTTTCGTATCTTTGGCTGGATGGCTAATATCAAAGCCATAAGAAGCAGCCATTTCTTTTAGTTCTTTTAAGGAACGAATTTGATCACGGATTTCTTCGCGGTCACGAATTAATGTGGCGGTCATGTCGCCCATGGTGATGGAAAACTCTTTTTCTTTTTCCTCGATTAAGCGATCAACCCCGTATAAGGCAATACGACGATAGTCGCCAATAATACGGCCACGGCTGTAAGCGTCTGGTAGGCCTGTAATAATATGAGCTGAACGAGCAGCCCGCATTTCTGGCGTATACACATCAAATACGCCGTCGTTGTGAGTTTTTCGATGTTTGTGGAAGAAATCTTCCAGCTGTGGATTCATGTCAAAGCCGTATTCTTTGAGGGCCATTTTGGCTGTGCGTAAGCCACCATAAGGGAACATAGCCCGTTTTAACGGTTTGTCTGTTTGTAGGCCTACAATTTGCTCTAGGTCTTTAATAATATAGCCTGGGCCATGGGAAGATACTGCTGTTGCTACATCAGTATCGGCGTCGAGTACGCCACCTTTAGCTTTTTCTTCTTCGTAAAGGCGTAATACTTCTTGCCAGAGTTGTTGTGTCCGTTCGGTTGGACCTACTAGGAATGAGTCGTCCCCTACATAGGGGTTATAGTTACGTTGGATAAAGTCACGTACATCGATGGCTTTATCCCATACACCTGTAATGAAGCCTTTCCATGCAGTATGTTGCATTATAGCACCTCCATTAAGGAAATAAAGAATGTTTAAGATACTTTAAGTGTATACTGTATTGATAAGTAATTCAATATTTGTAATGATATTATTTTTCGATTTAATCTATGCTAAAAATAAAAGATGAAGAAATGAAGAAGTTTTATAATTTGAAATTTAAATATCTATGTTTAGATTTTGTATAATTTATGTAAGAGGGGATTATAGGTTTGAGTTTAAGTTTGTCTGAATGGATTATTTTGTTCGCACAAAGAAGATTTTCTGCCTATAAATGTTTTAATAGACCAATTATAATCAGTATTTATCTGCTATATATACTGAAATGATAGGAGTTTATAAATTTTGAATTATTATTGTTTTAGCTTTCATGGAACACAATAGTTATCGACATTAAATATGTTTGTAAAATATATAATTTATTCACCTATTTTTAGAAGATGACTCTTTTTATGAAAAATAAATCGATATTTTTAAAACTAGTTATAGACAAACTAAATGAAAAATGTTATCATTAATATATCGAAAGATAGAAAAATATGAATTTAGTTTTTGAAACTTACTTCAAATATTTTTAATATGTTATGTATATGAGTAGGATAATAAAGAATCCTACATTATGTTTACCCCAATATGGGGGAGGAGGTATTTTTATGGCATACACATTACCAGAATTACCATACGCTTATGAAGCTTTAGAACCGCATATTGATGCAGAAACAATGCATTTTCATCATGATAAACACCACAACACATATGTTGTGAACTTAAACGCTGCGATTGAAAAACATCCAGAATTGGGTGAAAAAGACGTAGAAGCGTTAATTACTGATTTGAACGCAGTGCCAGAAGATATTCGTACAGCTGTGCGCAATAATGGTGGCGGCCATGCGAACCACACATTCTTCTGGAACATTTTAGCTCCAAATGCTGGCGGTAACCCTACTGGTGCTATTGCTGGTGCAATTGATGAAGCATTTGGTAGCTTTGAAAACTTTAAAGCTGAGTTTGGCAAAGCGGCTGCAGGTCGTTTTGGTTCTGGCTGGGCATGGTTAGTAGTTAACAATGGTAAATTAGAGATTGTTTCTACACCTAATCAGGATTCTCCATTAACTGAAGGTAAAACACCTGTGTTGGGCCTTGATGTATGGGAACATGCATATTATTTAAAATATAAGAATGCTCGTCCTGACTATGTAACAGCTTTCTGGAACTTAGTAAACTGGGATCAAGTAAATAAACATTACGCAGCAGCTACAAAATAAGAGCTGACTGGTGACGGACATTCTCGCTAGTCCGTATATATAATGGGAAGGAGCCCCTTCGGTCAATTGGCCGAGGGGGCTCTTTTTGTTATTTATAATTTTTTAACGACAAAATCATTGAGAAATGGTATCATATACATATAAACGAAATTATTCAATATAATAGAATGCAATTAAAATGCAAGTAATAGTGAGTAAGGAAGTCACATGGATAACGAAAAGAATTTACGTATTGTAAGTATCAATCCATATGCGATTGCACAAATAGATAATCCTACAGAGGAAATGAAATTGACAGCACTTCGCAAAAATGGCATGGTACTACAATATATCAAAGACCCTACACCTGAAATGGTGGATATTGCGATGACTAATGCGCCACGCGCCATTCAATACATTAAAAATCCATCCCGCGAATTGTTAGAACTCGTAGTTTCAAAAGGGTGGAATAATTTAGAACTTATTGATAATCCTGATGAAGGATTAATTCGTATAGCCTTAGCACAATCAGGTTGGGCCATTCAATATTTAAAGAACCCTAGTGAGGAATTGCAGTTGGAAGCAGTGGCCTCTAATTATGATGCTATTAAATTTATTGAAAGTCCCTCAGAAGCGGTGCAATTAGCGGCGGTTAAGCAAAATTATCAGGCCTTAAGTTATATTAAAGAGCCTACGGCAGCAGCTATTGATTTAGCCGTAGCGTTAGATCCTCAAGCTGTTCGTTTGTTAGGGGAGGTAACGGTTGATCAGGCTTTGCATTTCATTACAATTAGTAGCTTAATTACTAAATATTTACCAGCGGGTTATATGATTCCACCTATTTATTTAGAGGAAACTTTAAAAGTGGTATTAGCTGATGAAAACACGACTGAGCAATATGTGCGAGATTTAATAAACTGTACGTATATTGGTAAACATAATAAAGGCTTTGAAGCGGATGTAGTAGGCTTGATTGATAAATATGGTAGTCAAAAAGCTCGACGGGTTGCGGTTGATGAATTGTTGAAGTTTTAATAGTAGACTATAAAAAGAGTAACGTATAAAAATAGAGTATTAAAATACAGAATAGTAAAATAAAGTAAGGTAAGAAGGATAGTATATATGAATTTTGTTGAAACAATGAAAAGTGTAGAATTAGTGTTGGCAGCAGGTCAAGTACCGTTGTTGATTGGTGAAACCGGGATTGGTAAAACCTCTTTAGCTCATAAATTAGCTGTTCAAAAAGATTGGGCGTTGGTGACTATTGATGGGAATTTGTTAAAAGAAGGGGAAATCGGTGGCTTACCTACGGTAGATAGTTTTGTTCGTCAATTGGATGATGGCACTATGGCTACTGAAAAAGTAACCGTTTATGCGATTCATTATAAATTAAAAACGATTGCTGATGAATTAGCCGCAGGACGCACAGTATTATTATTTATAGATGAAATTAACCGCTGTGAACATGCGGTACAACAAGAATTAATGAATTTAATCTTGAATCGTGAAATTAATGGTTTTACGTTAGGGAAAGATGTTCATATTGTAGCGGCCATGAATCCTACTAATAGTTATGATTATCAGACAGTAGAGATGGATGTGGCACAGCAGAACCGTTTTGTATGGCTTCAAATGGAACCAGATTATATGCAATGGCTTGATTGGGCGGCTGAAGTTAAATTAGAACCAATGGTAATGGAATTCATTAGTACGTATCCTGAATATTTGCATAAGATGAACGAAGACGATATTTATGCTACCCCTCGTAGTTATGAGCGTGTGTCTGCTTTATATGCCATGTATAAAGAAAATCCAGATGCCGTTGGAAAAGATGTATTCTTTAATGTTATTCGTGGTAATGTGGGTAAAGTAATTGCACAAGAGTTTGTGAGCTTTGTTGCCGCTGATCATGAGCCATTGATTACTTTTGATGAGGTATTTAGTGGCGAAACTTTGGAGGAAGGCATTGTTGCTCGTTTGCAAAAAGAAAGTCATACTCGTTTGTATTTGACTGCTAAAAATTTAATGAGACATATGGAATTACGGGCCCATCAGTTATTTGTGGATGAAAAAACAGCACAAGATTTAATGAGACGCTTCATGACATTCATGCAGCAGTATCCAGAAGATTTGCAAATGGCAGTAATGAAAGATATTCGTAATAATTTTCCTAAGTTTTATGCAGAAGCCATTAAAAGTGATGACTTTGTAAATACCTTTTTTGATTTACAACGGAGTTTATAATGTCTATTAATAGTGAAATTGATATTGTTACTCGCCGGGATTCTGTGGTTACTGTCACACCTACGTCAAATGATCCTTTAGAAGCTACAAGAGTTGCTTTGTTAAATGAAGCAAAGCAGATTGTAACAGCTTGGCAACAAGAGCGAGACGCGCTACAGCGGGCTCAAGAGATTAAAGATAATGCCTATACAAATTCTATTGGGTATGCGATTACAGAAGCCGCTGCATTAGCCGCAGGCAAACGCGATTTAGCTGTGGGCATGGTTGATTTAGAAGCTAGTGAAGATTTTAAACAGCGATTTTTAAAATTCGTTTCAAAATTAAATTTACGATTAATTGAAAATGATTCTTTTTATGGCTATTTCTTTTTACAGGTAGGACAGGAAATTCGCTTTACTATGACTAGTGGCACGGGGATTAATTTTAAAGGTAGTCGTTATGTTATGTACTTTAATCCTCTCATATTCCTTGATATGACACCGGCTCAAATGATGAGTTCTATTAAGCATGAAATTTTGCATGTTATTTCCTTGCACCTCATTCGTGCTAAGCGGCTCTATGAGCGGTATACACCTTTAGCTATCAACCTAGCTATGGATATTGTGGTGAATAACTATATTGAACCGTTGCCACCAGGGGCTATTGATGTAAAATGGTTAAATAAAAATTTTGGCACTCATGTAGTAGCTTTTAAGCCATTGGAATATTATGTAGATGAGATTCAAGCCCATATTGATATGGCGCGTGAAACGGACGGTGCTACAGAAGTGGAAGATGGTTTAAGTGATGTGCCCATGAGATCTACTGATGTATCTGATTCTTTTGATGCAGCGAAAAGTCATGATATTTGGGCTGAGTCTGATCAAGTGGATGGGGATTCACAGCAGCAATTGACTGATAAGGTGGTTGATAATTCAACTAAAGGTGATTTGCCAGGATATTTGGCGGGGTTACTTAGTGAAATGAAGCAACATCGTGCTAGTTTGCCTTGGTCAGTTTATTTGAAACGCCTTATTGGCTCAGTCGCTTATGGCCATCGTAAAACGACCACGCGTCGTAGTCGTCGTCAGCCAGAGCGTTTAGAGTTACGTGGTACGTTGCGAAAACGGCGTGCTAAAATTGTAGTAGCTTTAGATTGTAGCGGTAGTATTACAGATGGGGCCTTTCGTCAAGCTATGCTAGAAGTGCTTGAAATTACAAAGAGTTATGACTTTGAAATTACTGTAGTAGAGTGTGATAGTATTATTCGACGCACTTATACAGTGAAGAAAATTCAAGATGTAGAACCTCGTGTAACGGCTCGTGGGAGCACATTATTTACACCAGTAGTGGCATATGCCAATGATTTACAAGCAGACTTAGTCATTTATTTTACCGATGGTAAAGGGGAAAAGCATTTAAAAGTTGCGCCTAAGCATTATAAAATTTTGTGGGTCCTTGTCGGTGAAGAGGCTAAGTTATCCCTTGAAACTCCATGGGGCTTAGTGAAACGCTTGGCACAAACTGTTAAAGAATATGATATGACTATCGATTATGAACGAACGGATGGATATTCTATGAATAACCAAGAAGGTTTTTCGATGGCTAATCAAGAAAAGGACTGGGACGACTAATTGGGGGCGTCGTTTCAGATACAGTGTTTTATGAATAGTAAAAGCCTTATTTTGGGTAATCACTCACAGTAAGGCTTTTTTGTTTTTTAGAAAGTTCGAGGTATGCGTAATTGGTATAGAGTTCACATAAGATGTAATAGTGTTTCGTTGACATGGACTGTTCTGTAATGGTAGTATTATTCTATAGAAAAATAAACTCAAAAGGGGAATCTAATCAAAATAGTAGTACAAATCGTAGAGTAGTACGAGGTCTTGATTAGATTTTTATTTTTATTTTTATGTTTATGTTTATATTTATGTTGTATGTCATAGAGGAGGAGAGAGAATGGCAGAACCAAATATAAAAAGTAAGAAAACGGTTATGGAATTATTTTTAAGTGGTGTAGAAACCGTTGGTAATAAACTACCGGATCCGGCATCCTTGTTTATTATTTTAGCGGCTATAACGATTTTAATTTCCGCAGTATTAGGCAACTTAGGGGTGGAGGCTGTTCATCCTGGCACGCAAAAGGTGATTAAGATTGTTAATTTGCTTTCCGTTGATGGCTTTAGACAAATTTGGTCTAAGGCAGTTAGCAATTTCTCTAATTTTGCTCCGTTAGGTATGGTACTAGTTGCTGTTATCGGTGCTGGCGTTGCAGAAAAAAGTGGCTTTTTATCGGCCTTTATGCAGAAAATGCTAGGAGACGCCTCCAAAGCAATGGTAACGTTTGTTATCATTTTTGTAGGTATTAATGGCAATATTGCAGGCGATGCTGCCTTTGTTGTGTTGCCTCCAGTAGCAGGGGCTATTTTCTTAGGCATGGGTCGAAATCCTCTATTAGGCGTATTTACGGCGTATGCTAGTGTAGCGGCAGGCTTTGCAGCTAATTTGTTACTTGGTATGTCCGACTCCCTAGCATATGGGTTCACCGAAGCAGCAGCTCATATTGTAGATCCAGAGTATGTAGGGTCGCCGGCGATTAACTATTACTTTTTAGTGGCATCTTGTATCTTATTAAGTATTACAGGGACGTTTGTTACAGAAAAAATTATGGCGCCTCGTTTTTCTAATGAAAATTTAGATAAATATGAGTTAGATGCTGAGTCCATTACATTAACTGAAACGAAAAGTAAAGCGGTTAACAAGGGCTTATTGGCGCTACTTGTTACAATTATTGTGGTAGCTTTATTATGTATTGGTGAACGGCCATTATTAGGAAATCCTGAAACAGGTTCTATTATGGATGCGAAATCGCCATTCATGGAAGGTATTATTTTATTGGTAACGATTATTTTATTTGTGCCTGGTTGTGTGTATGGCTTTGCGTCAGGAAAATATAAGAATGATAAAGATTTATTTGGTGATATTTCGCTAGCTTTTAAGGATATTTCTTCTTATATCTTACTTTGTTTCTTTTGTGCACAATTTACAAATTACTTTAACTGGTCTAATTTAGGGGCTGTACTAGCGATTAAAGGAGCGGGTACGTTACAAGCATGGGATTTTACAGGAATTCCATTGATTATTGGTTTAATTTTAGTATCTTGTATAGTTAATATTTTTATTGGCTCTGCATCCGCTAAGTGGGCGATTTTAGCACCTATTATGGTTCCTATGATGATGATGC
This sequence comes from Veillonella intestinalis, assembly GCF_943192895.1. Taxonomy (NCBI): domain Bacteria; kingdom Bacillati; phylum Bacillota; class Negativicutes; order Veillonellales; family Veillonellaceae; genus Veillonella; species Veillonella intestinalis. The sequence continues at coordinate 115,270 of NZ_CALPCB010000006.1, read as the reverse complement.
TTGGGTATGATCCGGCCTTAACTCAAATTGCCTATCGTATTGGTGATTCTATTACGAATCCATTGTCACCTTTATTCTATTATTTCCCATTAGTATTAGGTTTTGTTCGTAAATATGAAAAGGATGCAGGGATGGGTACCGTTATTGCGAATATGATTCCGTATTCATTTTTCTTTACGATTGTATGGGTTATCATGATTACCGTATGGGTTCTCTTTAATTGGCCATTAGGACCAGGTGGCAATATTTATTTACCATAAGTATTGTTTTAAGGCATATACATTAAAGAAAAGAAGTCTTTATAAGTAAGGAGTTATATATGAAATTTTCTGAACGAATAACGTTTGAGATAGAAATTACAGGGTCCTCCGCACATGCGTCAACACCTCATTTGGGACATGATGCTATTTTAGCAGCGAGTTCAATTGTCTTAGCTTGTCAGTCCTTAGTGAGCCGCGTTAATGATCCGCGTAATCCATTAGCCCTAAACTTAGGAACTATTAAAGCGGGTAAGCAATTTAATATTATTGCGGATTCAGTTTTAATTGGGGGCTTATTATTAGCACAAGATAAGAGCCAAGGTGAGATGATTTTCAAAGAGTTGAAAGAATTAGTGAATTCAGTTGCCTTAGGTTTAGGCTGCCGTGGTGTTGTACAGGTGAAAGCATAGAATTAGCACATTAGAGTAGACGTAGTGAATTTAAATGGAGTATATATGAGCATGAGACAATTGGCAGAAGCCATAAAACCATATATTATAGAACAACGGCGTTTCTTACATGCCAATCCTGAATTAAGTAAAATGGAAGTAGAAACGACGAAACATATTGTTGAAGAGTTACAATCCCTTGGTGTAGAGGTTCAGACTTTTTCAGACATTACTGGTTGCGTAGGGACTATAAAAGGGGCTAGTGAAGGACCTACTATTATGCTACGCGCTGATATTGATGCATTGCCGATTCAAGAGAGTAATGAAGTAGCATACGCCTCAAAAAATGCGGGTGTTATGCATGCTTGTGGGCATGATTGTCATACGGCGATGTTGTTGGGGGCCGCTAATTTATTGATGGCACAAAAAGATAAAATAGCAGGTACTGTTAAACTATTATTTCAGATGGGAGAAGAAGTGGGGACTGAATCTCGTCGCTATGTAGAACGCGGTGTGTTGCAGGATGTAAATGCTATCTTTGGTATGCATATTTGGAGTTTGTTAGAGGCAGGTACTGTAAATATTGATGATGGCGAACGAATGGCTTGCAGTGATCGTTTCACTATTAAAGTAAAGAGCACATCTGCTGATATAGCATTGCCTGAACAGGGTGCAGATGGCATTCTAGCCGCGTCAGCTATTGTTGTGGCCTTACAGAGTTTAGTTACTCGGTATAAAACCGTAGAGGATACCTTAGTGGTTAGTGTGTGTCAAATGAATGGTGGTAACGCCGTTGATTCACTAGCAGATACAGTTGAATTAGTGGGGACAACGCGGGCTTTTAATCGAGAACTGCGTGAAAAACTTCCTACTTTAATAGAAAATATAGCGACACAGGCTGCTAGCATTTATGGCTGTGAAGTAGCTTGTGAGTATGTGTTTGGTCCGGCACCGCTTATTAATGAACATATACCGCTAAATGATTTAGCTCGCAAGGCCGCGGCTGCAGTTATGGGCGAAGAGGCTTTAGTTCCTATGATAAAGGAAATGGGCGCAGAAGACTTTTCCGTATATTTAGAACATGTACCAGGTGTATTTGCTTTCCTAGGGGCACGCAATAAAGAGAAAGGCATATGTTGTGTGCACCATGCATCAAATTTTGATGTAGATGAAGATGTATTGCCTAGTGGCAGTGCTTTATATGCCGAATTTGCATTACAATATTTGAAACAATAATATTCATCAAACACTGATTTATCTACAAAAAGAGCTGTAACAAAAGATGGCGTTTATCCGCCGCTTTGTTACAGCTCTTTTATATTTTTTTATCCAATTAACAGACCTACACTTACTAATACGTGATATATGGTTACGCTAATGGAGGTAAATTTCATGGCTTCATTCATTTTTACTACATCGGCGTAGCGCGCTAAGATAACCGAGCTTTTAAAAGCGGGGATCAAAGCAAGGGCGCCTAATAATGTAGCATAAGGCAGTTTGTCTAAAAGGGCCCATAGCAGTAGCCAAATAACACAGAATACAAACAAAGCTCGCAGTAGGCGAATGCCTTCATCTTTGCCGAGGAGAATGACTAAGGTACGACGTCCATGGGCTTTATCATTACTGAAATCTCGTAAATTATTAGTCATCATGATGTTCCCAATTAAAATAGTGGAAGGTATGGCAGGAATTAAGAAATCCCAAAACAAAGTGCCTGTCCAGGTATAGGCTGTGATATAGACAATAGCAAAGCCCATGGCAACACCAGAAGCTAATTCACCGTATGGTGTTCGAGAGATAGGTTTAGGTCCGCCTGAATAAAAGAGACTAATTAAGATACAGACAGTACCAGCGGGAATAAGCCACCAAGATACTTGGGCGGCTAATATGATGCCTAAGATAATGGGGGTGATGGTAAAAATATAGCCTAAGCGTTTAACTTGAAGCGGTGAAATGCCTTCTCGTACTATGGTTCCACTATTGCCAGCCGCTTGATTTAGATCAAGGCCTGATTTGAAATCAAAATATTCATTCCAAATATTAGCGGCGATTTGGGCACTCATGACACAAATTAAAATTAAAAGCGTATAGAATATACTCAAAGCCGTACTTTGTGCTTGGGGATGCATTGTGCTAGCAAAGGTAGCGCCCAAAATGACGGGGCTAAAAGCAGCCGTTAAGGTACGAGGTCGAGCTAGTCGATACAATTGTGAAAATGTCATCAATACTTACTCCTTTCGACGACAAAGGGGACCAATATGTAAAGAAGGGGGACAAGGGAGTTGTGCTAATAAGACACCTGTACACATAGCAATAAGTCCCCATATTTCTTGATAATTAAGGCGTTCACCTAAAATAAAATAGCCCATAACACCAGCAAATACGATTTCAAGGCTCATAATGAGGGAGGCTTGGGTTGCTGGTAATTGGCGTTGTCCTAAGAGTTGGCCTGTAAAGCCTAGACCAGCGGATAGAATGCCGCCCCAAGCAATAAAGAGCCACGAATTTTCAATAATTGTCCAAGAAAATGGCTCAGATAAAAGGGCGGCGATGCCTGAAAATAAAGCGCACCCAAAAAATTGCCCCATAGCTAGTTTAAAGGGATTATACTGTTTGGTGACTTTACTTAATACGACAATATGTAAGGCCCAGAAGAGGGTAGAGATTAAAATTATACCATCTCCATAGGAGGGGATAAAACTTTCTTTTAAACTTAATAAGGCGGCCCCAATGACTGAGCATAGTACGCCGGCTAAGGCGAGCAAGCTAATTTGTTGCCCTATAAAAAGGCCGATGGTAGGTACAATTACAATATAAAGCGCCGTAAGAAAGGCTGCTTTAGAGGCCGTAGTATAGGCGATAGCATATTGTTGTAAACTGGCGCCTAAGAATAGTAAAAAGCCCAATAATAAAGAAATCCATATAATAGAAACCTTAGCTTTTTGTGGCGGTGCACTTTGTTTCATAAAAATTAGTAAGGGACTAACAGTTAATACACCTAACAAAAAGCGTGTTGCATTATATGTATGTGGACCTACTAAATCAGAAGCTAAGCGCTGGGCTACAAATGTGGAGCCCCAAACAAAGGCAGTCAGTAATAAACATAAGCGAGCCTGTAACATAAAAAGAGGATTCCTTTCTATAAACATAGAATTATATAAGGATAGGCACTAACAATTGTAGCTTAAATAGTAGTGCTTGTAAATTATTACTATATTAGATTATGCAGAGATGAGGAATTTATCGTGATTAGTAAAGCGTTACTGACAGATTTATATCAATTCACCATGATGCAAGGCTTATTTAAAGAAAATTTACATCGTACACCTTGCGTATTTGACCGTTTTTATCGTAAAAATCCATTTAATGGTGCGTATACGGTAGTCGCTGGGTTAGAGCATGTCATTGATTATTTAAAACATCTATCGTTCAATGAAGAAGATATTGCGTATTTACGAAAAACAGGTTTGTTTGAAGACGATTTTTTAGAATATTTAAAAGAGTTTCGTTTTACTGGTACAGTATATGCTGCACCAGAAGGATCTATTGTATTTCCTGGAGAAGTGTTAGTTCGCATTGAAGCCCCTAAAGATGAAGCTATGCTTATCGAGACACCGCTATCCATGTATTTGAATCATGAGTCTTTAATTGCCACCAAAGCGCGCCGTATTCGTAGTGTTGCTGGTAATGATAGCTTAGCTGAATTTGGTATGCGTCGCGCGCAAGGCACAAATGCAGCCGTATATGGTGCGCGTGCCTCTATTATTGGTGGTTTTAATGGTACGAGTAATGTGTATTCGGCCGCTCAATATGGCATTAAGCCTGTAGGTACCATGGCTCATAGTTGGATTATGAGTTTTCCTGATGAATTGACGGCCTTTCGTTCGTATGCGGCTCAATACGAAAATATGTTAGTTTTATTAGTGGATACGTATGATACCTTACAACAAGGGGTACCTAATGCAATTCAAGTATTTAAAGAGGTTAAAGAACGCCGTGGCGGTACAATGCCTAAGGGGTATGGTATTCGCTTAGATAGTGGTGATTTATCATATCTATCCCAAGAAGCTTTTCAAATGTTAAAAGACGCAGGTTTTGAAGATGCCACTATTTTTGCGTCTAATGACTTAGATGAACATCGCATTGCTGATTTGAAAAGTCAACATAGTGCCATTACCTCGTGGGGCGTAGGGACAAAACTCATTACCGCTGATGGTACCTCTGCTTTAGGCGGTGTGTATAAATTGGCTGGGCAGTGGAATGAAGATGGTCAATTTATGCCAACTATGAAGTTTTCCGATAATATCGAAAAAGTGACCAATCCTGGTTGTAAAAAGGTATTACGTCTTATTAATCGGCGTAATCGCAAATTGATTGGCGATTTGATTTGTTTGATTGATGAAACGATAGATACAACGAAGCCATATACTTTTGAAAATCCTATGTATCCATGGAAATGTACTCATTTAGAAGCGAATAGTTTTGATGTAGTCGATTTATTAGTGCCGATTTTTGAAAAGGGCGAATTGGTTTATGATTTGCCAAGTTTACCTGATATTGTAAGTTATGCGAATGAGCAGATTAAATTATTATGGCCTGAATACTTGCGTTTAAATCGTCCGCCAGTAGTGAAAGTGAATATTAGCCATAAACTTCATGAGTTAAAACAAGAATTATTATTGCAAAAAGTAAAACGTAATCATCATGAGTAAATTACGTTTCAGGGAAAGTATGAAAATTTAAGTATTTATATAATTCATGAAAATTATACGTTTTAGTTATATACTAATTATATAGCAAATTTTAATTAGCCGCAAAGGAGTGTGTGAGATGCAACGAAAACATATATATGGGTTAGTAATGGCCGCTCTCTTAGGAAGTAGTATTGGCACGGTTGTGCAAGGGGCCGAAGTAAATACGGCTACGCTAGGAATGGTATATGCCGTAAGTGAAGCCTCACAAGCCTCGAAAGAGAAGGTTGATAAAACGATAGAACCAGCTAGTGAAACCGCTACAAATCAGGCTACGGCCTTGTCTATGAATAGTGGGATTCAGCCTGTATTGGTAAGTCCTGTATTTACTACTGTAGATAATAAGAGATTGAATACACCTCAGGGCGTGACTGTATTTGATTTAAAACGTATGATAACACCTCAAGGCATGATAGATGGAACGGCTTTTCTTTCAGCTAAGGAATTTAACGATGAATATGTAAATGATATTCGTGAATTAGCCAAAACTAAAGAAGTTAATGTGCCAGAATTAAAAAACTTCCAAGGTGAGATTTTCCGAGATTGGAATGCGTATCAATTACGTGGGGAAGATGAAAAAGGTGTTCATACGGCATATGTAGTTGATCTAGCTTTAGGTAAAGACTATATTCAAGGGGAACGAGCTGAATTACGATTAACGAAAGCTTTATGGGAGTTCCTTGAAAAAGAAGTCGATGGGTCGATGACTTCGAGTACAGCTGTACGTGGCAGTGGTGTTAACTTATTAGATTCTTTGCAATCTGCACAGCAAGCTACGGGTTTTGTTGGTGATGTATCTGATATTGCTACATTTGGCTCATCCAGTGATACTGACAAAATGCCTCATACCTGGCAGTTCATGAAAGAATTTAATAAGTCCGTATTGGCAGAAAACGAAGCGTGGTTAGCACCGTATCCAACTACGTATGAACCAAATAGTTTCCGCAAAGCAACTATTGAGGGCTATCAAGCAGTAAAAACTTCGCAAGATCCAGTGGCGTTTAATGCATTTTTCAATTTATATAAAAATAAATTCGTTAACGCTATGGTAGCCGATTTAGCAAATCATGAAAAAGAATTAGCTAAAGAGGCGCAGAGCAATGAACGAGCTAAAGAAAAATTAATCATGAGTGGTAAGATTCGGGAAGGTTTACAGAAATTCTTCGCCACCTCAGGCATCCATGCCGATACATTGGGCGATATAAAAACTGTTAATTCTCATATAGGAACGATGTTATATTCAGATAGTCGTATGGCCCTTACCTTTGATAGTTATGAAATCCCTGTAGGGAATATTAATTTGATTCGCTATGAAAAAGAAGGCCCTATATTTACCTTCTTAGTTACGAATGATGGGGATTTTAATTATTGGGAAAAACAATTAAAAGCAACCTATGGAATTCAATAAGGAGGATATAGTTATGAATTTTTGGAAACGAAGTGCACTAGTGGCCACGTTATTAGTAGCTAGCATACCTTTTTATGGACAAGCAGCTAGCCAAAATACAATGAGTACAACCTCACAAGCTGTAACAACCAGTTATATTAGTGATGGAGCTGTTGAAGTGCTAGGCCATAAAGGGGCTATTACAGTACCTAGAGATGTAACAATTCGCCGATTGTCAGATACCGTTCTTGTACCAGTTTTTGCTGAATTCATTGAAAAAGGATTACAAGAAGACATTGCTAGAGGGCCACAGTTACGAAGTTGGGAAGATAATAAGTTATTAATCGGTGAAGAGCGGGAAGCTAGTTTAAAAGCTTACGAACGGCAACAAAAACAATTACGTTATATGAATGACTATCGGCTTGGTGAAAAAGCTGATGTATATCAATGGCAATTAAAAGATAGTGATGGTCGTAAGACGGCTACCGTATTTGGATTAGTATTGACGCCAGAAACGACAAAGGGCTTATCTAATTTAGCACATAAGGAATTTATTGATAGTCAATTACCTGCTTTAAATGCACAATGGCTACAAAGTGATGGTAAATTATATAAAAAAGTGCAAGAATTAGCCATGAATAGTGGTGCATCTGCATTTGCTTATACTAAAGCAGAGTTGAAAGATCAAACTCCATGGGCTCGATTACCGCATAGTACCCATCCAGCCTACATGGCAAGCACTCGTTTCTTTGCTGGTGCTAATGGGCTAGAATTGCCATATTACTTGCAAGGTGCTGTCGTATTGACGGAACCAAATCCAGTGGCTTATGTATTAGTTACATCGGATGTAGAAAAGGAGGTCTTTGCACCTCGTTTTGTACAGTTCATTCAAGAGTTATAAGAGGGAGAATTTATGAAATTAAAAAATAAACGGCAATTCCTATTAGCACTTGCTATTGGTGTGGGAGTTTTGGCGAATACTAGTGCCGCTGCTTCTGCTGATACAACTGTTATTAATGGGCAGTCTCAAAATAAGCCAGTCTTAACTGGCAACTTTGAAACCATAAATGCTAGCTCGTTGGCGCCAGTTACAGCTATAGATACGAGAAGCCATGTTTGGCAGACTACGGATGGTAAGCAAATCGCTTTAGGAAATACGGTTAAAGTATTTGACTTAAAGAAAACGGTGGAAGCTAATATGGCAGATCCATCCTTGTATGGTAAAATTATAGATTTGTATAATGTTCAGTACGCACAGGTTATACGTAGCTTGGCGCAAAAGGATAATTTAGATGTGCCTATCTTGACTGAATATAATAAAAATACAATTAAAAATCTTAATCTGTATCAGTTTCAAGCACAGGATGCTGAGGCTCATCATGTGGCCTATGGAATTGAAGTTCAGTTAGAGCCTGATTCCATTGTGTATAGCGAAGAAGGCTATCAGTTGAGTCGTAAGGTGATTTTGCAGATGATAGAGGCTGCTGAAAAAGATAATAATAAGGAAGCTGTGCAAACTTTACAGGCTGAATTAAAACAATATGATGATTTTTACCAAAATAAACGAGTAGGTTATCATCCAAATGAATTATATCGTTGGTCTGAGATTCAAAATCGTGAAAAGATTGCCAATGGTAAAAATTTAGGTAGTTCAGATATCTATGCAATGCAGATAATGCAACAGTTTTCTCAAAGTTTTGCGAACCAACAAGCTGTGGGTGGTCTTGATATGCAAGGGGTAAAACCTGAACAAAAAGAGTTTATGACTCAAGTTCAAGCTTTACAAGAAGCCACTTTGAAAACTATGAAAATAGAAAACTTATCTGCTAATGCGGTGCCGCAAATTAAGGAAAATACGGCGTTAGGTAAACTTGTATTTAATCATCAGCGTTCTAATATAATCTATGATGGCTATCAAGTGCCAACAGCAGGCTTTTCTATGATTCGTTATGAAGCAACTGGGCCGATTATTACAATTGTAATGGCTAATGATGCGGATGGCGAATTTTGGCAACAACAATTTGAAAGAATCTTACAATTAAAATAGGGGGCTTATTAATGAAACAATGGAAAAAATGGGCACTAACAGCTACTTGCTTAGTTGGGGTAGTTAGTACGGTGCCAGCTGTTAATGCAGCTAGTTTGTCAGCGAATACTAATAGCAAAGTGGTAGCACAGAAAGTAATTGGAGGTACCGCTAATTTACCAAGTAATGTAACAGTAAGCCGCTTATCAAATAGTATTTTTATCCCAGGTTATATTGATTTAATAGAAAAAACAGCAACTAAAGAAACTGGGAAAGCAATTCAAAATAAGGATTTTAAATTAGGTGAAGCGGTTGATGCTTATCAGTGGCAGTTGAAAGATAAAAAATCTTTAAAAACGGCTAATGTATTTACTATGGAGTTAACACAAGAAAATACAAAGGGCTTTTCTGCTCTATTAAATCCAGCTTTCGTAAAAGAACAGTTGCCAATGATTAATACTATGTGGCTTCAAAGTGAACAACAGGTCAATAAGTTTTTACAAGGGACTTTGCAAAATGGCGCTGTTAATTCGCCAAGTATGAATATAACCGTTGATATGGAAAATCAAACACCTTGGACAGAATTAAAAGGTACACAGTATCCTACATATACAGCAGGTACCCGTTTATTCGTAAATGCGCAAGGCGTTGAGTTGCCATTTTATGTACAAGGGGCTATGATTTTAAAAGAGCCTAATCCAGTAGCCTATATAATGGTGACTTCTGATGTAGAACGTAAGGCATTTACGCCAGTGTTTGAGAACTATATTAAGAGCTTTAAATAGGTTAGACGGAAACTAGTTTTCTCGTATAAAGCCTTGTATTTACTGGGTTGAAAGATTATATTGCAAGCGTTATAAATCAAACCTGAATGAACAGTTATAAATCAAATTTAAGACGGTAATTAGACGGAAAAAGTTGAAAACTATGGCTAATTTCTAATGATTTGACAAAAAGAAAAACCTCTTATGATACTAGATGTTACCTAGTATTGTAAGAGGTTTGATTATTATTGGAATTAATCGAAAAATACGGTACATAGATGGCGGAGAAGGAGGGATTTGAACCCCCGCGCCGGTTTTGCCGACCTACCGCATTTCGAGTGCGGACCCTTCAGCCTCTTGGGTACTTCTCCGTTTTTTACGACGCTCTTTGAAAAAATCTTTCATTATTTGACTGCATTCATCAGCTAATACACCACTTAAAATATCTGGCTCATGATTTAATCCAGGATGTGTGAGTACATTAAATAAAGATTCTACAGCGCCTCCTTTGTAATCACTACTGCCATAGACAACACGGTCAATTCGACTGTTAATAATGGCACCAGCGCACATCGGACATGGCTCTATAGTAACATAAAGAGTGCAACCGGTCAACCGCCAACGATCAAGTATTTCACAGGCCTTACGAATGACTAAAATTTCAGCATGAGCCGTGGCATCATGATCTAATTCTCGGCGATTATGGTGTCGTGAAATAATTGTATCATCTTTTACAATGATGGCTCCTATAGGAATTTCGCCTAATTCATAGGCTTTACGGGCTTCAACAAGGGCCTCTTGCATATAGTCTTGATCTGTCATGATTACCTCCTTGCACTTACTGTATATACTATATAATAAAATCTCTCTTTTTGACTATATTAATTTTTTATTTATAGGTTGTGATTTTATATACACATGGATAGTTATTTATAGTGATTAAAAGTTATTTATAGGATTGAACATTACTTATAGGACTGAATATCACTTATAGTGACTTATTGTTATTTATAGTTAATATTTTAAGTTCATGAATTATAGATGAGTATTCATGAGAAAACTTCACATAACTCTCACGGTTTTCACATGTGGAGTTCATGTTATCCCTGTATTCTATACACATAGCAAGAAACTCTTACAAGAAATTGAGTTTTCACCTCGTATCGAAGCTCATCGTAAGAGATTGCTATAGAATTTCCCTTTTTTTATAGTATAGCAAAGGAGTCTTAGTATGAAAGAACCATCTCAAAGTTTACTGAGAAAGGTTGCTGTACTAGGTGTACTCGGTGGCATGCTTTGGGGCACATCACTGGCTGCTGAGCCGTCAGCGGTACAACCAGCAACCACACATCCTCAGGCAGTAGAAACAAGTGTTTCTATGAAAGGTCCACATGAAATGGGCTTAGACCGTAGGCCGTATACTATGCCGACCGCCTATGATGATATGGTACGGGCACGTTCGATGGCACATAATCAGGTAGAAGCTAATGCAGCTATTTTCTTGATGCCGCAGACTATGTATGGAGCATCTCGTAGCAATGCAGGTCATATGCCAGTTGATTATGACCGTAGAGCGCATCATAGCAAAGAGCGTCAGTATCAACCAGATAGGAGTCCACAAGAAGAGGGACATTCGCAGAAACCTTCCCATGCTTCTATTCCAGAAGCAACCTTTTAAGCTTCATTAGCTTTAAAGACTCTCTCTAAAACACACACTAAACACAAACGCACAAAAAAACACACACAAACACAAAAAAACACACACAAACACAAAAAACACACAAACACACAAACACAACACACAAACGAAGAAGCCTGTGAATTGATACTTTACAGGCTTTTTTGTTTTATGAAAGGAATTCGTTATGAAACGAAAATCAAGTGCTATATGGCAAAGGGCGGCTTTAATGACCATTGTAGGGACTACTGTATATGGAACTTCTTTTGCTCAGGAAGCAGTACTTCCTAAAGCTGCAATACCTCGCCTAGCATTACCAACCCAAGAAAGCCGGCTTGAAAGTGAAGTCGCTCATAAAGCAGTGGCAGATTCTATTCAGCTTACTTCAAAGCAGGCGATTAATCCTAATGCGGTATATGCAGATAAACGACTTGTTAATCCCTATACCCCTTATATGTGGCGTGAAGATAGTAAAGACGGAGCTAGATTACCTGTTAATTTTAGAACTACTCATGATCATTATAAATTAGGTATTGAGGATGTATCACCATCCAGAAAGGGCTTAGCATATACTCAAATGTCGGGTAGTGGGCAGCCTACAGAAGCTCAATTCAAGCAGTTAGCCAGCACTTTACGAACAAAAACAGATGGTCCTATTTATGTAGTTGATTTACGACAGGAAACACATGTATTCGTCAATGGAATTCCCATAAGCCATTATGGGAAGCGTAATTGGGGCAATGTAGGAGAAAAGCAGATTACTATTTTAGATAAGGAAAAAGAGTTGCTGGCTACTTTACCGCAGACAACCTTACAGCTAGCTACCTTAAATAAAGAAAAAGAAGCAATTAATGAACAGTCTATCATGGTAGAGTCTGTTAAGACTGAAGCGATGGTAGCTAAAGAGCAAGGGCTACATTATCTGCGGCTAGCTACTACAGATCATATTTGGCCTGATGAAATGAGTATTGATAAATTTATTGCGTTTTATAAGACCTTGCCTAAGAATAGTTGGCTTCATTTTCATTGTGAAGCTGGTAAAGGGCGAACGACTATTTTTATGGCTATGTATGATATTATGAAAAATCCGAATGTACCTTTAGAAGATATTTTAAGTCGTCAGCAGGTATTAGGTGGTAATAATGTAGCATATACCACTGATGAGGATACTTGGAAAGCTCCTTATTATGAAGAAAAAGCGTTGATGATTCGTAAGTTTTATCGTTATGTACAACAAAATCATCATACTAATTTTCAATTGACTTGGAGTGAGTGGTTGCATCCGACTGCCATTATATAGCGGTGTATAGGGTAAAACAAAAAAGCACTTCCTTTGGGAACTAATCATAGTTAGTTTTGGGGAAGTGCTTTTTATTAGTTTGAGCAATAGAAATCTATTATTCAGCGATAGCGATAACTTCTACTTCTACAGAAAAGTTAGCTGGTAATTCTTTAACAGATACACAGCTACGAGCTGGTTTGCTAGTAAAATAGTCTGCATAAATTGCATTGAATTTAGCAAAGTCATTAATGTCGGCTAAGAAACAAGTTGTTTTTATTACTTTGGAGAAGTCTGTGCCAGCTTCTTTTAAAATAGCCTCAATATTTTTCATAGCTTGTAATGTTTCCGCTTCTACGCCACCTTCAACTAATTTGCCTGTTGCAGGATTGATGCCACCTTGGCCAGAAATAAATACAAAGCCATTGGCTTTAATAGCTTGAGAGTAAGGGCCTAGTGCTTTAGGGGCGTTTTCAGTGAAAACTGGTTTCATAATAAAACTCCTTTCATAGACAAGTACGAACTTAAATTAGTATAATTTATTTATAAGACTATTATAAAATAAGTTGTCTCATAAGTACACCTATAAATGGACAAAATATAGTAAAATGTACAATTCCAATGTAAAGGAGATTCCTATGGCTGATATTTTATATTCACAAACGAAAGATTTTTCTGAAGTAGGCTCTATTACACTCTATAGTGATGGGACGTATTTAGTGGGTCTTACTATGCCATCACAACAATATACATTGCCAGCAGATACTTTGAAAATAGAAGAGGCATCCTTGCCTATTTTCGATGAAACTTTTGCTTGGTTAAGTGCGTATTTTAAAGGGCATATTCCAAAGGAATTGCCACCGATTCGTTTTATTGGTACTGACTTTCGTCGGTCTGTTTGGCAAGCATTGTGCCAGATTCCAGCAGGCTCTCTTATTACATATGGAGATTTAGCTAAAAAATTATATCCGCAAGATAATAATATGGGAATTAGAGCGCGCGCAATTGGTGGCGCAGTAGGGCATAATCCAATCCCAATTATTGTGCCTTGTCACCGTGTGATTGGTAGTAATCGCAATTTAACAGGCTATACTGGTGGTTTGGCAGTTAAAGTAAAACTTCTTGAATTAGAAGGGATTGATGTGAGTCAATTAAAGTGGCCAAAGCGGACGACAAAAAATACAGTATAAGTTGTGAAACGTTTTCTGGTACTATATGGTCTGGAAAGCGTTTTTTATTAATTCATTGAAATTTTAAGGGATATAAAAGAGGTATTTTTTATATCTGTATCGAATAATATAAATAAGCCTAAAACAATGGTGAAAGGAGGAGAGGCATGATCACATATTTGGTCATTGGTGGCGTAGTTCTACTTGGTATTGAATCAGTAGTACCAGGTATTGGTATATTTGGTTTATTAGGTGTTATTGCTTTATTGGGGGCCCTCTATTTATATCTAGGTGCTGGCATGCTCGCGGCTATGGTAGTCGCTGTAGTAGCAGTTATTGCCTTGATTGTAGGTGTTTGGCTTATAAAAAAAGCGCCTAATAGTCGCCTTGGTAAAGCGTTAACCTTGACATTAGAATCTACGAAAGAACGGGGCTATAGCGGTAATGAGGAACGCACCGATTTGCTTGGTAAAACGGGTATAGCTCAATCAGTATTACGTCCTGCAGGGCGGGTTTTATTTGATGATAAACCAGTTGATGTGGTGACGGATGGTGAATTTTATGAACCTGGTACAGAGGTAGTAGTTGTCGAAGTAACAGGTGGTCGTATTGTAGTTAGAAAAGTGTAATGAGGAGGAATTATGGAAGATTTATTGAGCTTTAGCTTTATTTTTGTTATTTTTGCTGCTGTTGTGGTAATCTCTTTATTTTTCCACTTTGTCCCTTTAGGGCTGTGGATTTCTGCGTTAGCCGCTGGGGTAAATGTTGGTATTTTTACTCTCATTGGGATGCGTTTACGTCGGGTATCGCCATCGAAAATTGTGCTACCATTAGTAAAGGCGAATAAGGCAGGCTTAACTGTCAATGTAAACCAGTTAGAAGCCCATTATTTAGCGGGTGGTGATGTTGACCGGGTAGTTGATGCTTTAATTGCTGCTGAACGAGCATCTATTCCGTTGACTTTTGAACGAGCTGCCGCCATTGACTTAGCTGGCCGTGATGTATTAGAAGCGGTACAGATGAGTGTAAATCCTAAAGTGATTGAAACGCCAACCATTTCAGCAGTTGCTAAAAATGGTATTGAGCTTAAAGTGCGTGCTCGCGTAACGGTACGTGCCAACATTGACCGTTTAGTGGGTGGTGCTGGTGAAGCCACTATTATCGCCCGTGTTGGTGAAGGTATCGTAACAACAGTAGGTTCTTCCGAAGAGCATACAGATGTATTGGAAAATCCAGATCATATTTCTCGAACTGTATTGAATAAAGGTCTTGATGCAGGGTCAGCGTTTGAAATCTTGTCCATTGATATTGCGGACGTAGATGTGGGACGTAATATTGGTGCTCAACTTATGACAGATCAAGCTGAAGCAGATAAAAATATTGCTCAGGCGAAGGCTGAAGAACGCCGTGCTATGGCGGTAGCTAAGGAACAAGAAATGAGAGCGTATACCCAAGAAATGCAGGCAAAGGTTGTGGAAGCTCAAGCAGAAGTACCACAAGCTTTATCACAGGCTTTGCGCGATGGTCATATGGGTGTTATGGATTACTATAATATGAATAATATTATGGCTGATACTAAGATGCGTGAAACCATTGCTGATGGTGAAACAGCAGAATTATCAACACAGCAAGATGGGCGTAAGAAGTAAGTAGCGGAGGCTAATTTATGGATTCATTAGGCTTTCTCTTGTTTTTATTAATATTAGGTTTTGGGATTTTTAATAATCGGAAGAAGCGACAAAAGCATCAACAAGATAATCAAAGTGAGTCTGATTCAGTAGATATGAATTCTACAGAACGAGAGCCTTATGATTGGTCGGAGCCGGGGCAACAGTCTCGGCCAGGACCAAAGGCTAAGCCGAAGACAGCATCTAAAGGAGAACTATCTTGGGAAGCTATGGAAGAGTACTATGGCATAAAGATGGAACGCAAGGATGAGACGCCGGCCGCTAATAATCAAAAAACAGTGTTAGAGACGAAACCGTCCTCCAACCAGGAGCGTCGTTCGGTAGATCGAAAATCTACAGTTGATGAATTGCGCGATATATTAATAACAACATCACAGGAAACAAAAAATCAAGAAAGTAAAGCACGTGAAAGGAATACTCGTGATACAAGCTTAGATAAAGTAATCACGGCAATTTCACAAGTTTCACAAGCTAAAACAGTACAATCGATGCCCCAGGGGACAGTCTGGGAACCAACGCAGTTAACAGGAACACGTAAACGTTCACAGGCATTACCACCAGGAGGTTTAAAAGCGGGGATTAAGTGGTCCCTGATTTTACAGGCGCCAAAGGCTAAGCAACAAGGTGCCTATCGACGTTAAATACACTGCAAGTTGGAAAGGAGTTTTCTCCTATGGCAGTACGAATTACCGAAATTTTAGAGTGTCGTCACCTTGGTCGCTCTATGAGAACGTATACATTAGCCATCCCAGACGGAATGACTTGGGCTGGTGGGGCTAATATGAAAATTGGGCTATTTGAGGGCTTGGACCCTACTATGGGTTCCCGTATTAAAGGTTGTGATTTAGCGACCCGACAAAAGGAGTCTACCACATTTACTACGGCATCATTTGACCCTAAATATACACGTATTGTGTCTATTTCGACACGACCACAGGATGGGGTAGTGGTATTTTCTACGCGCATTCCAGATAATCCATCTATTTTTAAAGCCGATTTGGCTACCTATGAAGTGGGCGATAGTTTATTTATATTAGAAGTCAATAATCATTTAGCAGTTCCGCCAGAAGGGCCTTTAGTTTTATTAACACAAGGTGTTGGCTTATCGAGTATGCATGCTTTTATACGAGATGTACTAGAAGCTGGCGGCGAAGGCCCCATTATTTGTGTCAATGTAGTTGAACCGACTGAAGAGCTGCGAGACCTCATGGTAGACGATGGGCGAGTATCTTATATTTTTAAGAGTAATCGCTATGCGTTTGAGCAAACAGTACGTAATATTCTAGATGAGACACAGTTATTTACTAATGGACGCTTTGTTGTGCTTGGCGGGCATGGTTTTATGAAACAATGGATTCATGAATTACGAATTTCTGGCATTGAAGATGAACGGATTTTTATTGATCGTTTAGATGTGCAACGCAGTATTTATTTTCCAGAGTTAAAAGCAGATTGATTGCATACATATATAAAACAACTAACTATATATAAGAATACTAAGTCCCCTGTACTGCATTCAGTATTGACGCAGTACAGGGGACGTGTTACGATTGGATTAGTTTTATGTCATCTTGATATAAGTATGTCAGTATAAAGATTGAGAGGGATACAGTATGGCATTTTTAACCGAAGAGGTGAAGGCACGCCTCATCAAAGATTTACCAACCTTTGCTAAAACTAGTGAACAATTTTTCAACAAAGAAATTTCTGTTAATGACTATAAGGGCTTATCCGGTCCTTTTGGAACTTATGCAGAACGTGGTGCTAATACAGCTATGTATCGGTTGCGTTTACCAGGGGGACGTATTACGCAACAACAATTAGCTTTTTTAGCAGATATGTTTACTCGCTTTGAATTACCACATCTTCATTTCACAACAGGCCAATCGATTCAAATTCATGGCTTGCAAGGACCACAAGTGATTGAAATGTTTAAAGAGTGTCATGCGCATGGCATTTATTCTCGTGGCGGTGGTGGTGACCATCCACGAAATATTGCAGCTAGCCCATTGCGTGGTGTTGTAGATGGTGAACCTTTTGACATAACACCATATGTACAGGTAGCAAGTGAGTATATTCTTACGCTAGTTCCTGATTTTAAAATGCCTCGTAAACTTAAAATCGCCTTTACTAATGGTCTTGAAAATACAACTCATGTTACCTTTAAGGATCTTGGGTTCTGGGCGCAGCCAGATGGTACGTTTACCGTATATGCTGGTGGTGGCTTAGGTGGCAATCCGCGTAAAGGTATTTTATTGGCAGAAAAAGTAGCTCCAGCCGATATTTTATACTATATTAAAGCTATGGTGCGCACCTTTATTGAAAATGCGGATTATAAAACGCGCAGTAAGAACCGCACTCGTTACATGGTAGCAGATATGGGTGAGGATAAATTCCGTGATGCTTTTAATAAGTTCTTAACTTTTGTTAAACGTACTGAGGATTTAAGTTTCACTTTACCAAATACAGCGATTACTAAAACAGGGACGGAGCGACTTACAGCTGAAGAACTTTCAGCTGCGAAAGGCCTCATTGGTGAACAAGTACAAGATGGCTTGTATTATGTATATTATCATCCCGTAGGAGGCCATGCACAGCCTGCAGTGGCTCGTGATGTATTCCAATATGTCGGTTCTTTAGAAGGTGCTGAAGCCCGCATGACTAGTGAAGAAGGGACATATTTTATTAATTTAACCGCTTCAGAAGCACGCAAAGTATATGATTTAATTAAGGATGATAGCTCTACGTCTGCTTTTGCTGCTAGTGTATGCTGTGTAGGGGCGGCTCGTTGCCAAGTTGGTTTCCAAAATTCCCAATCTGCGTATAAAGATATTCTAGCGCATTTAGCAGCAGAAGGAATTGATGATAGCCTATTGCCTAAAATTCATATTTCAGGTTGTCCATCTTCCTGTGGTACGCATCAAATTGGTACGCTTGGTCTTCATGGCTTTGTGAAACAAGTAGATGGCAAACCACAGCCAGCCTTTAATCTCTTTAAGGGGGGCAGTGATGAATTAGGTTTTGTTACCTTTGGTGAGCCTTTAGGGGCTATCACTATTGCTGATTTGCCAGCCTTCTTTGCAGAGTTAGCAACAGTATTAAATCAAGCAGGTCAACCTTACGATATTTGGATTAAAGATCATGCTGCTGAATTTGAAACATTGGCTAAGAAATATATATAATTAAGTTTATAAAATAAAAAAAGTAGGTACTAGTAATATTGCTAGTGCCTACTTTTTTAGTTATTATTTATTGTTTTATTTCTACTAAGAATTCTTTAATGCGTTTTAAAGCTTCTTTAATATTGGCTAAGGAATTGGCGTAAGCAACGCGGACGAAGCCCTCACCACAATCACCAAAGGCGTTACCTGGAACAATGGCAACATGTTTAGCATAAAGCAGTTTTTCACAGAATGTCTCTGAGTCAAAGCCTGTAGAGCGAATATCAGGGAATACGTAGAAGGCCCCTTCTGGCTCAAAGCAAGTTAAACCAAGTTCATTAAAGGTATTTACTAATAAGCGGCGACGAATATCGTATTGATCACGCATATATTCAATGTCTTTATCGCCATATTTAAGGGCCTCAATGGCTGCATATTGGGCGATTGAAGGGGCACTCATGATGCCGTATTGATGAAGTTTGGTCATTTGAGCAATAATTTCTTTTGGCCCTACCGCAATACCAAGGCGCCAACCTGTCATGGCGAAGGCTTTAGAGAAGCCATTGATTACAATTGTGCGCTCTTTCATACCAGGAATAGCCGCAATTGTTACATGAGGATTAGTACCATAGGTTAATTCGCTATAAAGCTCATCAGAAATGACAAATAAATTATGTTTTTCAATAACCTTAGCAATTTCCTCTAAATGCTCACGGCGCATAACGGCGCCAGTAGGGTTATTAGGGAATGGTAGCACTAGGATTTTAGTTCTTGGTGTTATATGTGCCTCTATGTCCTCAGCGGTCAGGCGGAAATTATTTTCAGCCTTTGTTTCTACTTGGATTGCTACGCCTTTAGCCACTTCTGTGAGTGGTGTGTAACATACAAAACTAGGCACAGGGATGAGCACTTCGTCGCCAGGATTGATTAAGCTGCGAAGGGCTAAATCAATTGCTTCTGAGCCACCAACACTGACTAAAATATCCGTAGCGGGCTCATAAGTAACGCCATATTTACGAGAGAACCAATGGCTGATTTCTTCGCGTAAATCGGCAAAACCACGATTTGGTGAATACCAAGTTTTGCCTTTTTCTAGGGACGCAATCCCCGCTTCACGAATATGCCAAGGGGTAGAAAAGTCGGGTTCCCCAATACTGAGTGATATAACATTATCAATTTCGTTAGCAATGTCAAAAAAACGGCGAATACCAGATGGTTTTACATTAGCTAGCTCATGATTTAAAAACTCATCATAATTAATCATAGAATACATTGCTCCTTATTTCTTTTTGTACCTCATCATGGTAGATTACATTGCGATCTTTGTAACGACTTAGAATGAAGTGAGTGCCTGTGCCACGCACCCCTTCAAGGGTGGAAAGACGACGGGCCACAAAAAGGGCAATATCACGCATGCTTTTGCCTTGGATAACTACGGTTAAATCATAACCACCAGACATGAGATAGACCCCTTCCACTTCTTCAAATTGCATAATGCGGTGAGCCAATTTATCAAAGCCTTGGTCAGGTTCTGGTGTTACTTGTAATTGGATGAGGGCTGTTGCTTTATTGGCATCAATAGCCTCCCAATCAACAACCGCTTGATAGCCCTTAATGATACCTTGGGCTTCTAAGGCGGCAATACGTTCAGATACCTCGGCTTCGGCTACACCTAGCATGGCGGCTAATTGGCCATGCGTTATACTTGCGTCCGCGGCCAAAAGGTCGAGTAGCTTTTTGTCAGTAGCAGTTACATTAGAATTACTCATAATTGATGTCTCCTTTCATCTATCGGAAGGGCGAAGCCATCCGAGGCAGGTCGGTTAAATCCGACAATTAATATACTGTCTATTTTACCACTCTTTGAAAACGAATAAAATAGTCTATTTGTTGATTGATGTGATTTGAGTATGAATTTCATGCTAATTTTGCATGAATGTTGAATTTATATTGTCGTTTATTTTATATTTCGTATGATTTGGTATTTTTATAGTTCAAAACGTAGGGTAACTACCGTTGTGAAAATAAATAAAATAGTTAAAGTAGCTGAAGCAGTTAAAGTGGCAAAGGTAGTTAAGGTAGATAAAATTAGTTAAAAGAAAAGCTCTCCGCTGGATACACCGTAGTGTAGCCAATAGAGAGCTTTTAATAGTTTCTATGTAAGTTTCTATCAATCGATTGTTCAAGGAATTACTATTTAGTGATTACTTTTAATTCTACAGGAATTTTGCTGTCTACTTGTTCACCTTTGATAACTTTAGAAGCAGTGTCAACGGCAATTTTACCCATTAATTCAGGTTGTTGTGCTACAGTAGCTGCTAAAGTACCATCTTCTACAGCTTTTTGAGCATCTTCCGTGCCATCAAAGCCTACGATGAAGATTTGTTTACCAGCTGATTTTGCCGCTTGAATAGCGCCTAGAGCCATTTCATCATTGTGGGCGAAAATAGCTTTTACATCAGGGTTAGCTTGAAGAATATTTGTAGAAACGTTTAAGCCTTTTGTGCGGTCAAAGTCAGCACTTTGTTTAGCTACTACGTCTAAAGATTTGTCAGCTACGTTGTGGAAGCCTTGGCCACGTTCACGAGTAGCAGAAGCACCAGGAATACCTTCGATTTCAGCTACTTTAGCGCCATTACCTAATTTATCAACGATTAACTGAGCAGCCATTTCGCCACCTTTAACATTATCAGAGGCAATATGAGCCACAACTTTACCTTTATCAGTAGAGCGGTCAACAGTAATTACAGGAATGTTTTTACCGTTAGCAGCTTCTACAGAAGTAGCAATAGCGGCAGAGTCTACTGGATTAACAATTAAAATGGATACGCCACTTTCTAATAAGTCAGCTACATCATTAGCCTGTTTAGCTGGATCGTTTTGTGCGTCTACAATTTTAACTTTAAGACCTAATTCTTTAGCCTGTTTTTCAACGCCATCTTTTAAAGAAACGAAGAATGGGTTGTTTAAGGTAGACACAGAGAAACCGATTGTACCTTGTTTTTTGTCGCCACCGCCACTATTAGAGCTAGAGCCACAACCAGCGATTAAGCCGATTACGAGAACCATAGCAACGATGATTGTTAATAATTTTTTCATTCTAACCTCCTACGCTTTTTTGCGGTCCCCAAGGACAGCAAGTAAGATTACAATACCTTTTACAATTTGTTGATAGAAACTGGAAACGTCGAGAATATTTAAGCCATTATTTAAAGTACCGATGATGAGGGCACCAATTAATGTGCCTACGATGTGTCCACGGCCACCAGCTAGGCTTGTGCCACCAAGTACTACGGCTGCGATAGCATCAAGTTCATAGCCCATACCAGCAGTTGGTTGCGCTGAATTAAGACGTGAGGTAATAATAGCGCCCGCAATAGCACTTAACATACCAGTTAAGGCATAGGCAAAGATTTTTACACGATTAATTTTAATCCCTGCAATATAACTAACTTTTTCACTACCACCTACAGCATAGGTTTGTCGACCTAAGGAAGTCTTTTGTAAAACAAACCATAGAATGAGGAAGGAAAGAAACATCGTGATAGCTGGAATTGGTAAACCTGCAATATCGCCTTGACCAAAAGCGTGGAACATAGGGTCTGTTGTAAGACCACTAATTGGATTACCATCGGTAAAAACAAGGGTAGCCCCACGGTAAATAGTCATGGTTGCTAAGGTGGCAATAAAAGGTGCTACTTTTCCATAGGCAATGACGATCCCGTTAATACCGCCTAAGATAATGCCGACCCCAGCAGCCGCTAAAATGGCTACTTCAGGATTCATACCGCCTACAATAAAGTTAGCCATAATAGCACTGGATAAGGCTAAGATGGAGCCTACCGATAAATCAATGCCCGCTGTTAGAATAACAAAGGTCATACCAAAGGCGATAATGGCATTGATTGAGACTTGACGCAATAAGTTACGTAAATTAGAAAAATCTAAAAAGCTGTCATTAAGACTAGCGATAATAATAAATAAGGCAATTAGGCCAATGAGGGGGCCTAATTTCTTAATAGTGTCTGTCATAGTTCGATTCATTATTGTCCTCCTGTAGCTAGGTTCATGATAGATTCTGGGGTAGCGTTAGTGCGGTCTAAAATGCCCGCTACAGCGCCTTCGTGAATAACCATGACCCGATCGCTCATACCTAATACTTCTGGTAGCTCTGAGGACACCATAATGATGGAGACCCCTTGGCTAGTTAATTCATTCATTAAGTCATAAATGTCGCGTTTGGCCCCAATGTCGATACCACGAGTTGGTTCATCCATGATGATAATCGATGGTGCTAGGCCAATCCATTTGGCAATAACGACTTTTTGCTGATTCCCACCAGAAAGGGAAGAGGCTGGTAAATGAACCGATTGTGTTTTAACGCCTAATTTTTTTGATAAGGTATCCGCAAACTCAAAGAGTTTACTCTTGTTTAATACATGCGTAGGGCAGACTTGTTTTAGATTTGGCAAGGTAATATTTGAACCAATGGAAAAATCTAAAATCAAACCTTCCCCTTTGCGGTCTTCTGTAATAAAGGCAATCCCTGCTTTAATAGCATCTTCTGGCTTTTTAAAATGAAGGGGTTTGCCATTCAAGATAATTTCGCCACCATCGTAGGAGTCAATACCAAAAATAGCCCGCATGATTTCTGTACGGCCAGCTCCCATGAGACCAGCTACACCTAGAATTTCGCCTTTATGTAAATCGAAGGAAATCGTGTGGCTAAAATCTTTAGGCTGTAGGCCATTGACGGTAAGGATGACTTCCTCTGGCATAGTGCTGCGGTCAGGATAGAATTCATCAATGGAGCGACCTACCATGTCGCGAACCACTTCATCTACATTCGTATCGGTAACCGCCTTTGTACTAATGGTGTGTCCATCACGCATAACGGTAATTACATCACATTCACTAAATACTTCTTCCATGCGGTGAGAAATGTAGACAATAGCAACACCCTGTTCTTTTAATTGACGCATCATACGGAAGAGGGTAGCTGTTTCACGCTCTGTTAAGGCTGCTGAAGGTTCGTCCATGATAACAACCTTAGCATTCAGCATTAATACTCGTAAAATTTCAGCCATTTGCTGTTGACCTACTGAACAAAGGCCTGCTTCTTTGGTAAGGGGCAATTCAATTTTCATTTCTTCGCATTTAGCTTTGGCTTCTTGGAGCATGGCTTGTTTATTAAGCATGCCCAGACCATTTGTTTTAGGCTGCATTAAATATAGATTTTCTAATAAGCTTAAATTAGGCCAAATGTTAAGTTCTTGATGGATAAAGGCAATGCCATGTTTTTCGGCTTCACGAGGACTCGTATAGGTAGTATTTACACCATCTATTGTGATTGTCCCTGCATCGGCTTTATGAAGGCCTGTGAGTATGTTCATCAGGGTGGATTTACCAGCCCCATTTTCACCCATGAGGGCATGAACTTCGCCGGCTTTTAAGGTAATGTTAACGTCTTTAAGCACTTGGTTAGTACCGAACGCTTTGGCAATGCCGGTCATTTTAATTTCCATTATAATCTCCTGCTGAATTGGTTTTCTACATACAATACATCTTGGTTAGCCGTATTGTTTGTAGGGATACTTATTTTTCTTCGTTAAAGATACAATCGGCTTGTAAAATTACATTGGCATAAGGTGTAGTTTCACCAGTGCGAATAATGCATTTACATTGTTTCGTTGCTATTTTAAAGTCTTCATGACTGGTTAGTTTCCAAGTATAGCGGTCTTCAGGGTATAATTCTTGAAGGACTGCATAATTTTTAGGATTTTGTGTTTTAATTGGCTCTGCCACATGAATAGCTTCTGCTTGCATATGCTCCTTTAATAGTCGCACAACTTGTTCAAAACTAGGTGTACCAAAGGCAAGGGCTAAGTCGATTTTTTGAACGCCCTCTGGAATAGGGAGACCGCAATCACCAATACAAATGGTATCGGTATGACCAAGATCAGCCAATACTTTGGCAATGTGACTATTTAAAATACCACCTTTTTGCATATTAGCCCCTTTCAGCCATAAAGGCTGCTACTTCATCAGCTGTAGGCATGCCTTCTTGGGCACCTAATTTAAGAATAGAGAGGGCGGCCGCAGCATTGCCATAATGAACTGCTTCTTCAATCGTTTTATTGTTGACAATAGCGGTAGCAAAGGCACCATTAAAGGTATCGCCAGCACCAGTAGTATCTACTGGTGTTACTTTGAAACTTCGCATACGACGAAGTTCACCATCTTGGGCATAGGCAACGCCTTCACTGCCAAGGGTAACGATGATTTTTCCTTCATTTGCAAGGATTACGTCCTCTGTATTGTTCGCGGGATAAAGGGAAGCTAATTCGTGTTCATTTGGTGTAATGTAAGTGGCATCAGTTAGCCACTGTGCTTCTAAATCAGCCGCTGGGGCTGGATTGAGAAGTACCTTAATCCCGTTTTTAGCGCATTTTTCGGTAATATAGCCGATTGTAGGTAAAGGGATTTCATTTTGAATCATTACTAAATCAGCTTTTTTTATAGCGTCCCACGCAGTGTCGACGACTTTTTTGGAAACCTGAGCATTGGCACCGGAGAGTACAATAATACTATTGTCACCTTCTGCTAATGTAATATGAGCTGTACCGCTATTTTCATTATCTAGAGTTATTAAATAGTCGGTATTAATCTTATAACGCTGTAAGTTATCCTTAATCATTTGGCCGTATGCATCATTGCCGACACAGCCAACCATAGTGACATTCGCACCGAGTTTAGCTGCAGCTACAGCTTGATTGGCTCCTTTGCCGCCTGGTGAAATGTTTAAGCCTGTCCCTAAAATTGTTTCGCCCGCAGCGGGACGTTTTGAGGCCAAAACGGTTATATCTATGTTACAGCTTCCGATAACTACGATATTATTCATGGAAACCTCCCTAATGTTTAATGTGCATTTCTTTAGTATACACCAGATTTCTTTAATTTAATAGATAGTTTAATTCTTAATTTAGTATATACTAATTATTAGTACTTGCCTACTGGCAAAACACAAATAGAGTTAAATTAGGCTAAAATAGAATAAAAACTGTTTTTTCGTTTTAAAATATGTAGAATTTTTGGTAAAATAAAGGATATATATTAAAATAATCGTTTTTAAAAGGAGGATTTGAATGGCAACGTTACCTAATTGTCCAAAATGTAGTGAAGCATATACGTATGAAGATGGTCACATGTATGTGTGCCCTATGTGTGCTCATGAATGGACGGCAGCTGATAGTGATGAGGATGCTACCGCTTTTGTTGTGCGTGATGCAAATGGCAATGTGCTACAAGATGGCGATTCCGTGACTATTATTAAAGATTTAAAAGTAAAAGGTGCTTCTGTGCTAAAACAGGGGACGCGAGTAAAGAATATACGCCTTGTAGACGGTGATCATAATATTGATTGTAAGATTGATGGTTTTGGAGCGATGGCTTTAAAATCTGAATTTGTTAAAAAGCTTTAATATAGTGCTTTAATATAATCTTATGAAAATAAAATACATATAAAATATAATAGTTTTATATGTAAGAAAAGCCTTACCAGTAGTTTTTATAATAACTGGTAAGGCTTTTTTGCATAGTCTTGGATATTTTATATACAGTATTATATAAAATACACAGTATATTTTATAGTAAACAAAAGTTTTATAAGTAAATCAGATTATAAGCTGAAGGTTTGAATTTCTGTAGCTTCAATGGACGCTACAATATCGTCAGCTAATTTTTCAAATAAAGGTAATTGTTGTGGATGTAGGGCACCGCGAATATCAAGTGGTGTACCTACGATTTCCATATCTTTAAATTCATTAGTGAAATATTCTACCATTCGCTTCATCGCTGCAGAGGCCCAAGAGTGATTGCCTACGATGGATACTTTATGATTGTGGAAGTTGAGTGCTTTCAATTCATATAATAAGTTTTCCATTGTAAGATACAAGGCTAAGTTATAGGTTGGCGCCATGCATACGAGGTGACTATATTTCCAAGCATCCGCAATAATATAGGATGGATTAGTTTTAGATACGTCATAGATTTTAATATCTGTAATACCACGCAATGACAATAATTTAGCTAATTGTTGCGCCATTTCAGCTGTATTACCATACATGGAACCAAAGGCAATGACTACGCCTTTCTTTTCAGCAGAATAGGTGCTCCAGTGCATGTATTTTTCAATCATATATTTAATGCTTTCAGGGGTACGCCAGATTGGGCCGTGTAGGGGCGCAATCATTTTAATGCCTAACGGAAGGGCTTTTTTTATTGCATTCTGCACTTGAACGCCATATTTGCCAACGATGTTGGTGTAGTAACGGCGCGCTTCATCTTCATAAACTCGTTCAAAGTCGAGCTGGTCAGCAAAGATATTACCATTGATAGTACCGAAGGTACCAAAGGCATCAGCAGAGAATAAAATCCCATTAGTGGCTTCAAAGGTACAAGTTACTTCTGGCCAGTGAACCATAGGCATAGTATATGAATGAAGGGTATGTTTACCTAATTCAATCGTATCGCCTTCTTTAACTTCATAGTAGTTATCTGGGCAAGGGCGACCATAAAATTGTTCAAATAAGCGGAAAGTGGTGCGATTACCAACGATTTTTACATTAGGGTAACGATCGATTAATTCGATTAAGGTTGAGCAATGGTCTGGCTCCATGTGGTTAACCACAACAAAGTCTAATTCACGGCCATTGAGCAAATGCTCCACATTATCAAAAAACTCTTGGCGAATGCTATCGTCAACAGAGTCTACAATACAAGTTTTTTCATCATCAATAAAATAGGAATTATAACTAACACCCATAGGAATTGGGAAGAGGTTTTCAAAACGTTCTGTATCCCAATCATTGCTACCAATCCAATAAATATTATCTGTTAATTTTTGTGCGCAATGCATGACCTTACATCCTTTCAACTTAAGAATAACAAGAGCTGGTTATGTCTCTAAACTTATTCACCAATTATTATGATACTAGTAATCATATAGATACGCAACCTATAGATATGAAAAAAACGACATTTGTCATGCCGTTTTTTTCTTTAAGTATGCATTTTTTGAAATAATACGTGCAATCTTTGAGATATTTTAGTGATATATCGTATTTGAAAGTTCGTAGTGTTTTTAGATTAATTAGTCTTTGAAGTAAGCAACACCAGAGGCAAAGACTGGCATACCTTGTTTGCCAGGAATGTTTTTCGCAATACCATAGCCTGTACGTTCAATGTGCCCCATTTTACCAAAAACGCGACCATCAGGACTGAATAGACCTTCAATAGCAGCTACAGACTGATTAGGGTTAAAACGAGCATCGTAAGACGCAATCCCTTCTAAATCTACATATTGCGTAGCAATTTGGCCACTACGGTTGAATTCTACCACTTGGGCTGGGGAGGCAATGAAACGACCTTCACCATGAGAAATTGGTACAGTATAAATTTCTCCAGCTTTAGTTAAACTCATCCATGGTGATTTAGTAGAAATAACTTTAGTACGAACCATGCTCGATAAGTGACGACCAATCGTATTATAGGTTAGTGTAGGACTATCTTCTGTCATAGGGGCAATATCACCATATGGTAGAAGACCTAATTTTATGAGTGCTTGGAAACCATTACAAATACCAAGGGCTAAGCCATCACGATTGTGTAATAAGTTGTGTAAGGACTCACTTAAATATGGATTGCGGAATAAGGTAGCCATGAATTTACCTGAGCCATCAGGTTCATCACCAGCGCTGAAACCACCAGGGAAGAATAGGATTTGAGCTTCATCCAATTTTTGTTTCATTACTTGAATAGATTCTTCTAACTCAGCCACTGTGCGATTGCGGATGATGACAATATCAGCGACCCCACCAGCATTTTCAAAGGCACGAGCTGAATCGTATTCACAGTTTGTGCCAGGGAATACAGGAATAACAATTCGTGGTTTGGCGATGCTTGGACTTTGTCGTGGTTTAGCGTGTTGATTATGAATATAGGCTACGGCTTCCCCTTGGCCGGATTTGGCGGTTAGAGGGAAGATAGGTGCTAATGTACTTTCATAGGCTTCTTCTAATTCATCTAAGTCAATTTCATAATTATCAATTGTAATTTGAGGCTCTTCTGTAATGGTACCTAGTAGTGTTACATGAGTGTGTTTAGCCCATTCATTGGCAGTTGCTTCATCCGTTTCAATAATCCAAGAGCCACTGTAAGGGGCAAATAACATAGGTTCAACATCACCGATTAGTTCAATACCTAAACGACTGCCTAAGGCCATTTTGGTAATAGCCGCAGCAATTCCACCAGCCTCTACGACATAAGCGGCTGCCACATGACCGGCTTTAGCTTGTTGTGTGATGCGGTCGGCTTGTGATTTAAAGATGTCCCAATCAGGCGTTGCATCCTCTTTGCGCGGTGCATTGACATGGAGTAGGACATGGCCTGCTTCTTTAAGATGTGGCGTAATAATATCATCCACATTAGCAGTAGTTACAGCGAAGGAAACAAGTGTTGGTGGCACTGTTAAGTTCATAAAGGTACCGGACATAGAATCTTTACCACCAATCGCACCAATGCCGAGTTGTTTTTGTGCATCATAGGCGCCAAGTAAGGCAGCTACAGGTTTACCCCACGTATTTTTATCTTGATTTAAGCGTTCAAAATACTCTTGTAAGGTTAAATAAATGGAGCTGCGTTTGCCACCAAGGGCTACAATCTTAGCTACGGAGAGTAAAATTGCTTGTTGTGCGCCATGGAATGGGCTCCATTCTGAAATATAAGGATCAAAACCATGGGTCATAAGGCTGGCAGTTGTGGTTTCGCCGTGTAATACAGGCAATTTGGCCGCCATCCCTTGCACTGGGGTTTTCTGATATAAACCACTAAATGGCATGAGCACTGTGCCGGCGCCAATAGTGCTGTCGAAACGTTCGCCAAGACCTTGCTGTGAAGTAACGGCTAAGTCTTTCATAGTAGCAAGCCAATGTTCTTTAATATCCTCAACAGAAGGCTCTTCGTAGAAGGTGCCTACAGGAGCTACTACATGGGCGGCTTGACTTTGTTTAGCACCGTTGGTGTTTAAGAAATCACGGGAAATATCTACGATATTAACGCCTTGCCAAGTCATGGTTAAGCGGTTGGAATCGGTAACATCGGCAACGATAGTAGCTTCTAAGTTTTCTTCATCACAATATTGGCGGAAAGCATCCCAATCATTGGCTGCAATAACGCAAGCCATTCGTTCTTGGGATTCAGAAATTGCCAGTTCAGTGCCATCGAGACCTTCATATTTTTTAGGCACTTTATCTAAATTGATAAGCAGGCCATCGGTTAACTCACCAATAGCTACCGATACGCCACCAGCACCAAAGTCATTACAACGTTTGATGAGTGTAGTTACTTCTGGACGACGGAATAGACGTTGAATTTTGCGTTCTGTTAGAGGATTACCTTTTTGTACTTCTGCGCCACAAGTAGTGAGGGAAGATAGGTCATGCTCTTTGGAAGAACCTGTAGCACCACCACAGCCATCACGGCCTGTTTTACCACCTAATAGTACGACAATATCGCCTGGCATAGGCGTTTCACGGCGTACATTGCTGCGTGGGGCAGCGCCAACTACAGCACCAATTTCCATGCGTTTAGCTACATAGCCAGGATGGTAGTATTCGCGAACTTCACCAGTAGCTAGGCCGATTTGATTACCATAGGAGCTATAGCCACGAGCGGCCCCTGTAGTTATTTGTGATTGTGGTAATTTTCCTTCCAACGTTTCACTAAGTGGCGTTAGAGGATTACCAGAGCCAGTTACACGCATTGCTTGGTATACATAAGCACGGCCACTTAATGGATCGCGAATACAGCCTCCTAAACAGGTAGCGGCACCGCCATAAGGTTCAATTTCTGTAGGATGGTTATGGGTTTCATTTTTGAAGAGTAATAGCCATTCTTCAGTTTTGCCATTTACCTCAACAGGTACTACGATAGTACAAGCATTGATTTCATCAGATTCATCAATTTCTTGTAAGCCTCCTTGATCGCGTAACTCTTTAACTGCCAAGGTAGCCATATCCATTAATGTACGGGCTTTTTCGCGGCTCGCATAGAGATGGCGACGGCCTGACATATAATTAGCAAAGGCGGCTTGAATAGGCACTGTTTCTGGTGAATTGTCGATAGTAATATCAGTTAGCTCTGTCATAAAGGTCGTATGACGGCAATGATCAGACCAATAGGTGTCTAATACGCGAATTTCAGTAATGGTAGGATTGCGTTTTTCCGTATTTGCAAAATAATCTTGAATGAGTTCGATGTCTGCGGCACTCATGGCAAGGCCTAACTCTTTACGCCAATTTTGTAATTCTTCAGGGCTGGCCGTGATGAAGCCTTCTAAGCTTGCCACTGGTTCGGCTGGCTGCACATCCAGTTGTAATGAAGTAGGTAATTCAAGAGAGGCTTCTCTTGAGTCTACAGGATTGATATAATATTGTTTTATACGAGTTATGTCTTTAGCACTTAAATCGCCTTCTAAGGCAAATACACGGGCTGTGCGCACCGTAGCACCTGATTTAAGCGTTAGCATAGCTAAACATTGTTCAGCTGAATCAGCTCGTTGATCATATTGGCCAGGTACGTATTCTGTGGCGATGATATGAGTCTGTTCTGTTTTGGGGAGGGTGTCAAATAGTTCATCCACCGGTGGCTCAGAGAAGATGAGTTGCTTAGCATTGGCTAAGTCGTCAGCTGATACCCCTTCAATGTCATAGCGTTCGTAAATAGTCACAGAATTAACGGGAATGCCCAGTTCTGTACGAATGGTGTGACACATAGATGTAGCTTCGTGCGCAAAGTTTTCACGTTTACGGACGAAAATGCGATGAATTGACATAATAAGCCTCCTCTTGTTAGTTGTCAATGAATACACTAGCTATTGTGTTGATTATGAAATATAGATATAATATACCTATATTGACAATTCTAGTATATACGGTTTAGACTTATTAGTAAAGAAAAACTTAATTAGAGGAGGTTAATAATTTCTTTGTTGTAATTAGTTTTACTAATTAATAAATAAGTGGTATAGGTTGCTAAGTGTTGGCAGTATTTATGGGGTATTGAGTGGTAGTTGTTGTAAAGGAGTTAAAGAGATTATATGAGCATTTCCACAGATTTGTATCGTACCTTTTTAGGGGTAGGCTTGCATTTGTCCTTTTCTAAAGCAGCTAAAGAGATAGGGGTTTCTCAATCTGCTATTAGCCAAAGTATTAAGCAGCTAGAAAAAGAATTAGACATTGTACTTTTTGAACGTACAACTAAATCTGTTTCGTTTACACCAGAAGGGAAAGAACTTTTCGATACAGTGGCTAAAGCATTTTCTATTTTGGACAATGGGGTGACACAGCTACAAGATCGTCTTACACATGAACAAGAAAGTGTAAAATTAGCAGCTACAGATACATTATGTCGTCATTTCTTATTGCCTTATTTTAAAAAATGGCAAGAACAAGAGCAAGGAACAGGCTTACAGATTACTAATCGTCCATCACCACTTTGTGTACAGATGGTAGAGAATCGAGAAGCGCAAATGGCGATTGTTAATGCCTATGACGGATTAGAAGCGAATCCACAATTAGAAGTTATCGAATTACAGACTATGCAAGATGTGTTTGTAGGCGGTCCTTTTTATAAAGGGATGGGCACTATTGACTTAAGTCGTTTATTGCAAGAGCCTTTATTGTTGTTAACACAAGGTGCTGCTAGTCGTGAATTCTTTGATAAATTGACAGGCAATGCTTGTAAGAAACCTTCTTTTGAGTTAGGTAGTCTTGATGTTCTTATGGACTTAGTTGAAATCAACATGGGCATATCGTTAGTGCCAGATATTTTGGTAAAACAAAAGTTAAAAGAAGGCCGTGTAGTTGAGATAAAAACAGATATTGTAGTGCCGCCACGTAAAATTGCTTTAGTGCGGTCTCGTTTATTGCCTATATCTCAAGGCGCAGCGAAATTTATTGACCTTCTCTTAAAGAAGTGATATTGTAATATAATCAGTATAGTATTAATACTTATTAATATATGTAAGTGTAAGTAACAGAAACGCAACAAGGAGACTCTCGTATGGAATTGTTAAAAGAACGCATTATGGAGGAAGGCATTGTTTTAAACAATCGCGTCTTAAAAGTGGACAGCTTTTTAAATCATCAAATTGATCCTAAATTGTTTGTCGCTATTGGTAAGGAAATTGCGGCGCGTTTTAAAGATAAGGGCATTCAACGTATTGTGACCATTGAGGCTTCTGGTATCGCAGTAGCATTGCAAGTGGCTATTGAAATGGATGTGCCACTTGTGTTTGCGCGCAAGAAAAAGTCTATTCTTATGACTGATGATGTATATCATTCGGTAGTATATTCCTATACTAAGGAAGAAAACTATGATGTAACTATTTCTAAAAAGTTCTTACCACAAGGCGAAAAAGTCCTTATTATTGATGATTTCTTAGCAAGTGGTGAAGCGGCTATGGGGCTTGTAAAATTAGTGGAAAGCGCAGGCGATTCAGTAGAAGGTATTGCCATTGTGATTGAAAAATCTTTCCAGCCTGGTCGTGAGCGTTTAGAACGCGCTGGTTACGATGTACAATCGCTCGTGCGCATTGCAAAATTCGAAGATGACCATTGCGTTTTCATTGATGACTAATAGATTGAAATGTGATTTTATATTTTGAATGTAATTTTACATTTTGAGAGATTAATAATTTAATGTATTTATAATTATAAGTAAAAGGGAGATGTGACAATGAACACTAAAGCAGAACAGTTCGATCAATTTCTAAAAGACCGTGAAGTAACAAACTGGTTCACAAAAGAAGAACATCAAGATGATGTTAATTCTGTAGTATATCGTGGTTACTTTGATGTAGCTGCTCAGCAGTTGCCATTGTTTGTTGTGTTAGATGATACTGTATTCAACTTAGTTCGTTTGGTAGTAACTACTGGTGCCGTGCCAGCAGAAAAGCAAGCTGAAGTAGTAGAATATCTTAACGAATTAAATGGTAAATTTAAAATTTTCAAATACTACTTAGGTGAAGAAGATAATGTAGTATACATGGATATTAGCTTGCCAGCTTCTAAAGAAACATTCGATCCAAATTTATTAGTTGGTCTTTTATTAGAAGTATTAGAGCCACATATTAAAGAATACTATCCAAGCATTCTTGGCAAAGTATTAGGGGCTGAAGAACCAGCAACTAAAGAAAAAGGTAAAAAAGAAAAGAAAGAAAAAGTAAACTAATCATTAGCTGCGTATAGTATGTAATGTTATTTACTATTACTTAATAGGTGTCCCTACGGCAGAAGAGGTGTAGCATGGCAAAACCTAAGAATGAAAAAAGCGGTGTTTTTGAAACGTTCTTAGTTGAGGAAAACATAACTTGCTTTGATAAGCGTGAGATTCAAGACGAAGAAAGTACGGTTGTATATCGCTCTTATATTCAAACCGAGATTGGCGATATGCCTATCTTTGTGTTGCTCGATGCTACGATTTATAGCGTTGTTCGTGTAGTGGTAGGTGGCAATGTAGTGACATCGGAAAACTATCAAGCCATTGTGGACTTTATTAATCGTGAAAACAGTATTTATAAAAACTTCAAATATTATGTAGAGCATGACGATAATAGCTTATATTTAGACTGTGTATATATGTGTTCGAATTCTGCATTTGAACCACAATTGTTGTATGTATTGATGAATCAAATCGTGCAATATATGCCAAGTGCTGTACCAGCGCTTAAAGAAGCTATGGGGATTTCGCAATTGCCAGATCCCTTTCTTGCGCATGCTCATGAGCATCATGAATCGTAACAAAAGGCTCCCTATGTATTTGGGGAGCCTTTTTATTAATGTTCGGAATATAGCGAACATTAATAAAAATAAATAAATGAATATTCGAATATTATATTGACTAATAAGTTGCTGTTTGTTAGAATTTAGGTAGTAATTATTATCGTTATATAAGGCAATTTTGTCAGTTAATTTAGGAGGGACTCACATGAAAGTTGGCATCGTAATGGGTAGTGACTCTGACTTAGGAGTTATGAAAAAAGCCGCAGACGTATTGAAGGAGTTTGGCATTGACTATGAGATGGTTATTGCGTCGGCCCATCGTACGCCAGAAGAAGTGAAAAAATTTGTAACCCGTTTAGAGGCTGAAGGCGCGATTGCTTTCGTTGCTGGTGCTGGGGCTGCGGCTCATTTACCAGGGGTTATTGCTAGTTTTACTGTATTGCCTGTTATTGGAGTACCTTTGAATGCAACAGCGTTAAAAGGGATTGATGCATTGTTAGCTATTGTGCAAATGCCATCTGGGATGCCGGTAGCAACTATGGCTGTTGATGGGGCCAAGAATGCGGCTTTGTTTGCTGTGCAAATTGGGGCGGCTCATGATGCTACTTTAAAAGCACAATATCAAGCTTATCGTGATGATATGGCAAAAACTGTTATTGCAAAGAATGAAAAATTACAAGCTGAATTAAACAAATAAAATTGAATCAATAATTTATGTGCAATTGTTTAAATAGGGTGTATACGAATAGGAGGCCACACTATGAATATGTTATATGAAGGTAAAGCGAAACAAGTATTTGAAACAGAAAATGCAAACGAATATTTAGTTCATTATAAAGATGACGCTACTGCTTTTAATGGTGAGAAAAAAGGGACAATCCATGATAAAGGGGTTTTAAATAATAAAATTTCCTCCTTCTTTTTTGAATTATTGGCTAAAGAAGGTGTGCCAAATCATTTTATTAAACGTCTTAATGATCGTGATCAATTAGTTAAAAAATTAGAAATTTTACCACTAGAAGTTATTGTGCGTAATATTATTGCTGGTTCTTTGTCTAAACGCTTAGGTATTGAAGAAGGCACTCCTTGCAAACGTCCTATCCTAGAATTCTGCTACAAAAATGATGATTTAGGAGATCCATTCATCAACGAAGATCAGATTTTAGCGTTAGGCTGGGCTACAGAAGAACAGGTAGCTCTTGTTCGTAAATATGCAATGCAAGTTAACGAAGTTCTTAAAAAATTCTTAGCTGAAAAGAAAGTAACTTTAGTTGACTTCAAATTAGAGTTTGGTCTTCACAATGGGGAAGTATTATTAGGTGATGAAATTTCTCCAGATACTTGCCGTTTCTGGGACAGCGAAACAAATGAAAAACTTGACAAAGACCGTTTCCGTCGTGACCTTGGCAATGTAGAAGATGCCTACAAAGAAATGTTATTCCGCCTAACTGGCGAACGTGCGTAATAGGAGATAAACATGCATTACGACTCTGTATTTGACAAGTGGCATGAAGAGTGTGGCGTATTTGGTATTTATGATCGCCATTTAAATGTAGGAAATTTTACTTATTGGGGGTTATTTGCTTTACAGCATCGCGGCCAAGAAAGCGCCGGTATTGCTATTAGCGATGGTAATAATATTGAAGTAACCAAAGGAATGGGCCTTATTACAGAGGCGATAAAGCAGTTACCTGATGTGCCAGGTGGTTTTATTACATCAGGTCATGTGCGTTATTCCACGACAGGCTCTAATAATCCTAAAAATATTCAGCCTTTGGTAATTCATTACCAAGGGGGCGATATGGCTGTTGCCCATAATGGGAATTTGACAAATGCGTTAGATTTGCGTCATGAGTTAGAAGATAGTGGCTCAATTTTTCAGACCTCTATGGACTCTGAAGTTATTGTTAACTTGATTGCGCGCTCCAAAGCAGAAAATACGGAAGAGCGAATTGTGGAAGCTGTACGTCGTATTGAAGGCGCTTTTTCATTGGTTATTAGCACGAATGATAAATTGATTGGGGTTCGTGATGCTAATGGTTTCCGTCCACTTTGTTTAGGTAAAACAGAACATGGCTATGTTTTGTCGTCTGAAACATGCGCACTTGATGCTATTAAGGCTGAATTTGTTCGCCATATTGATCCAGGTGAAATGGTTATTATTGATGACAGTGGTGTGCGAAGCCGTTTATTTGTAGAGTCAGAAGCGAAAATCAATAAAGCCCTTTGTGTATTTGAATATATTTATTTTGCTCGTTCTGATAGTGAAATTGACGGTCAAAGTGTCTATCAGGCACGGTTAAATATGGGCCGCGAATTAGCACGAGAAACAAAATATGATGCTGACTTAGTTATGTCTATTCCTGACTCTGGTACAACAGCTGCCTTGGGTTACGCGCGAGAATCTGGTATTCCATTTGGAGAAGGTTTAATTAAGAACCGCTACATGGGTCGTACATTTATTAAACCAGATCAAGCACAACGCGAATTGGCAGTGCGCATGAAACTTAATGCTGTATCTGATGTGGTGCGGGGCAAACGAATTGTTTTAATCGATGATTCGATTGTGCGCGGTACTACGAGTGGCATTATTGTGCGTATGCTTAAAGAGGCGGGTGCTAAAGAAATTTATATGTGTGTAAGCTCGCCAGCTATTGAATATCCGTGCCATTATGGGATTGATACTTCGGTGCGCAAAGAGTTAATTGCAGCAACTCATACAGTCGATGAAATTAGAGAGTATATCCAAGCGGATAAACTTCATTATTTAAGCCGTGAAGGCTTGTGTCGTGCCGTAAGCGGTGTACCTGAAGCAGAACTTTGCTTCGCATGTTTTAATGGCGATTATGCCGTAACAGTTCCTGAAGACCAAGACGAGGGAGGAAAATATGTGCTCGAATAAAGGTGGCGTAACATATCGTGATGCTGGTGTTGATATTGATGCAGGTAATAAAGCCGTCGATTTAATGAAAGCAGCGGTAAGACGCACGTATACATCTGGTGTAGTCGGTGATATTGGAGGCTTTGGCGGCTTGTTCTCCTTAGCTGGTTTTGATATGAAAGAGCCTATGCTTGTATCCGGTACGGATGGGGTAGGTACAAAATTGCGTCTAGCCATTATGATGGACAAACATGATACTATTGGTCAGGACTGTGTGGCCATGAGTGTAAATGATATTTTGGTACAAGGGGCAACGCCTTTGTTTTTCCTTGACTATATTGCGGTTGGTAAATTAGTGCCTGAACAAGTAGCAACTATAGTTCGTGGTGTAGCAGAAGCTTGTGAAGAATCAGGTTGTGCGTTACTAGGTGGAGAAACGGCTGAAATGGCTGGGTTCTATGGTGATGGCGATTATGATGTAGCTGGTTTTGCTGTAGGTATTGTTGATCGTCCTCGTTTATTGACTGGTGATACGATTAAAGCTGGTGATATTTTATTAGGTTTACCATCTACGGGCGTTCATTCTAACGGTTTTTCATTAGTGCGTAAAATTGTATTTGACGTACAAAATATGAACTTGACTGATGAAGTGCCAGAATTTGGTAAAACTTTAGGTGAAGAATTATTAACGCCTACCCGTTTATATCCAAAAGCAGTATTACCGCTAACTCGCAAAGGTCTGTTAAAAGGTATGGTGCATGTTACTGGTGGTGGTTTCTATGACAATATTCCACGTATTTTGCCAGAAGGTACAACAGCTCGCGTAAATGCTGATGCATGGCCTAAATTACCTGTTTTTGAAAAACTACAAGAATGGGGTCAGGTGGCTACTAAAGAAATGTACCGTACTTTTAATATGGGGATTGGTATGATTTTAGTAGTAGCGCCAGAAGATTTGGGGGCTGTAAAAGCACAATTAGCTAAAGTAAATGAAGCGGTTTATGAAATTGGCCGCATTGAAGCTGCTGGAGAAGAACGCGTAATTATGGAAGGACGTGAATTCGTTGACTAAGCGAATTGCTATCTTTGCTAGTGGGCGTGGTTCTAATGCAGCTGCTTTATATGAAGCGATTCAGGCAGGTGAAATTAAGGCGCAAGTGGTGGTTGTGTTAAGCGACCATCACGATGCTCCTGTATTAGCACGGGCTGCAGAGTGGGGTGTTCCGGCTGTAGTGGTTGAGCGTAAAGATTATGCTAATAAAGAGTCCTTTGAGGAGGCTATGTTAGCTGCCATTGCACTTTATAAACCAGACGCCATTGTATTGGCGGGGTATATGCGTTTATTAGGCCCTACGTTTATTAAACCGTATGAATATAAGATATTAAATATTCATCCAGCCTTATTGCCGTCTTTTCCGGGCCTTCATGCGCAAGGGCAGGCTGTGGCTGCGGGGGTTAAAGTGAGTGGTTGTACGGTTCACTTTGTAGATACGGGCATGGACTCAGGGCCTATTATTATGCAAACTGTAGTGCCGGTGTATGCAGAGGATACAGAGGATACGTTAGCAGCTCGCATATTGCCAGAAGAACATAAAACATATAAAAAAGCATTAGCCCTCTTTTGTGAGGACAAATTAACGATTAAGAATCATATTGTGCACATAGAGGACTAGCCTTTGGGCAGTCCTTTTGTGCCTTTTTAAGCAACAGCGTCAGTTGTAGGAGGATTTGTATGATTAAAAATGCACTTATTAGTGTATCCGATAAAACAGGAATTGTGGAATTTGCCAAATCATTGGCTTCATTAGGGGTTACGATTTATTCTACAGGGGGAACGTTCCGTACATTAGCGGAAGCAGGTGTAACAGTTCATCAAGTTGATGAATTAACTAAATTCCCTGAAATGATGGATGGTCGCGTTAAGACTTTACATCCTATGGTGCATGGCGGTATTTTGGCAGTTCGTGATAATGCAGAGCACGTAAAGGCTATGGAAGATCATAGTATTCAGCCTCTAGATTTAGTAGTGGTTAACTTGTATCCATTCCGTGAAACTATTGCTAAACCTAATGTGGCCTTAGACGAAGCGATTGAAAATATTGACATTGGTGGTCCAACTATGGTTCGTTCGGCCGCTAAAAATAACGCATATGTAGGCATTGTAGTTAATCCAGAACGATATGATGAAGTGATTGCTCGCTTACAAGCTGATGGCGATTTAGGGCGTGACTTCCGCTTTGCCTTAGCGAAGGAGGCCTTTGCTCATACAGCGGCGTATGATACAGCCATTGCTAATTATTTTAGTGAACAATTGGAACAGACACCATTCCCACCGGAATATTTACAAGCTTATGAAAAAGTAACGGACCTTCGTTACGGTGAAAATCCACATCAAAAAGCTGCATTTTATAAAGAAATTGGGGCAGCTACTGGTATGGGGGCTATGAAACAGCTTCACGGCAAAGAATTATCATACAATAACATTGTGGATATGGAAGCCGCTTGGAATATGGTATGGGAATTTACAGAGCCAGCGGCTTGTATCATTAAACATACAAATCCATGTGGTGCTGCTACCGGGGCGACGTTAACGGACGCATATGTAAAAGCCTATGAAGCTGATGCGGTGTCCGCTTTTGGTGGGATTGTAGCGCTTAATCGTGAAGTGGATGAAGCAACTGCGAATGAAATGAGTAAATTATTTTTAGAAGTTATTATGGCACCTAAATTCTCTGCCAAAGCATTGACTATTTTAACAGCTAAGAAAAATATACGTCTTATTGAATTAGAAAAACCAGCGGCAGATCAAGTTGTGGTTAAAAAAGTATCGGGTGGCTTATTAGTGCAAACTGAAGATGATTTGCAAGAAGATGAAACTTCCTACACGGTGGTAACGAAAGTGCAGCCAACTGAGGCTGAATGGGACGCTTTACGCTTTGCGTGGAAATTAGTTAAACATGTGAAATCTAATGCCATTTTGATTGCTAAAGATAATCAGACATTAGGTGTTGGCGCTGGTCAGATGAATCGTGTAGGGGCGGCTAAAATTGCGCTTGAAGAAGCTGGTGATAAGGCTAAGGGTGCTGTGTTAGCATCGGATGCATTCTTCCCATTTGGCGACACTGTAGCGACAGCGGCAGAACATGGCATTACAGCCATTATTCAACCAGGCGGTTCTATTCGTGATGAAGAATCCATTGCTAAAGCTGATGAAGCAGGTATTGCGATGGTATTCACGCATGTACGTCATTTTAAACACTAATTGACCCAAGGAGGATATATGAAAGTTTGCGTAATTGGATCGGGTGGTCGTGAACATACTTTAGCTTGGAAATTGGCGCAAAGTGCATCGGTGGATACAGTATATGCCTTGCCTGGTAGCAAAGCTATGGCTGATATTGCTACTTGTGTGGCTTTAGATTGGCAAAATTTTGATGATGTGGTGGCGTTTTTGCAAAAAGAACATATTGAGTTAGTGGTGATTGGCCCAGAAGCACCATTAGTGGCTGGCTTAGCTGATGCAGTGCGAGCAGCGGGGATAGCTGTATTTGGCCCATCTAAAGCTGCTGCTCAGTTGGAAGGTTCTAAAGTATTTGCCAAAGATTTGATGAAAAAATACCATATTCCTACGGCGGCTTATGGTGTGTTTTCTGATGTAGAAGCAGCGAATGCTTTTATTGATGAAACAGGGGCGCCTATTGTGATTAAAGCTGATGGTTTGGCGGCTGGTAAAGGTGTGGTTGTCGCTATGACTATAGAGGAAGCTAAGGCCGCTGTAGAGGATATGCTGTCTGCGAATCGTTTTGGCGATGCTGGTCATACAGTGGTAATTGAAGAGTTTATGGCTGGCGAAGAAGCCTCTTTATTGGCGTTTGTAGATGGTACAACGGTAGTTCCTATGATTTCTTCTCAGGACCATAAGCGTATTTTTGATGGTGATCAAGGCCCTAATACCGGTGGTATGGGGACCTATGCGCCGGCACCAGTTATGACAGAAGCACTTCTAAAAGAAGCGTATGATAAAATTTTAGTGCCTATGGTAGGGGCGATGAAAGCAGAAGGTATGCCGTATGTAGGCTGCTTATATGCAGGCTTAATGATTACCGAAGCAGGACCTAAAGTAGTCGAATTTAACGCTCGTTTTGGAGATCCTGAAACGCAGGTTGTATTGCCTTTATTAGCAGGCGATTTAGGGGAGATTATGTTGGCTTGTGCTAAGGGTTGTTTGACCGCTGATATGGTTAAGTGGCAGGAAGGTAGTGCTGCTTGTGTTATCCTTGCTTCTAAAGGGTATCCTGAAACCTCTCATTCTGGTGATGTCATTGCAGGTGATTTAAGCTTTACTGATAATACTTTAGTATTCCATTCAGGTACGAAGTATGTAGATACTCATTTTGAAACGGCTGGGGGCCGTGTTTTAGGTATTGTAGGCTTAGGGGCAGATTTACGAGAAGCCCTTGATGTCGCGTATCGTCGTGTCGAACTTGTTCGCTTTGACGGCTGTCAGTATCGAAAAGACATTGGACAGAAAGCATTTGCTCATTTAGTTTAAAATTCAGCGATTTGTGAAGTATTAAATCAAAATATTTACGCTTTTTGAAAAATAGGTGTATAATAGAGATAGAATTTGTCTATTTTGAGTAGTATATGATAGGCCAATGAAGCGGGGCGTGATAGTATGGCGTTATATAAAAATCTTAAACGAGTTCGTATGAGGACTGGCAAAAGTCAGTTAGAAGTAGCTAGTAGCGTGGGTATTAGTAATGCTGCGTTGTCTAATTATGAGACTGGCTATCGTGAGCCTGATTTAGAAACGTTAAAGCAATTAGCCGTATATTATGGTGTGTCCTTAGATGAATTGGCTGAGGTTAAACCTAGTTTGCCTCCAGTCTACGACTTATGGGCTGTTATCAAGAACAAGGAAGTGGCCTTTAATGGTAAACACTATGCCTTGAAGCCTTCACAACGACAGCAATTGCGTAAACAGTTGGCCATGTTTTTTGAAAAATACGAGCCCGTAGTCGAAAAACAAAAGAAGTAAGGAACCGTAAATAACAGAACAGTAAAGGATAGGTATATCATAACTGTATGCTTATCGGCGGATTAGTAATGAGTACATAAATGTAAGTAGTAAGTTGT
This sequence comes from Veillonella intestinalis, assembly GCF_943192895.1. NCBI lineage: Bacteria > Bacillati > Bacillota > Negativicutes > Veillonellales > Veillonellaceae > Veillonella > Veillonella intestinalis. Next base: position 72,856 of record NZ_CALPCB010000006.1, on the reverse strand, counting down.
GTAATGTTATGTATGAATTAAAATAGGCGAAATACTAAAAAGGAGCTATTTCTTGATGCAGTGTGCATTCTGAAATAGCTCCTTTTTGGTTATGGGTTATAGGGTAATCGTTGTGCCTGGGTCAACAACTAGACCTTTTTGTTGATGCTTAGCTTCAAGCTGTTTTACATACTCATGAGGGTCTTTGTCGATAACTGGCCAGGTTTTATAATGGATAGGAATAGTTACTTTGGCTTTAATTAAGGAGGCTGCTAATAAGGCATCTTCTACACCCATAGTGAAATTGTCGCCAATTGGTAAAAGGGCATAATCAATGTCACCAAAGCGATTTAAGTATTGCATATCACTAAAGAAGGCTGTATCGCCAGCGAAGTAAATAGTTTTGCCGTAAAAGTTGAAGATAACACCGGCTGCATGACCGCCAGGAATACCTGCGCCGTGGAAGGCGGGTGTGAGGCGTACCGAACCGAATTCAAAGTCAAATTTGCCGCCTAAATGCATAGCATGCGCTTTTAGACCTGCTTCTTCTGCTTTGTGAGCTACTTCTGCTGTAGAGATGAGTAGTGCATCGTTAGCTTTGCCGATTACATCAGCATCGCCATAGTGGTCGCCGTGGCCATGACTAACAAAAATATATTGACATTTAATATCTTCAGGTTTAGCAATCTCCCAAGTATTTCCATTAAAAAAAGGATCGCAAACAATAGAAACTTCACCATTGCTTAGTAAAAATGTAGAATGACCATAGTAGGTTAATGATACTGCCATAAGAGACGCCTCCTTGTGATTAAAATATTAGACTACTTATATATTACATGATACCATAGAATGAGATTGAATTATATGAAATTGGATGGTTAGTAAACAAAAATAATCTATATTAACTTAAAATACAATAAAGAGGTCAATTATGGAATTAACACATTTTGATGAAGCTGGTAATGCTCGCATGGTAGATGTAAGTGATAAAGCGGTTACAACTCGGGTTGCTGTGGCAGAGGGATTTATTACTGTGAATGAAGAAATTTATAGTCGCATAGCAGCTGGTACTATGAAAAAAGGCGATGTACTGGCTGTAGCACAATTGGCGGCTATTATGGGGGCAAAGCAAACGGCTAGCCTTATTCCATTATGCCACCCTTTAAGTTTAAGTAAGGTAGCAGTCTTGTGTGAACTAGATGAGGCCAAGCAAGCAGTGCGTATTGAAGCTACGGTTAAGACTACAGGGCAGACTGGGGTAGAAATGGAAGCGCTGACAGCGGTCCAAGTAGGCCTTTTAACAGTATATGATATGTGCAAGGCCATTGATAAAAGTATGGTCATGGGACCTGTATATTTGGTAGAAAAATCTGGTGGTAAAAGTGGTCATTTTAAAAATGATAAACAAGCTTTGTGCAAGTCCTTGTAAAAATGGCATAGCGGTATTGAGAAAAGACTTGAAGGGTTTACTATAATTGGTTAAAATAAGATGTTAGACTAATTAGTACAAAAGAAGGATGATGTATGGAAATTGTATTAGTAGAACCAGAAATTCCTGGTAATACAGGAAATATTGCTAGACTATGTGCGGCTAATCATATGACGCTTCATTTAGTAAAACCCTTGGGTTTCAAATTAGAAGATAAATATTTAAAACGAGCAGGTCTTGATTATTGGCATCTAGTGGATGTACAAATCCATGAAAATTTACAAGAAGTATATGAGAAATATCCTGATCGTCGTTATTTTTACGCTACGACTAAAGCGAAACATACATATGCAGAAGTTCAGTATGAAATTGGCGATATGTTAGTGTTTGGTAAAGAAACTAAAGGCCTACCAGAAGAGTTGTTAGCTGCTAATTATGAACAGACGATTCGCATACCTATGATTGAAAAGGCTCGATCCTTAAACTTATCCAATTCAGTGGCTATCATTGCGTATGAAGCAATGCGGCAATTGAATTTTCCTGATTTAAAAAATTTAGGCCATTTAACAATGAAAGGTGGTAATTAACATTATGAATTATGACAAAGCGTATGAATTACAGAAATCGATGCGTGAAAGCGAAGAGTACAAAGCCTTAATGGAGGCGCAAGCTGCGGTAGAAAGTGACGCTACTGCTAAGGGTTTAATTGAACAGTTCTTGATGCAACAAATGCAGTGGGAATATGCTAAAATGGCAGAAGCACCAGAAGCCGAAGAAATTGGTAAAAAATTAGAAGAATTAATGCCTATGATTCAAGCAAATTCTGGGGCACAAGCTTATTTACAAGCTCATGTGCGTTGGACACAAGTATCCAATGACATTTATCGTATCATTAGTGAACCTATTACAGAAGGAATGAAAATTCTTGAAAAAGCTAAACAATAATCTACAAGCGCTTTACACAGATTTGCAACATATTGTACCGGCAACGGCTGTGCGCTGTGGAGAACCATTGTGTGAGCATACAACCTTTAAAATTGGTGGCCCTGCTGATATCTTTGTTATGCCTCAAACTATGAGTCAGTTAAGTCAAGTGTTAGCGGCGATTTATCGGGCTGATGTGCCATTAACTATTTTAGGAAGTGGCTCTAATGTGCTTGTTTTAGATGGTGGTATTCGTGGCGTAGTATTATCGCTTAGCGATATGAAGGAAACTATGGTAGCAATTGATAGTACATTAACTGTTAGTGCTGGCTATATGTTAAAAGATGCTTCGCAGTTTGCTTATGCAGCAGGGTTGACCGGTTTAGAATTTGCCATTGGCATTCCAGGCACTTTGGGTGGCGCTGTATTCATGAATGCAGGCGCTTATGGCGGTGAAATGTGTCAAGTGGTGACTAAAGTGCGTGCTGTTGATATGACAGGCCATGTTACTGAATATACGGCTGAGGAACTAGCGTTTGCCTATCGTCATAGCCGTTTTCATGAAAGCCATGAAATTATAGGTGAAGTGGATATTGCATTAAAAGCAGGCGATAAAGATGCCATTTTAGCTATGATGGAAGATTTAACACAACGCCGTGAAAGCAAACAACCTTTAGAATATGCTAGTGCTGGTTCTACTTTTAAGCGACCACCAGGCTATTTTGCGGGTACCTTGATTGAACAGACTGGTTTAAAAGGTTTGGCTGTCGGCGATGCAGAAGTTTCGCAAAAGCATGCAGGCTTTGTCATTAATAAGGGGAGAGCCTCGGCTAAAGATGTGTTGGATTTGATTCACAATGTGCAATCTCGTGTAGCAGAAGCGCATGGCGTTAAGCTAGAAACAGAAGTGCGTATTATAGGTGAAGAATAGAATTTACCTATAGTAGCCCAATTTTCTATATGTTTTGGGCTAATATTTTATTATAGTAATTGATTTGATCATTAGCTAGGTTAGAAACATATGTGATTATACTTAAAATATGCGAAATAGTGGTTGACAGTCTATAGTTAAATCACGTATAATATTTCGGTAAGCATTTGTATCTTATTCCATTAGCCCCGGAAAGAGAGCAGGATGCTTTTTGGTAAAGTAGTCGTTATGAGGAGGAATTAGCAGCATGAAAACTACATATATGGCCAATCCGAACACTGTTGAACGGAAATGGTATGTTGTTGACGCTGAAGGTAAAACTTTAGGACGCCTTGCTGCCGAAGTAGCTAAAGTTCTTCGGGGCAAAAATAAACCGACTTTCACACCACACGTTGACACTGGTGACCACGTTATCGTAATCAACGCTGAGAAAGTTCGTTTCACAGGTAAAAAATTAACTCAGAAAACATATTTCCGCCATTCTGGTTACCCAGGTGGTTCCCGTTTCGTTACTCTTGGTAACATGTTGGAAAAACATCCAGAACGCGTTGTGGAAATGGCAGTTCGCGGGATGCTTCCTAAGAACAAGCTAGGCGCTCAAATTTATCGCAAATTGAACGTATATGCTGGTCCTGAACATCCACATGCAGCTCAGAAACCTGAAGTTTTGGAATTTGATATTCGGTAATTACCGGGAGGAGGAACATTTACATGGCAGTAGCTCAGTACTACGGTACAGGTCGTAGAAAATCTTCCGTTGCCAGAGTTCGTCTGGTACCGGGCACAGGTAAAATTGTAATCAATAAACGTGATCTTAGCGATTACTTTGGTCGTAAGACTTTGGAATTAATCGTAAAACAACCGCTTAACCTTACTGGTACGGTTGAACAATATGATGTTATCGCTGACGTTGCTGGTGGTGGCCCATCTGGTCAAGCTGGTGCAATTCGTCACGGTATCTCCCGTGCTTTATTAGGTGTTGACGGTGAACTTCGTCAATCTCTTAAAAAAGCTGGTTTCTTAACTCGTGACCCACGTATGAAAGAACGTAAAAAATACGGTCTTAAAAAAGCTCGTAAGGCGTCTCAGTTCTCGAAACGTTAATATTACAAATGGCAACCCTACAAACCTCAGGTTTGTGGGGTTTCTTTTTACCTATCTTCTTTGAATTTAGGCTAGTCTGGAAGGCGTAGCCTACAGGTAGTCTATAAAAAGGTTATAAGTAGGCTATAAATTACTAGAAAAAAGAGACTATGATATAATAGAAAATAATTAAAATTAACTAAGGATACACATAGGGGAGGTTTTACTATGAAGGCCAACGAATTAGTAGCTTTACAAAATTTGACACAGGCACAACGTGACTATGTATTATTAAAAATGACCAGTCAAAAAGATACAGGCATGGCTTATTTATGGTGGTTTATTTTTGGGGTGCATTATTTTTATCTTAGAAAACCAATTATTAACTTGTTGTATTGGGTGACAGCTAGTGGCTTTGGTATTTGGGCTATTATTGACTTGTTCCGTATCCCTGGAATGGTGCGCCGTTTTAATGAAAAAATGCTAAAAGAAGCTATTTTGGAAGCTCAAAACTTATATCCTAATGACAGCGAGTAAATAGGCACGTATCTCCTTAAAATCTTATTGATTTTATATCGATATAATTCTATAATAGAGTTGTAAGTGTGATATTTTATTATATTACTGTTGTTTTTAGAAAAGAGGAGATTGTATGAAAAAACGTGCATTATTATTAGCAGCTGTAGCAGCTTGCGTAACATCCGCAGCCTTTGCTACACCACAAACTCAATGGCAAGAAGGCCAATGGCAAGTTGATTTAGGTGCTTGGAATGTTGAAGCCAGTGCTGATTCTGACAAGATTTTTGATGAATCTGTTAACGGGGATGTGACAACCAATGATAAATGGAATCTTCAAGGTGGTCTTACGTATGGTTTAAATGATCGTTGGGCGGTTCAATATAATTACTACGGCTTAGAAACTAAGGGCAATAATAGTACAGATGGGATACATACTGATGGGAGTAGTCAAGAAGTAAATGCTCTTTATTCTATCAATAAGAATTTTGCAGCCTATGCTGGTTGGAATCGTATTGATAATAAATTAGAATGGGAAGGCGAAAGTGGTTCTAAGAAGAATAATGTAGCTCAAATCGGTATTATTGGTAAAGCGCCATTGACTGATAAATTAGATGTTTATGGTAAAGCAGCTATTGGTACTAAAAATACTACTATTTGGGAAGCTGGTTTAGGTTATAGCATTACTGATGACTTAGATGTAAGTGCAGGTTATCGTTATGTAAATACTAAACTTGTAGATGATGCTAATATTAGCTATAAAGGCTTTATTGCAGGTCTTTCTTACCGTTTTGGTGGTGACTCTTATGAAGCTGAAGAACCAACACCAGCACCTGTTTATACACCACAGCCACAACCTCAAGCAGTACCTGTAGTACAACAAGCACCAGCTCGTAATGACTACTATTTAGAAAGTGTTCATTTTGGCTTTGATGAAGATCAACCACTTGGTACAGAACAATCTAAATTAGATCATTTTGTACAAGTTGCAAAAGCTAACCCAACACATACATACAAATTAGTAGGTAATACAGATGCTAAGGGTTCTAATGACTATAACAATGCACTATCTCAACGTCGTGTAGACAATGTAGCAGCGTATGCTCAGAGTCAAGGTGTACCAGCATCTCAGTTAGTGCTTAACTACAAAGGTGAAAACAATCCAGTATCCACTAATGATACTGACCAAGGGCGCGCTGACAACCGTCGTGTAGATATTTGGGAAAATAAATAATACCTATTTACGAGTTATTTTACAAAATGAATATTTTGTGATAAAATGTTAAATTGTCTCGGTAAACAATATTGTATGGCAACATACAATTGAAGAGGATTCCTCCGTAAGGGGGAGTCCTCTTTTACTTTGGCAAAAGAATGAATAGTATTGATAGGTAAATGAATATATAGAAAGGATGACATAGGAATGAATAAAATCACAGTGTTACTGATTGCATTTATGGCAGCTATTGGGCCGCTTAGTACAGATATTTATTTGCCTGGCTTACCTAATATTGCTGTAGATTTAGGCACTAATGCTTCAGGGGGACAGTTAAGTTTAACTGCTTGCTTTTTAGGCTTAGCTATTGGACAAATTATTATTGGCCCTTGGAGTGATGGGGTAGGACGACGTAAACCTGCGATTTTATCTTTTTTAGGTTTTGCTATTACGTCTTTTCTATGCAGTACTGCCACTTCCTTACCTATGTTCTTATTGTGGCGTTTTGTACAAGGCCTAGCTGGTGCAGGCTGTATTGTATTGGCTCGTTCTATTGCTTCAGATCGTTTCTCTGGTAATGAATTGACTCGTTTTATTGCATTACTCGTTTTAATATCTTCTGTAGTGCCTATTGCAGGCCCTATTATTGGTGGTTTCATATTGGAACATTTTAAATGGCCTTATATTTTTATGTTGCTTACAGTAGCCGGTGTGATTGGGAGTATTGGTGTATTATGGCAATTGCCAGAAACACTACCTTTGGAACAGCGGATTGAAGGTGGTTTAAAAACGTCCATACATAATATGTCTACATTATGGCAAAATAAAGCGTATAGAGGATATTTGTTAGTGCAAGGTTTTACGGCGATGGGGCTATTCGGTTACATTGGGGCGGCACCTTTTATTATGGAAGAGATTTATGGTTTATCACCAAGTGAATTTAGCTTATTTTTCGGCTTGGGCTCAGCTAGTTTTGCTTTGGCAGCTCAAATCAGTGGACGCATTAGTAAAGCATTTGGGGAGCATCAAATTTTAAAAATTGGTATAGGTTTGGGTGGTTTAATAGGCTGTGGTTTGTTAATAGCTTCTTTTATACAGCCTGAAACACCGTATTTAGTAGGCGGGCTATTGTTAGGCTTAATCTTTAGTTGTGGCATTAACTTGCCATTAAGCTTTTCTTGTGGCATGAATTCCCATATAGGAATAGCGGGTAGTGCTTCAGGTTTGCTTGGAGTTATGGCATTTTTAGCAGGTGCTATAGCTTCACCACTTGTTGGTCTTGGTGGGGGTCATTCTATGTGGCCTTTGACCGTGCTAGTCATGATTGTTCATGGGTTAGCTATAGTGGCTATGAAACAAGTTACTTTAGACATACAGTAATGAAAAATAAGAAGTATCTTTATAGAGATATAGTTTAGTTAACGACGCATATATAACAATATTGTTATATATGCGTCGTTTATTGATATTATACTTAATGCACGCTCCTTGTTATACTACAGAGGAGAGGTGATTGTTAATGAATAAATTAGTTATAGTGTTAGTTGCTTTTATGGCCGCGATAGGGCCTTTAAGTACAGATATTTATTTGCCGGGGTTACCGGAAATTGCAAGAGATTTAGGAACGACAGCATCAGGTGGACAACTTAGTTTGACTGCCTGTTTTATTGGTTTAGCCCTAGGGCAGGTTTTAATTGGCCCTTGGAGTGATGAAATTGGACGCCGTAAACCAGTAATGGTATCCTTTGTAGGCTTTGCTATTGCATCTTTTTTATGTGGTACAGCTACTTCTTTACCTATGTTTTTATTGTGGCGGTTCGTACAAGGGGTCGCCGGAGCAGGCTGTATTGTATTGAGTCGTTCTATTGCCTGTGACACGCATACTGGTAATGAATTGACTCGTTTCATATCCTTATTAGTATTGATTACATCTATTGTACCTATTGCAGGCCCTGTTATTGGCGGTCTTGTTTTGGAGTATTGGAGTTGGGAAGCGATTTTCTTAGTATTAACCGCCTGTGGTTTTATTGGGGCTGTATGGGTTATGGCGAGCTTACCTGAAACTTTGCCAGTAGAAAAACGTTTAAAAGGTGGTTTAAAAGAGTCCTTACAAAGTATGGGACAATTGTGGAAGAATAAAAATTATCGTGGCTACTTATTAGTACAAGGCTTTGCTTCTATGGGGCTATTTGGTTATATTGGGGCATCGCCTTTTATAATGGAAGGTATTTATGAGTTTACGCCTACACAATTCAGTATTTTCTTTGGTATTGGTTCCGCTAGTTTAGCAGTGGGGGCTCAAATATTTGGTCGCTTAAGTAAAAGTTTAGGTGAACGTCCTGTCTTATGGCTAGGTAATGTAGGTGGCTTGGTAACAGGTTTGCTCATAGTGGCGATTGCTTTGGTGCAACCGCAAGATCCTTGGTACGTTATGATTGCTTTGGTGTTACTTATCTTTAGTTGTGGTGCTACTTTGCCACTTAGTTTCTCCTGTGCTATGAATGCGCATAAAGGGGTAGCTGGGAGCGCATCTGGTTGGTTAGGCGTCGTTTCTTTCTTAGCGGGTGCTATTGCTTCACCTTTAGTAGGTCTTGGTGGTGGTCATTCTATGTGGCCACTTGCAATCTTGGTTGTAGTCGAGCATATAGGCTCTCTTATTTGTATGCAGTTTTTAACTAAAGAAGAGTAATAGCTTGTTTTATTTAGTAATTTAGAATCGTAGTAGTAACTTAGATATTTAATAGTAATATAGTATAGACGATAAAAAGAGACTATAGTTCAGAAATCAACTATAGTCTCTTTTATACTTCGTGGAGGTGTATCCATTTTGTAATATCTTCTATTTTCATTTTATCTGTAACAACATCTAATATTAATGTTTCTAATTCTAGATCCGTATATTGTAATTCGACGTTATTTAGCGCTAAATATAGTAGCATTGCTTGTAATGCAGTTCTTTTATTTCCATCTACAAATGGATGATTTTTCGCTAAACCATGACATAATTTTGCTGCTTTAAGATATATTGTGGGATATAAATCATTATTGCAGAATGTTTGAAAAGGCGCATTTACTGCAGAGTCTAGTAAATCTATATCTCTCACGCCTGCTTCCATTTTGTATATATTAGATAATTGTTCATGAATCATTAAAATATTATCTAATAGAATTTGTATTTCATGATATTCCATATTATTTATTTTCTAAGGCTCTATAAACTGTGTCATTACGTTTAATAAGTTCTAAAGAAATGGTCTCCATTTTTTTTCGCAAATCTGGATTCGTTTGAGTTGTTATATATTTAGACTGTCGTTCAAGGTGCTTTGCCATATTATTATTTTGTTTCATTTTAATTCCTCCTTATGATTAGTATATACCATTATATAGATAACTACAATAATAATAAATAGGATTATTGTTAAGAGTCTATTTATTTGATTTGTATTTTTTATAAATATATCATATCTATTTATTAGAAATTTATCAAAAAATATATTCATACTTTATTGACAGGATTTATCTTGCGGTGTAAAATGAATGCACATGCATATAAGTTTTGTATGTTTTTATTTTTTACAATATATTCCTATATAAAAAGAGGGAATTAAAAAGTATAATGAGGAGAGAGCATGATTAAAGACAAATCTATTGAAGAAGCTAGAGCAGAGATTCATTTTACCCGTAAAATGAATGCATGTCCTATTGATTTTTCGCCATTTCAGTCTAGTAATCCACGGGCGATTGGCGAACAAAAAGAGTATGAAGGCCGTGATGCCTCCAACTTCAACCGCCGCCAAAAATATGCAGACCCTGAAGAGCCACAATTTACAACACCTTTTGGTGATGGTGAAGGGGAATTGCCCGTTGAAGAAGGTCGCTATCGTTTAATTTGGTCCCGTCATTGTCCTTGGGCCAATCGTGTATCTATCGCTATTGATTATTTAGGGTTAGATAAAGTTATTTCTAAAGGTGTAGTTGATCCACTTCGTCCAGCTGGCGTTATTGGGGATTGGTTCTTTACCCTTGATGAAGGGGATGTAGATCCAGTTCTTAAAATCCATTCCTTAGGTGAGGCCTATCGTAAAGGGGACCCAAATTATGACCAACGCTCCACTGTGCCTGCTATTGTAGATGTAAAAACAGGCGCTGTGGTTAACAACGACTATCATGTGTTGACGACAGATATTGCTATGGCATTTAAGAAATTTGCGAATCCATCAGTGTCTGATATTTACCCTGAAGAATTACGTGAGGATATTGATGCCCTTAATGAAGTTATCTATGCTGATGTTAACTTAGCGGTTAATTTGGCAGCTATGGTAAACAATCAGAAAGATTATGAATTCTACTTTAATCGTATTTTTGATCGTTTAGATTGGCTTGAAGAACGTCTTGGTCGCATGCGTTATTTAATGGGAGATACCATTACTGACCCAGATATTCGCTTATTTGTAACCTTGCAGCGTTTTGACCTAGTATTCTATCAGAAATACTTTGTAAATAAAAAACGCTTGGTAGATTATCCAAATCTTTGGAATTATGCGAAAGATTTATATTCCATTCCAGCGTTTGGCAATAATACAGACTTCGATTCCATGCGTAAACGTTTCTACTATGTAGACCATACACCAATTGAAGACTTACCTCGGTTGGTACCAATGGGGCCAGATGATTCTATTTGGGCTGAACCAAATGACCGTGCTGAAAAATTTGCTAAATAAGAGGCTTTTATGAAAGGGATGGATGAAAATACAGCTACGCTGGTGGAATTAATCCAACAAACCGATATAACGGCACGCCCTGATTTACTAGCTTTAGCAAAAGTAGCTTTTATCGATTATATAGCATCTACCTTAGCGGCTCGTAATGAGCCTAAGGTAGTGGCTATGGCACAAGAAGTGGCAACACGCCAATTGGCAGAAGGTAATCAGAAGTTGCTAGGTCAACCATATGAAACGGCGCCAGAATATACAGCCTTTTTTAATGGATTTTGTTCCCATTATTTAGACTATGATGATGCACAAGCTAATATTGCCGGTCATTTTAGTACAGTCTTATTTTCTGTATTATTAGCGGTAGCTAAGCCGACAGATACGGTGCTTGATGTGCTGACCGCCTATGTGGTAGGAGCGGAAGTTGAAGGCTTGTTAGGAGCCTATTTGAATCCTCAGCATAAGTTGGCTGGTTGGCACTCTACAGGCACTATTGGTCCTATAGGGGGTGCAGCAGCTTTAGCTAAATTGGCTCGTCTTTCGGACTCTGAAACTGCACAATTACTGTCGTTAGCTGGTACACAATCAGCTGGCATGGGCTTTGAAGCTGGTTCTGATACAAAGCCACTTCATGCTGGTTTTGCAGCGCGTAATGCAGTATTTGCTTTTTGGCTATTACAAAATACTAGCTTAACAGCTAATCAGAACGTCTTTAATAATGCTACTGGCTGGCAACTTTTGGCAAGGTAGAACTTACGCCGTCTGATTTACAGGCGAAGTGGTTAAATCCAGGTCAGCTTAAAGAGCCCGGCTTATGGATGAAATTACATCCCTATTGTTCTGCCGCCATTTGTGGCGTTTCAGCTTGCGAAAAAATTCGTCAGGAACAGTTGCTACCGCATGGTTATGGCTGGGCAGATATTGCAGAGGTGACGTTTCATTTTCCGCCTAATGCTGATACAGCCCTTCGCTATAGGGTACCACAAAGTGGTCAGGAAGGGCGATTCTCTATGGAATTTGTGGGCTGGCAAATGTTGGCCTTAGGTCAGATTGATGATGATTTGTTTAAAGAACCTTCGGTGCCTGCGGCTTTTTTAGAAGCAAGTGAAGCGGGTATATTTAAGAGAGTTTATGATTTACCCGCTGTGGCTAAGGATGTACGTGTTATCAAAGTGACGGTTCGTTTACAAGATGGCACTATATATAATTATACAGAAGATAGACCATTAGGTTCACCAGTAGCGCCTTTTACGCCAGATATTTTAGGCACAAAATTAGAGAATGCTACGTATTTGGCCTTTAGTAAGGCTTTTCTAAAGAGTGTTGTAAATTGGCCTGATGGTACCATGGCAGATGTTTTAGAGTTATTATAAGTAGCTGTAAATCAGTTATAGATTTGTTATAACTCTGTTGAAAATCTGTTGTAAGTCTGTTATAAATCAGTTATCTGTTATAAATAAAATATTTGTTACGAATTAATTAACTGTTATGAATTAATTATTTGTTATAAATGAAAAATTAGTATGTTGTGAAAAGAGATGAGGGACTCCCATGAATTTTAAAAAATATTGGAAACAGGCAGCCTTGCTAGGCACTTTGGTACTTGCATTAGGTGTCGTAGCCGGTTGTGGCAGTGATGACAGTGCTGATAAAGCAAGTGCATCAAATCCAGATGCTAAAGTCGTAAATGTTGCCACCCGTGGCACGTCTAAGCCATTTTCTTATACCAATGATGATGGCATTTTAACTGGCTATGATGTAGAAATTTTAAAAGAAGTAGAACGCCGTGATCCTAGCATTAAGTTTAATTTCAAACCAATGGCTGTAGACGCTGCTTTTGTTGCCATGGATGCAGGTCAAGTAGATATGATTGCAAATCAAATGCGTAATAATCCACAACGGGCAGCAAAATACATTTATACGAAAGAAATTAACAACTACACAGTTCGTAAATTAGTTGTTAAAAAGGGCCGTACCGATATTCATTCCTTAAAGGATTTAGAAGGCAAAACTGTAGCGGCCACAACAAATTCTGAGTTTGTTGATTTATTGAAACAATACAATGAAACAGCTGCAACACCAATTAATGTTATTTATACAGATAAAGGTACTGTAGAAACATTAAACTTAGTAGCTACAGGCCGTGCTGATGCTGGCGGTGAGTATGAATACATGGTAACGACAGCTCAAAAAGATCGTAATTTACCAGTTGAATCTGTAGGTGAAACATTGACTGATGTGCCGACGTATTTCTTGCTTCGTAAAGACCCTGAAATGCAAAAAGTAGCCGATAAAATTGATGCACAAGTTAAAGCTATGCGTGAAGATGGTACGCTCAAAAAATTATCGGAGCAGTATTTAGGCGGCGATTACACAGTAGAGCCTGCTAAGCAATAATTGTTAATGGAGGCAGAATTATGGGACAGTATTTTGACGTAGCCTATATGGTTAAGTCCTTTCCAATCCTATTAACATCGCTCAATATAACCTTAACAATTACCATTGTGGCAACTATTTTAGGTATCCTTTTAGGCTGTTTAATTGCAATTGCCCGAGTAAACCGAGTGCCTGTTTTAAAACAGGCACTTACTGTTTATGTTTCCTTTATGCGAGGCACGCCATTTTTAGTGCAACTATTTTTGATTTATTTTGGTGTACCTGAAATTTTAAGTCATATGGGAATTAGTACGCGCAATGTACCTGGTTTATTATTTGTTATTGTTGTATTTACGTTACATATAGGGGCATATAGCTCAGAAATTTTACGCAGTAGTATACAAGCGGTAGCCCAAGGTGAAAAAGAAGCGGCTATGAGCCTAGGCATGACAAGTTTTCAGAGTTATCGCCGTGTCATTTTACCGCAAGCCTTTACTATGGCTATTCCGCCTCTCATTAATAGCGTTATTGGCATGATGAAAGGGACTTCTCTTATTTTTAATGTAGGGGTTGTCGATATTATGCGCCGCGCCGATTTAATGGGGGCCAATTCACAACGCAGTTTGGAATTATTTGTAGATGTAGCTATTATTTATGGGTTGTTAGTTTTAATTATTTCATTAATTGGGCGGTTCTTAGAGCGTCGTTATACCATTAGTGAACGAGTAGCACGCCACACAACAGCGCGCGCCGCAGCAAGTAAGGGGTGAGGCACATGGAATCAACCAGTATTATTAGTTTTCAATATATAAGTGGTACTTTCTGGTATGTATTTGGTTATGTAAAAGTGACCTTGTGGCTTACTTTTGCCAGTGTTGGCTTAGGGATTGCTTTAGGGTTAATTAGTTCAGTAGCCCAACTTAATCGGATTCCTATTATTAGCCAATTAGCGGATATATTTGTTGTAGTATGTCGAAGTTTGCCTAATATGGTATTACTATATTTAGTGTATTATGGCTTGCCGATTTTATTTCTTGCGTTAGAAGATCAGACGGGCGTGCATATACCCTATGAAAAAGTACCAGCCACATTAGTAGCAGTAGTCGGTTTGACCTTACATACAGGTGCCTACTTGAGTGAAATATTCCGGGCGGCTATCCAATCTGTTCCTAAGGGGCAAGTAGAAGCGGCTTTGGCGATTGGCATGACCTGGACACAGGCCTTTCGCCGTGTAGTATTACCACAAGCGGCTGTATTTGCATTACCATTATTTGCTAATCAGTTCTTAAATACCATGAAAAGTACCAGCATTGTCTTTGTTATTACCGTTGTAGAATTACTCGGTGCGGCTAAGCTTTATGTAGAAGATAATTCGGCCTATTTTGAGGCCTATATTGTAGTAGCACTTATTTATTGGGGGCTAGGGATTGTATTTGAATTTATCTTTGAACGTTTAGAACATATGATGAGTAAGTACAAACGGGGCAATGCAGTATAATTAATTGAGATTAGAGGATTTTATGATAGAGATACAAAATGTAAGAAAATCTTTTGGGGATCGGGAGATACTAAAAGGAATTGACTTAACTGTACCTACAGGGTCTGTTACAGTTATTTTAGGGCCTTCGGGGAGTGGTAAGACAACGTTTTTGCGAACTCTTAATTTTTTAGAAAAAGCTGATGCGGGCACGATGACCCTAAATGATATGACTGTGGATTTACACAGTGCTTCGAAGAAAGAAATATTAAATATTCGTCGTAATACCTCTATGGTATTCCAGATGTATAATTTATTTTCTAACATGACAGCTCTTGAAAATGTAATGGAAGGGCTTGTGACGGTTAAAAATATGAAAAAATCAGAAGCCCGTGCTAAGGCTGAACAATGTTTAGAAGCGGTGGGCATGAAAGGCTTTGAAGACTATTATCCAGTGCAGTTATCTGGTGGACAACAACAGCGGGTAGGCATTGCCCGGGCGATTGCAATGGATCCAGCGGTAATCTTATTTGATGAGCCGACCAGTGCTTTAGACCCTGAATTAGTAGGTGAAGTATTAGGGGCTATCAAAACCATTGCCCGTGAAATGCATGTGACTATGATTGTAGTGACTCATGAAATTAGCTTTGCTAAAGAAGTGGCAGATCAAGTTATTTTCATGGAGCAAGGGGTTATTGTAGAACAGGGAACGGCTAAAGAAGTTATTAGCAATCCTCGTGAAGATAGAACTCGTCAGTTCTTAAATCGCTATTTAGGACAATGGGAGGACTATGTAATATGAGTCAAGTTGAATCTAAACAAACAGTGGTTAGTGTAGTTGGTGAGTTAAGCTATCGTCAATTGACTGCTCAAGATGGGCCTGCATATTATGAAGTTCTTCATGAAGGGTATGCTAGTAATTTAGAACATGGTGTTGACTTTTCCGCCAGTCATATGACGGAAGCAGACGCTCTTGATTGGGTGAATACGCACCCTACTTATGGGTTATTTGTAGACGGTCAATTAGCCAGCTCTATTACGCTACGGATGCCTTGGGGACCAAAACCAGGCCCTCGAGAATATCCTCATATTGGCCATTTTGTGACCTCTCCTCGTTTTAAACAACAAGGATATGCTAAGAAAATGCTACAGTGGTTGGAAACTAATGTATTGCGCGATCAGTTAAAAGCGCCTATAGTTACGTTAGGAACTGCTGATACGCATCCTTGGCTTAAAGATATGTATATAAGCTTAGGGTTTACGATTACTAAAATAACTCAACTGCCTGGTTTGAGTCATAAAACTATTTATTTTGAAAAGAAAATTGTATAGTGCTAGGAGTCAGATGGAATTTATGTTATACTGCAGAGGGAGATAGTATTCTGTAGAAACTATACTCTATCTGACACACAATGCTTCATGTATATATAGACGAGAGAAGGTCTCGCCGTGTAGGGGCAATCTTTAGGATGTCCAATACAAGACGGAGAGGCTTAGTTTGCCTATGTAGGTGTTCGATGGATATAGCTCCACGAACACCTTTTTTATTGCTTTGGCCTTTAAAAAGGCATGACAGTAAAGGAGATATACATGATACGTGAAGTATTAGCTGGTAAAATTCACCGGGCTACGGTGACACAAGCAGAGCTTGATTATGTAGGAAGTATTACAGTAGATTCAGAATTGTTAAAAGCAGCAGGAATCTACGAATATCAGAAAGTGGATATTGTAAATATTAACAATGGTGAACGCTTTCAGACTTATACCATTAGTGGTGAAGCCAATAGTGGTGTAATTTGTTTGAATGGTGCCGCCGCTCGTTGTGCTTGTACTGGGGACATGATTATTATCATGGCTTATGGTCAATTAGCTGACGAAGAGATTGAAAATCATAAACCGTCCGTTGTGTTTGTGGATGAGAAGAATGCGATTGTAAGAGTGACAAACTATGAAAAACATGGTTTGTTAGCCGATATGAAGTAATTGTGCTGTCAGAGCAGAGCTATCTTCGCAAACGTAAATCACGAAAGGACGAGATATTATGAAAATCATAACAACTATTAGTGAGGTGCGAGCTATGGTTACCGCTTGGCGCCAAGAAGGAAAGACAGTAGGTTTTGTGCCAACAATGGGTTTTTTACATGAGGGTCACGCTTCTTTAATTCAACGGGCTGTGGCAGAAAATGATAAAGTGGTAGTGTCAACCTTTGTCAATCCCACTCAATTCGGGCCTACTGAAGATTTGGAGGCCTATCCACGTGATGAGGCTCGTGATGCCGCTTTGTGTGAAAGCTTGGGGGCCCATATTATGTTCCGTCCAGAGCCTACTGAAATGTATGATAATCCTAAAGTGTCGGTTGTTGTAAAAGATATGAATGAGCATTTGTGCGGTGTAAGTCGCCCCATTCATTTCCATGGTGTTTGCACGGTTGTAACTAAGCTATTTAATATTGTCACACCTGATAAAGCATATTTTGGTGAAAAGGATGCGCAACAATTGGCGATTATTCGTAAAATGGTAAAGGATTTAAATATGCCATTAGAGATTGTGGGTTGCCCGATTGTGCGTGAAGCAGATGGACTAGCGAAATCTTCACGCAATACGTATTTATCCCCTGCTGAACGAGAAGCAGCCCTTTGCCTATCTCGCAGTATTTTTTATGGCCAGGATCATATTAAAGTAGGCCTAAAAGCAGCTGAATTAGAAGAGGCCATGAAGGATATCATTGCTAAGGAGCCAATGGCTACTATTGAATATGTAAAAGTAATTGATGCTTTGACTATGGAAGATGTTGAGACTATTGAACAACCTGTATTAGTAGCTATGGCGGTGTATATTGGTAAAACGCGCCTTATTGATAATTTTAGTTTTAATCCTTTAGATGAGAAGAATTAGGCGAATGCGTAAGGAGGCTGCTATGAATGGACTTGTGCTTAGCTTACAACGTATTACTACTATGATTACTAAGTATATTGGTGTTATTATTATTGCCTTTACGATTTGGGCTTGTTGGACTCCCGAATTATTTAGTTGGACCGTTAGTTATACCTCGGTGTTTTTAGGGGTAGCCATGTTTGGTATGGGATTATCTATTAAAGCCCAAGATTTTAAAATTGTTTGGGCCAATCCAAAAGAAATCTTGTTAGGCGGCATATTGCTTCAGTATACGATTATGCCTATTACCGCTTATATTCTTTGCCAAGCGTTACAGTTGCCTACGGATATTGCCATAGGTGTTATTTTGGTAGGCTGTTGTCCTGGGGGGACGGCGAGTAATGTAATTACCTATATTGCTAAAGGGGATGTCGCCTTATCAGTAGGGATGACGATTGCCTCAACTTTGTTGGCGCCTTTGATTACACCATTTTTAATTTTTTCGCTAGGTGGCACTTGGGTAGAAGTGTCCTTTTTAGCTATGGTGTTGTCTGTCGTGAAAGTCGTATTGTTGCCTGTATTGATAGGCATTGCAATTCATCATTTCTTTGGCAAAAAATTAGAAGCTCTTTTGGCTTGCATGCCTTTAGTTTCGTCAGTAGCTATTGTAATGATTATTGCCGGTATTATTTCGGTCAATGTGACTAAAATATTTACTGCTGGTTTATTGGTTTTAGCGGTGGTTATCCTGCATAATATCATTGGCATGTGCTTGGGACTTGTGGCGGCTAAACTGTTACGAACCACCTATCCTAAAGCTACGGCCATTGCCATTGAAGTGGGGATGCAAAATAGTGGTTTAGCCGTATCGCTAGCAACCTTGCATTTTGCTATGAATCCATTAGCAACATTACCAGGGGCAATTTTTAGTGTGTGGCACAATATTTCAGGTGCTATTTTTGCGTCTATACGTCAAAAGCATAAGAGCCTAAAACCCTCGATGCCTACTGATTTTATAGGAGAATCCGAATAGACGTTTTTTTGACGATTGTATACTAAATCAGCCTATAATTAATCTATTATTCATAAATGATAATTGACACAGTTAAGAATCGATGTAAAATAGGTACATGAAAGATTGCATTTTGGCATAAGTATGCGAAAGAATTGATAAATTTCTAGGTGTTGTTTGTTAGAGTTTCCAGTGAATTTGTGACTTACGCCATTGGGAGGATGTAATCACAGTTAGACAGCGGTTTATACAATGTCAGCTTGTGACCCCAACATTGGTTGTTAGTGAGCGGCGATATAGACCAGATGTCTAGAAGAATATACGCTCCCTTAATAGCAACATTGTTTGTGAGGACGCATCGATTATTATTCTGCTCTTATTTATTTTGAATGTGAGCCATCACCTTCAGTGTTGTTATAAAACACTGGAGGTGTTTTTTTGTGGAAATGAATGGTTTGTATCTAGTAATCGCCTCGGCGTGTATCCTCGTCTTAGCGTATCGCTTCTACGGGGCATTCCTTGCGTCGAAGGTATTGGTGTTGGACCAATTCCGTCCTACACCAGCGGTCGTTCACAATGACGGCCATGACTATGTACCTACAAATAAGTGGGTAACATTTGGTCACCATTTTGCAGCTATTGCCGGTGCTGGTCCATTAGTAGGTCCAGTTATTGCAGCGCAATTTGGTTATTTGCCAGGTTTACTTTGGATCTTAATTGGGTCCGTAGTAGCTGGTGCTGTGCATGATATGGTAATTTTATTTGCCTCTGTTCGCTATGATGGCAAATCGATTGCCGATATTGCCAAAGAAGAAATTTCCAATTTAGCTAGTGTAGGCGCTATGTTAGCTACTTTATTCTTGCTTATCATTACCTTAGCAGGGATGGCCGTAGTAGTTGCTAATGCTCTTCACAATTCCGCTTGGGGTTTCTTCTCCGTAAGTATGACAATTCCGATTGCTGTTTTTGTAGGGATTTACTTACGTTGGTTACGCCCTGGTAAGATTCAAGAAGCGACAGTTATTGGGGTAGCGCTTATCTTTGCGGCTATTTTCTATGGCCCAGAAGTAGCAGCATCTCCATATGCGCATTGGTTTACGTATGACTTGCAAACTATTGAAATCATGTTAGCTGTATATGGTTTCTTTGCAGCCGCTTTACCAGTTTGGTTATTGTTGGCACCTCGTGACTATTTGTCCACATACTTAAAAATCGGTACTATTGGCGCATTAGCACTTGGTATTATCATCGTAATGCCTGTAATTCAGATGCCAGCTGTGACACAATTTGTTCATGGTGGTGGCCCTGTATTGAAAGGGTCTGTATTCCCATTCATCTTTATTACTATCGCTTGTGGTGCTTTATCCGGTTTCCATACAGTAATTGCGACTGGTACAACACCTAAGATGATTACTAATGAACGTGAAATTTTACCTATCGGTTATGGTGCGATGCTTACAGAAGCCTTCATCGCTATGATGGCGTTGATTGCGGCTACAGCATTACATCCAGATGATTACTTTGCTATTAACTCTACGGCTGAATCCTTTAAAGCGTTAGGCTTACAGGTTCATGAATTGCCAGCCTTATCGGCTATGGTAGGGGAAGATTTAATGCACCGTCCAGGTGGTGCTGTATCATTAGCTGTTGGTATGGCTCATATTTTCTCTAAATTGCCTAATATGGATCATTTAATGGGTTACTGGTACCACTTCTGTATCATGTTTGAAGCATTGTTCATCATGACATTAATCGATGCTGGTACTCGTGTAGGTCGTTATTTATTACAAGAATTATTAGGCCGTTTCTACAAACCACTTGAAAACGTTAACTGGGCTCCTGGCGTATATGGCTGTGCAGCTCTTATCTGTATCATGTGGGGTTACCTCGTATTACAAGGTAACATCGGTATTATCTGGCCATTATTTGGTGTATCTAACCAGTTATTAGGGACTATGACCTTAGCTGTTGGTACGACTGTTATTATGCGCCTTGGCCATAAACGTTACGCTTGGGTAACGGCGGTACCTTGTTTCTTCATGGCTATTATTGCCATTGCCGCAGATTTTGAAAACGTGTTCTATAGCTATATTCCAGCTGGCAAATGGACACTTGTGGCGTTTAGCTTAGTTATGTTCCTTATGATTGTTATCGTGTTGGTAGAAGCTGTTCGCAGCTGGATTCGCTTGGCTAAGATGCCTCAAAGCTATCGTACCCAAGAAGAAATCGAAGCAGAAAGCCTTAAAAAATATGGCACTGCTAATGTAGAAGTGAAATAGTCTCTACATAACTATGGTTTGAATGACATTACTATAAGAATAACCGTCTTAAGTTTGTAAAAACTTGAGGCGGTTATTTTTTATTTTTATATATGATTGTGAAATTTGCATAGTTATAAATATTACGTCGTCAAAGGTGATTGTATACTTATTTGTTATGAATTGGCTACTGTTGTATATTGTGCGCTTAAGAAGTATCTTCTATGCAGTCGTTTTCTTATACCCGTATATTGAAGTTCTTCTCATTTTGTGCTAGAGTAAGCATATAATGATATTCTATAGTATAGGAGATTGCTAACAATGAGTGCAAAACCAATGACAGTTTCGTATAACTGCCGAGAACAATTATGTGTTGAATCGGCACCAGGTCCAGGAGCTATCGTAATTTTTGGGGCTTCTGGTGATTTGACGAAACGAAAATTGTTACCCGCTATATATGCATTGTTTGAACGAAAATTATTACCAGAGAAATTTGCAGTAGTTGGTGTAGCGCGCACAGAAATGAGTAATGAAGAGTTTCAAGCAGAAGTGCGTGAATCTATGCTAGCTAATGGTGATACAGTGACAGAGGACTTCTTGTCGCGTTTTTCCTATGTAGCTGGGCAATATACCGAAGCGGATACTTTTAAGCGTTTACAATCGGAATTAACTCGTGTGAGTGATGTCCATGGTACAGAAGGGAATGCTTTATTCTATTTAGCTATGCCGCCAACTATGTTTGAGCCGATTGTAAAGGGCTTAGCAGAGCAAGGCTTATTAGCTGAAGATGAGGCTTGGGCACGCGTAATTATTGAAAAACCATTTGGACATGATTTAGAAAGTGCCGTAGCTCTAGATAAATCGTTAAAACGATATATTAAGGAATCCCAGACATATCGTATTGACCATTATTTAGGTAAAGAAACAGTACAGAATATTTTAATGCTCCGCTTTGCTAATTCTATTTTTGAACCGCTATGGAATCACACTTATATTGAAAAAGTGGAAATCACGGTAGCGGAAGAATTAGGTGTAGAAAAACGAGCTGGTTATTATGACAAAGCCGGTGCTTTGCGTGATATGTTCCAGAATCATATGGTGCAAATGTTATCGCTCATTGCAATGGAACCACCGGCCGTATTTGAAGCGGATGCATATCGTGATGAAATAGCAAAATTAATTTCATCCATTCGTCCATTAGAAGAACAAGAACTTGGTCAAATTGCCGTGCGTGGTCAATATGTAGAGTCCGTTGATTCTGATAGACCAGCAGCAGGCTATCGCAAAGAAGAAGGAGTAAATCCTCGTTCGCAAACAGAGACCTATGTAGCTTTGAAACTATTCATTGATAATTGGCGTTGGCGTGGCGTGCCGTTTTATATGAGAACGGGCAAGCGTTTACCTAAGAAGTCTAGTGAAATTGCGATTACGTTTAAGCCAATTCCACATTCCATTTTTAGACCAATTCGTCCTAAAGACTTTAATCAAAATGTGTTGTTATTACGGATGCAGCCTCACGAAGGTATGGGCTTATCTATTGAAGTGAAGGCGCCTGGCTCTAAGTTATGTGTAAACACTTTAGATATGGACTTTTCCTATAGTGATTTCATGCAAGGGGAAGATATTCCAGATGCTTATGAACGCTTGATTTTAGATGCTCTTTTAGGTGATCAGACACTCTTTGTGCGCAATGATACAGTTGAAGCATCTTGGCAGTTATTTATGCCTTTATTGCGTGCGTGGGAGGCGAATGCTGATGATGTGCCGCTTTGTTTCTATCCTGCCTTTAGTGAAGGGCCAAAAGAAACCAACGAGATTTTGGAAGGGGGATCCTTACAATGGCGCAAGATATAATTCATTCCTTTGAAACGCCACAAGAAGTGGCTGAAGCAGTAGCAAATGCCTTTGTCGCGTTGACTAATCAATGTATTGCCGATACTGGTTCTTGTGTAGTCGCTATTTCTGGCGGTACTACGCCCAATACATTGTTTGAACTATTGAATACTGATGAATATCGCAAGCAACTTGATTGGGAACGGATTTATTTTCTTTGGGTTGATGAGCGCTTTGTGCCACATACTGATCCAGATAATAATTTCTATCGTGCTAAAGAGCGTTTATTTGCTTATATTGGTGGTAGCAGCCATTTTTATCCAGTGCCAACTAATAGTGGTACGGTAGAGGAAGCAGCGGATGCTTATGAAAAAGAAGTCATGATGGTGTTGCGGGCTTGTGAAAAAGAAGGTGTTGATTTAGCCCTACTTGGTCTTGGTGATGATGGACATACGGCCTCTTTATTTGCTCGTTCTACCGCGTTAGAAGAAGAAAGTCGTGCTGTGATTCCTGTAACTGATGGCAAAGTATGGCAACGCGTGAGCATGTCGTTCCCATTTTTAGCCAAAGCGAAACATGTATGGTTTACCGTTGTTGGTGAATCTAAAGCGGCGGCTTTAGGCCGTGTATTGCGTCAGCGGGCTGATTATATGGATGAACCTTGGCAAGATCGAATTGGTCATGTATTACCGGGGGCTGTATTGTCGCAAGAGGAAGTTGTTTGGTACGTTGACAAAGCCGCTAAAAATTAATGTTTAAATTGACAATTTGCTATGACTCATCTATAGCTATTTAGGTTCTTTTCGTGTTACACTGTAAAGAGAAACGATTATTATTGTAGCTAAACGAGGTGAAAATTATGTTTAATTTCGGAACACAAGAATTAATCTTAGTGCTTATCATTGCACTGGTTGTGTTCGGACCAGGTAAGCTACCAGAAGTAGGCAAAGCCATTGGTAAGGGCATTAATGAATTTAAAGATGCAGTAAGTTCAGATAAGAAAAAAGAAGAAAAAGTATCTGATGTAGCTAAAGTGGAAACTATTGATGTAGAAGCGGGCGCTATTAATGATAAAAAGCATAAAGATGCTGAATAAGTAAACTATGCAAGGCCTCCCTATGCCGTTAGGCCCTAGGGAGGTCTTTATGACTTTTGTGATTGGAGGTTTATATATGTGTAAAGATTGCGGTTGTGGCAGCACTGGCCACACTCATCAACAAGTATTTAATGTGCCAGGTATGATGTGCAGTAATTGCGAAAATACAGTAAAAACAGCTGTATTAGGTTTGCCTGGTGTTATGTCTGCTGAAGTGGATTTGAAGTCTAAAGATGTGACAATTGCTTATGATAGCAATAAAGTTAATGCTGATGCTATTAAAGAAGCAATTGATGCTACTGGTTTTGATGTGGCGTCTGTATCAGCAGCTACTCATGGTCACGAACATGGCGGGCTTATGGGTACTTTAAAACGTTTATTTAAGTAAGTTTGTGATGCGTCCGTACTATGAGTAACGGACGCATTTTATGTACTGTATCATTGTTAGGGTTGAGGAGCTACGCATGATTAAGAAGTTTGACACAGATACCTACACTTGGGAAGGTGTAGATACATTAGTCTATAAACAAGATGGCAGTCCGTTTAAAGATGTAACACGGCAAGTTCTTTTTAATGGAGCCTTTGATATTCCTTGCCAATTTCGTTATTTTGAAGTGAAACCAGGTGGTTATTCTACATTGGAACATCATGAACATACCCACATGGTTATGATTTTCCGTGGGCAGGGGCAATGTTTATTAGGGGATTCGATTGTAGATGTAAAAGTGGGCGATTTCCTTGAAATTCCTAGCCATACGATTCATCAATTCCGTGCTAATAAAGGGGACTATATAGGCTTTTTATGTTTAGTAAATGTAGAGCGTGATAAGGTTCAAATTCCTACAGCCGAAGAAATAGAAGTCTTGAAAGAGAATCCTGCTATAAAAGAGTTTTTAGAAAGTTGTTAAAACCTACTCTTTATGTTATAATTAAGCGTTATCACTGTAAATTGTTTTCGGCTGTAAGCTGTTAAATAGGCAGGATAACGCTTTATACTGCTGCGTAATGAATCGTGATTGCACGCTTCATTTCACACATATACTTTTGATTTGTAGCGAAACAGGAGGCAAACATACATGATTCGCGAAGATATTCGTAATGTTGCAATTATTGCACACGTTGACCATGGTAAAACAACTTTGGTAGACGCCTTGTTAAAACAAAGCCATATTTTTAGAGAGAATGAAAAAGTGGCCGAACGCGTAATGGACTCTAATGATTTGGAAAGAGAACGTGGGATTACCATTTTGTCTAAAAATACGGCTGTTATGCATAATGGTGTAAAGATTAACATCGTTGACACCCCAGGCCATGCTGACTTCGGCGGCGAAGTAGAACGTGTACTTAACATGGTAGATGGCGTATTATTATTGGTTGATGCTTTTGAAGGTCCTATGCCACAGACTAAATATGTACTTCGTAAGGCATTGGAACAGAAATTAAAACCAATCGTAGTTATTAACAAAATTGACCGTCCAGACCAACGTGTTCATGAAGTAGAAGATGAAGTGTTAGAATTATTCATGGAACTTGAAGCTGATGATGATCAATTAGATTTCCCTGTAGTATATGCATCAGCTCGTGATGGTATTGCTAAAGCAAGCATGGAAGATGAAGGCAAAGATATGCAACCTTTATTTGAAGTATTGCTTAAAGAAATTCCAGCACCACAAGGTGATATTGAAGGCCCATTACAGTTCATGGTAACAACGCTTGACTATGATGATTATGTAGGTAAAATTGCCGTTGGTCGTATTGTGCGTGGTCGCATGAAAACAAACCAACAAGTTGTGATTATGAATGGCGAAAGCACACGCAAAGCTAAAATCGGTCGAGTATACACTTACAATGGTTTAAATCGTGTAGAAACTGACGAAATGGCTATGGGCGATATTACGGCTTTCGTAGGTATTGAAGATATCAATATTGGTGAAACTGTTGCCGATTCAGAACATCCAGAAGCATTGCCAGCCCTTACGATTGATGAACCAACATTATCCATGGTATTCTCCGTAAATAACTCTCCATTTGCAGGTCGTGAAGGGGATTATGTAACAAGCCGTCATTTGCGTGACCGTTTGTTCAAAGAAGTAGAAACCAATGTGTCCATGAAAGTGGAAGAAACAGAATCTCCAGATGCCTTTAAAGTATCTGGCCGTGGTGAACTTCATTTAGCAGTTTTAATTGAAACTATGCGCCGTGAAGGGTATGAATTGCAAGTTGGGAAACCTCGCGTAATTTACAAACGCATTAATGATCAATTGTGCGAACCATTAGAATATTTAACAATTGACGTACCACAAGAATTCATGGGTACTGTTATGGAAAACTTAGGGGCTCGTAAGGCTGAATTAATTAATATGAACGAATTAGCTGGTTACTTACGTATGGAATTCATTATTCCAGCTCGTGGGCTTATTGGTTTCCGCGCACAATTCTTAACAAGCACTAAAGGTAATGGTATTATGAACCATGTATTCCATGGATATGCACCATTTAAGGGTGAAATTCCTGGCCGTACACGTGGTGCCTTAGTAGCCTTTGAAGATGGCGAAACAACACCATATGGATTGAACTCCATTCAAGATCGTGGAACTTTATTCATCGGCCCAAATGAACCAGTGTATACAGGTCGTGTTATTGGTGAAAATGCTCGTGAGTCAGATATGGACGTTAACCCATGTAAGAAAAAACATGTTACTAACATGCGTTCTAGCTCCTCTGATGAAGCGGTGCGTTTAGTACCACCTCGCATTTTCAGCTTAGAACAAGCTTTAGAATGGATTAATGACGATGAATTAGTAGAAGTTACACCAAAGAGCATTCGCATGCGTAAAGCTATCTTAGATCGTGCTGCACGTGCTAAAGCAGCTAAAAACGCACGCTAAGAGCTAGTGTCATGGCTAACTGGTCACGAAATTCGTCGCGTAAGTCGGAATCTAGGACCTATGAATTACGCATTGCCGGCGAAATGGTTCCTTATACAGTAACTTGGAAAGCTATTAAGAATTTAAATTTACGTGTTATGCCTAATGGAGCTGTCAAAGTTTCAGCTCCTTGGCGCACGTCAGCAACCACGATTGCTCACTTTGTAGATGAGCATAAGGGTTTTATTGATAGAGCTAGACAGCGCTTTGCCACATATCAGCAACCAACGGTAGAAGTGAGCTATGAAACGGGCGATATTTTTTATATACTGGGATATAAGGCTAAATTATTGGTAGAGCCTTGTGAACCGAATCATAGTTCTTATGTGACCTGGAGTGAATCGGATCCGTATACTATTTATATGTATGTAAAACCGGCGAGTACCTTAGACCAGCGGGCACAATTGATGCTGAAGTTTTGGCTACAATTGTGTGAGGCTACCGTCAAGGACATGCGTGATCGTATTTATAATCGTTATATTGAGGCGGGCTATGATGTACCCTATCCAAGTCTTAGAATTCGTAAAGCGAAAACTCGTTGGGGTTCTTGCTCTTTGCGGACACAACGAATTATGATTAATCAACAATTGTTAATGGGGCCGCAGCATTTTTTAGAATATGTGATGATTCATGAATTTGCTCATTTCATACAGCCGAATCACTCACCTAAGTTTTGGCAAGTAGTTGCACAATTTATGCCTGAATGGCGTGAAGTACGGCATGCGTTAACAGCGTATTTTCGTGGTAAATCGTAATATGTAATTTATGAGTCAACAACGTTAATATAATGCATAAGATGTAGTTGTTAGATGTGATATAATTAAATAAGGTACAGAATCAGGACTGACCTCGTGGTCGGTCCTTTTTATATAAAGAAACACATCAAGTTAAAACTATAGAAAACAGGATAACCTTGTGAGTCTATAAAGGAGGGCACCTATGAAACCATTTGTTCATTTGCATGGACATACAGAATATAGTTTGCAAGATGGGATTAGTCGGTTGCCACAGATGGTGGCACGGGCTAAGGAATTGAATATGCCCGCTTTAGCTATTACAGACCATGGGAACATGTGTGGGGCTATCTATTTTTATAAAGAAGCTGTTAAAGCTGGCATTAAACCGATTATTGGTTGTGAAGTGTATGTTACAGTAGGGAGTCGTTTTGACAAAGACGCTAATAGTGTTAAACAGGAGCGTTTAAAGCATTTAATTCTGCTAGCTGAAACTATGGAAGGCTATCAAAATCTTACGAAGATTGTATCTCGTGGATTTACCGAAGGTTTTTATCGTAAACCTCGGGTAGATCATGATTTATTGCGCCGTCATAGCAAGGGACTAATTGCACTGAGTGCTTGTATTCAAGGGGAAATCCCTCAGTGCATTTTGCAGGATAATCCCGAAGGGGCTCGTCGTGCGTTAGAAACATATATTGATATTTATGGGAAAGATAACTTTTTCTTAGAAATACAAAATCATGGCTTGCCAGCGGAAGTAAAGGCGCAAGAAGCTTTAGTAGCGTTGGCCAAGGAATATGAGGTAGGCATTGTTTGCTCTAATGATTTTCATTATGTACTGAAAGAAGATGCTGATGCCCAAGATATTAAAGTGTGCATTGCTACTGGGGCAAAAGTAGCCGAAACGAATCGTTTAAAATTCCCTAATGACGAATTTTATATGAAAAGTGGCGATGAAATGGCAGCCTTATTTGGTC
The DNA here is from genome assembly GCF_943192895.1 of Veillonella intestinalis. NCBI lineage: Bacteria > Bacillati > Bacillota > Negativicutes > Veillonellales > Veillonellaceae > Veillonella > Veillonella intestinalis. The sequence goes on along the minus strand of NZ_CALPCB010000006.1, from coordinate 44,498 downwards.
ATATTCCAGGGGCTATAGAAAATACGCTCGCCATTGCTGAACGGTGTCAGGTCGCGTTTAATTTTGATGAACACCACTTACCTCATTTTGATGTGCCAGAAGGAGAAAATGCGACTACTTATTTACGTCATTTATGTGAGCGAGAAATTCCTCGGCTCTATGGCACAGTAACACCAGAATTGCAGGAACGGTTAGACTATGAATTATCTGTTATTGCTCAAATGGGCTTTGACGATTATTTTCTAATCGTATGGGACTATGTGCGATACGCGCGGGAACATGACATTTTAGTGGGCCCTGGACGTGGCAGTGCGGCTGGCTCTGTGGTGGCATATTTACTGGGGATTACGGGCCTTGATCCATTAAAATATAATCTTTTGTTTGAACGCTTTTTGAATCCAGAACGCATTAGTATGCCTGATATTGATATTGACTTTTGCTATGAAAAACGTGGCAAGGCAATTGAATATGTAACTGAAAAATATGGGCAAGCACGAGTAGCACAAATTATTACGTTTGGTACAGAAGCGGCACGAGCCGTTATTCGTGATGTGGGCCGTGTACTAGATCATCCGCTACCAGAAGTCAATCGGTTAGCTAAGATGATTCCTAATGAATTGGGGATTACGTTGGATAAGGCCTTGAAAGGTAAAGAGTTGAAGGCAGCCTATGAAAGTGATCCTCAAGTTAAGCAATTATTTGATTATGGTCGTAAATTGGAAGGCATTGTGCGCAATGCGTCTACCCATGCGGCCGGGGTTGTAATCTCGGCGGCTCCTTTAGAAGACCATGTGCCAATTCAAAATGCTAATGACAGTGGTTTTGTCACTCAATATGATAAGGATAATATTGAAGAGTTAGGCCTGTTAAAGATGGACTTTTTAGGGCTACGAACGTTAACGGTAATGGGAGATGCCCTCGCTTTAATTAAAGCGAATCGTGGCATTGATTTAGATTTAGATGCAATTCCTCTTGATGATGCGGCGGCTTGTGATTTGTTGACTAAAGGGGATACACCAGGTGTATTCCAGCTTGAATCTGAAGGGATTACTAAGCTGGTTATGGATTTACGACCTGAGCATTTTGAAGACTTGATTCCGCTTGTAGCATTATATCGACCAGGGCCTCTTGGCAGTGGCATGGTAGAAGATTTTATCAAACGCCGTCATGGTGAGATGGAAATTACCTATCTTCATCCTTTATTAGAGCCTATTTTAAAGGATACTTTCGGGGTTATTTTGTATCAAGAACAAGTTATGCAGATTGCCTCGGCTATGGGTGGTTTCTCCTTGGGGCAAGCGGATTTAATGCGTCGTGCGATGGGTAAGAAGAAGGAATCGGTATTAAAGGCACAGCGTGAATCCTTTATTGAAGGGGCTACTAAGAATCAGATTGATCCAGCTATTGCCAATGAAGTGTTTGACTTGCTCGTATACTTTGCTGGTTATGGTTTTAATAAATCCCATAGTGCCGCCTATGCCTATATTGCGTATCAGACGGCATATTTAAAAGCTCATTATTATCCAGAGTTTATGGCAGCTACCTTGTCGAGTTTCATGACCAATGTAGATAAATTGACATATTATATTAATGACTGTAAGAAACATGGTGTTAAAGTATTAGGTCCTGATATTAATTATGGTGAGCAAGCGTTTGCCGTACAAGATGGGGCGATTCGCTTTGGCCTTGGTGGGGTAAAAAGTGTAGGCGACAATGCAATTCAGCAGCTACTTTTTGAACGTCAGCAAGGTGGTTTATATACGTCAATTCTTGATTTTTGCAAACGAGTTGATTCTAAGGTAATTAATAAGCGCCTACTAGAAAGTTTGATTCGCTGTGGTGCGATGGACAGTTTTAAAGAAAATCGCAATCAATTGCTGGCGATGTATGAAGGAGCGCAAAGTTTAGGCCAGCGTTTGCAAAAAGAAGAAGCCCGTGGAACGATGAGTTTGTTTGGTGATGATTTAGCAGTTGAGGAAACTATTGAAGTCCCTAATTTGCCTGATTTGCCGTCCGAAGAAAAATTACGTGATGAAAAAGAATATACTGGCTTTTATATTACTGGTCATCCTTTGAATGCTTTTGTGGAGGAATTAAGTGGCTTATTTGAAATGGGGAAACTTAGTTCTAATCCTGAACAATACGATGGTCAGACGGTCACTGTAGGGGGGCTCATTGTAGATAAATCAGACAAGGTAACGCGTCGTAATGACATTATGTCTATTTTGCGTTTGGAAGATTTTTCAGGTTCGGCCTCTATTGTAGCCTTTCCGACTGTATTTCAACAAAGTCAGGCCTATTTAGCGGTTGATATGGCTGTGCGTATTACGGGCCGTATTGATGCTGATGAAAAGGGTGTGCAAATTATTGCTGATTCGGTGAAGCCGTTAAAAGTGAATTATGAAAAGGCTAAGCAGATAATTATCCATATTCGTCCTGGTTTTGATACAGCGGAAGCAAGTAATAGCCTTAAAAAAGTATTGCTTGAAACAGATGGGACAGTTCCGGTCTCTTTTTACCTACATCGACAACGTAAACGTATTGATGTAGCAAAGGAATATTTTATAACGCCTGGGACTAAAATATGCCAAGCTATCGAAAAAATTTTAGGCCCTGACAGTGTAGAAATTATGTAGAATACTGGTGTATAATGGGTACTATGAAGGGAAAACATAGGCTTTATATCAATCCATTATAAGTGAGGTATTCTACTATGAAGAAAACTAAGATTGTTTGTACTATTGGACCGAGCACAGACGCACCTGGTGTGTTGGAACATATGTTAGAAGCAGGCATGAACGTAGCACGCTTTAACTTTTCCCATGGCTCTTATGAAGAACATACGAAGCGCATGAATGCTGTTCGGGAAGCTTCACGTAAGACAGGGATTCCGGTAGCGCTTATGCTTGATACAAAAGGTCCTGAAATTCGTTTAGGTCATTTCAAAGAAGGACGTGTTATGCTAGAAGCAGGCAAACCGTTCACTTTGACTATGCGTGATGTAGAAGGGGACGCTACTATTTGTTCCGTTAATCATAAAGGGTTAGTTAATGATGTAACGGTAGGCTGCCAGATTTTATTATCTGATGGTCTTGTTACACTTAATGTTGATAAAATTGAAGGCACTGAAATTTATACGACGATTCAAAATAGTGGCCCTATGAGTGATCGTAAGCGTGTAGCTGTACCAGGGGTACCGCTTAGCTTGCCACCTGTGTCGGACAGTGATATGGCAGATTTACGCTTTGGTTGCCAGCAAGGGGTTGACTATGTGGCAGCTTCTTTTATGCAACGAGGCAGTGATGTAGTCGCGATTCGTCGCATTTTAGAAGAAGAAGGCAAGGATATTAAGATTATCTCTAAGATTGAAAATGAAGAAGGTATCAATAACTTAGATGATATTTTGCGTATGTCTGATGGCCTCATGGTAGCCCGTGGCGATTTAGGTGTAGAAATTCCGGCTGAAGAAGTGCCAGTGCTTCAAAAGATGATGATTAGCAAGTGTAATAAAGCATCGAAACCTGTTATTACAGCAACTCAAATGTTGGAATCTATGACGACTAATCCACGGCCTACTCGTGCTGAAGCAAGTGATGTGGCTAATGCTATTTTAGATGGTACTGATGCCGTTATGTTGTCTGGTGAAACGGCTGGTGGTAAATATCCAGTTGAAGCGGTACAGACAATGGCTCGCATTGCAGAAGTAACGGAACATTCTACGTTGTATTGCAACATGGAACATCCATTTGTGGCTGATACGGTACAAACGACAGAAGCTATTAGTGCCGCTACGGTTACGGTAGCTAAAAATCTTGATGCAGCTGCGATTATTACTTGTACTGAAACCGGTAAAACCGCGATGAGCATCTCTCGTAATCGCCCGTTGGCCAAAATTTTAGCTGTAACACCACATGAAGAAACTGTGCGTCGTGTACAGTTATATTGGGGTGTAGAGGCCGTTAAAGGAATTGATCATGCCAATTCTGATGAAATGGTGCATAGTGCTATTAGTGCATCCTTAGCGGAAAATCGTATTGAGTCTGGTGATTTAGTAGTAATTACAGCTGGCGTTCCATCAGGTACAGCAGGCACAACCAATATGATTCGAGTACATGTAGTTGGCAAAGCTGTATTAGCTGGCAATGGTGTTGGTAAAGGAGCTGCTACGGGTCGTGTATGTATTGCTTATGATGCAACTAAAGCTCAGGCATCTTTCCGTGATGGCGACATTTTAGTAGTCCGTACTTTAGAAGCAGATTTAATGCCGTTTGCTAAGCGAGCAAGTGCTATTATTGCGGCTGAAGATGGTTTTACTTCTGCGGCTGCGATTGCAGGGATTAATTTTGGAATTCCTGTTGTATTAGGTGTTACTAATGCAGAACAAGTAATTAAAGATGGTGAAGTTGTAACTGTTGATGGATCACGCGGTAAAGTATTTGAAGGAATTGCTAACGCCCGTTAGTTATTCTCTTTGAGGCATTGTGCGGTATGTATCCATGACAGAATATGAGGAGGTTTTTATGAATTACTCTATGCCAGTGAACGCTGAGCAATCGGTAGTGTCTCAAGTGGTAGCGCGTAAGTTGCGCAATTCTATGTTGTGGATGGGGTGGGGTATTTTAACTACCTTTGTTACTTTATTAGCCGCCCTATTTAACCCACAATGGCTCCATATGGCCGCATCTAATTATAATATTATATTATTTATTGAATTAGGGGTTGTTATTTTGTTTAGTGCTCGACAGATGAGTGCTAGTTTAACATCTCTTAAAGCGATGTTTTTTATTTATTCCATTCTAAATGGGCTAACCTTAGCTGTATTAAGCGTAGTGTATGGCAGTAGTGCTTTCTTTTATGCGTTCCTAGGAGCGGTTGCTTTCTTTGGCACTTTTGCTATTATTGGCGGTGTCATCAAAAAGGACTTAACCTCTTGGTCGACGTATTTAGTAGGCGCGGTAATCGCGCTTATCGTAGTGAGCTTATTAAATATGTTCTTCTTCAATAGTGGCATAGTTAATTTGGGCTTAGGTGCGCTAGGCGTTATTATTTTCACAATTTTCACAGCGGTAGATGTGAATCGTATTAAAGGATTGCTGACTGTAGCTGCTCTTGAGGATGATGATGTATTAGAACGTATCGAGTTAATTGGTGCGTTAATGCTTTACTTAGATTTTATCAATATCTTCTTATCCATTTTACGCTTTTTCCGCAGAGACTAAGGAGGCTTATCTATGGATGAAAAAGAGTGGCAAACCTTCGTTACCGTGGTGGCTGAGGGGAATATTACAAAAGCAGCTGATAAGTTATTTTTATCGCAACCTGCTTTGAGTTATCGTTTGCGTCATTTAGAAGAAGATTTAGGTTGTCCATTGTTATTGCGTACCAATGAAGGGATTACCTTAACGCCACAAGGTGAAGTATTTCATGCCTATTGTCGGCGTATGTTAGAAGAGACTGAGAGTCTAAAGCAATCCATTGGTGAAATGAGTGGCGAGATTCAAGGGACTTTGAAAATTGCTTCGTCTATAAATTTTGCGGATTACCAATTACCACATTTGCTTAGTTTATTTACTAAAGAATATCCTCATATTCATATTCAAGTAAAATCAGGTTATAGTTCTCATGTGAATAAAATGTTTAATAGCGGTGAAGTAATGGTCGCAATTACGCGGGGAAATTTTAAAGAGACCCCGAATTCTATTAAGCTATTTGAAGAGCCTTATTGTTTAGTTTATAAGGATCCTATAACAATTGATGATTTATCTTCCTTACCTTGGATTCAATACCGTACGGATGGATCTATATCTTCAATAGTAGAGAGTTGGCGAAGTGAAAATTTACCGACTAACCTAGAACCGGCTATGGAACTTGATTCGATGGTGACCTGTCGTCACTTTGTGCGTGAAGGGCTAGGTTGGGCTATTTTGCCATATTTAGGACTTGGATCTTGCAAAGATGAAGGTATTCATGTAGCACCTATTTATCATAAAGATGGAACCCCATTTATGCGTAGTACTTTATTGCAGTATAGTGAAGTAAGTACAAAGCTTATTGCGGCTAAAACATTTATTGATTATGTGTGTGAACATTATAAGAATTATACACCGGTTGCTATTGAATTTTAGTTTGATATTAATCAAGTTATAATTATTAGTAATTAGATTGTAAATATAATTATTGAGTTATGCTGATATTGCAAATTATATGATGTATTTTAGAGAATCTTTTCATATTTTATGAAAAGGTTCTTTTTTCATGCTGTTTTAGGTGGTATTACCTAAAGTAATCTAATGAATGAAAAAATGTCGATAAAAAATTTATACAGCGCATATAAGCTTTTTATTTTTCAGATTTGATATAGACCGATATAATGGGCTTACAGGTTGAGCAAAACGTTTGATACGTCATTTGCCACAATCTTAAAGTTTGTGTTTATAGTGTATTATACGTTTTTATTTTAAGGAGTTTTACAGAATGAACAACAGCAAATTAATTAAAATTGCAGTTATGGCGTTGATTCCGTTAATTATTTGGTTCATGCCACCGCCGGAAGGTCTTGAAGTAAATGCTTGGCGCTTGTTTGGTTTTTATTTGACAGCGATTGTAGGTTTAGTTATTAAACCATGGGGTGCTCCTGTAGTTTTATTAGTATCTATTGCAGCATCTTCTATTTTCTTAAATAATACATCCGCTGTGTTATCTGGATATGCATCCTCTACATTGTGGTTAGTATTTTCTGCCTTTGCTTTATCTGTAGCATTTGTTAAAACCGGTCTTGGTCGTCGTATTGCGTATCATTTGATTGGTATGTTTGGTTCCACTGTATTGCGTTTGGGTTATGTTACCGCTATCTTAGATTTTATTATTTCTCCAGTAACCCCTTCGAATACAGCTCGTGCTGGTGGTATCGTATATCCGATTATCAATGCTACCGCTCGTGCCCTTGGTTCTGAACCAGGTGAAACTGCTAAAAAAGCAGGTGCTTACTTAAGTGCTAACACTTATATGGTTACTAAAGTAACATCTTTCATGTTTGCTACGGCTATGGCACCTAACTTATTAGCAGCTGACTTTATGAATAAAATTTTAGGAGTTGACCTCAACTGGGGTGTTTGGGCCTTAGCTATGGTAATTCCTGGCTTAGTAATGTTATTAGTAGTTCCATTTGTTACTTATCTTGTTGAACGTCCTACATTGACTAAGATTGACAATCATACGATTGCTAAACAAGGTCTTGAAGATTTAGGGCCAATGAAATTAAGTGAAAAAATCTTGGTAGCTATTTTCGTTTTAGCTTTACTTGGTTGGGCAATGCCTTCCATTTTGGATCAAGGTTTTGGTATTAAACTTTCTATCAATGCGACAGCCGTAGCTGTAGCGGCTATGTGCTTATCCATTGTATGTAATGTTATTAAATGGGATGATGTACTTAAAAGTAATGGCGCTTGGAACACATTCATTTGGTTCGGCGGTATTATCGGTATGTCCAGTGCGTTAAGTAAAGTGAAATTCTTTGAATGGTTAGCTAAATTCATGGAAACACATATTCACTTCGGCGATAATGCATTTATTGCGTTAGTGGTTATTGGCTTTATCAGTGTAGCGGTTCGTTATTTATTCGCTTCTGGTAGTGCTTATGTAGTAGCTATGTTACCAGTATTCTTGACAGTTGGTAAAGTAGCTGGTGTTGATCCAATGGGACTTGCTCTTGTATTAGCTGCGACTAACTCCTATGGTGGGGCCTTAACTCACTACGGCGGAGCGGCAGCACCAATTATCTTTGGTGAAGGGTTTAATGATGTTAAGACTTGGTGGATTGTAGGTGGCTTAGTTGCTATCGTATGTTTCATCTTAACAATGACCGTTGGTTATGGTTACTGGTCTGCTATCGGCCTTATTAAATAAGTTATGTTACCAGCTCAGGTGGGGCTTTGCTCCACTTGAGTATCAGTAAATTATAAATTTTAGTTCTTTTTGGTTTAGTGTTAGTTTATTATTAGCTATGATTCGTTAAGAAAGGATGCGAAGCTATGAACAAATTAGTAAAAGCAGCGACTGCTGGTTTTGACGAAAAACAAGATTGTCTTGTAACCGTTGAGCCAATCGCAGCTGGTATTGAAGTTGAATTAACTTCAAAAGTAAAACGCCAGTATGGTAAACACATTGAAGAATTAATCGTGAACACAGTAAAAGAAGCTGGTTATGATGGGGTAAAGGTTATCGCCGATGATAAGGCCGCTTGGGACTATGCAATTAAAGCACGTGTATTAGGTGCTTTAGAACGCGGTTCTGAACCGAAAGCTACTGTAACTCATGACGAAACTCGTCCCGTAGAAGTTAAAAATTTACCATTATCAGAAGCTGCTAAAGCTCGTATTTCTCGTAGCATGATGTTCGTGCCTGGGAATACGCCTAAAATGATTAATAGCGCAGATATCCACGGTGCGGATAGCTTGATGTTTGATATTGAAGACTCCATTCCTGTAACAGAAAAAGATACAGCTCGTTTGATGACAGCTGAAGCTTTGAAAAGCATGACTTTCCGCTCTGAAACAGTAGTTCGTATTAACCATCCAACTCAGACACCATATGGCTATGATGACTTAGATGTAATTGTACCAGCTAAACCAAACTTGATTCGTATTCCAAAAACTGAAGACGTATCTGAAGTTGAAATCGTAGCTCGTAAAATTGAAGAAGTAGAAAAAGCTAATGGTTGGGAAGAAGGTACAATTAATATTATTGTAGCGATTGAATCCGTTAAAGGTCTTTATAATGTACGTGAAATCTGCCATGGCCCTCGCGTTGTAGGTATCGCACTTGGTGCTGAAGATTATCGTGCTGACCTTCGCACTGGTAAATCTAAACCAGCTGTTGAATTAGCATTTGCTCGTCAATCTATCTTATTGGCAGCTCGTGAAGCAGGTATTCGTTGCGTAGATACTGTATTCTCTGATGTTAAAGATCTAGATGGTTTCGTAGAAGAAGTACAATACATTAAGGCCCTTGGCTTCGATGGTAAATCTTGTATCCATCCAAGTCAGATTAAATTGGCTCACAAAGTATTTACTCCAGATGAAAAAGAAATTGCTCATTCTGTTAAAGTATTGAATAGCTATGCAGATGCTTTGAAAAACAATAAAGGCGTTATTGCTGTTGACGGTAAGATGATTGATGGTCCTATCGTAGTTCGTGCACAACGCATTGTAGATAAAGCACGTGCAGCCGGTATTAAAGTAGAAGTAGATGAAGGAGCTGAAATTAATGTTAAATAAAGCAAATCGCGAAATTCCAATGGATTTACCAGCTCTTGCGGGTCGTGAATTATATCAAGGCGAGTTCGCTATTGAGCCTAAAGTACGCCGTGTAGGCCGTCCTGTTGCTAAATATAATCAAGGTGGCGCTGATAAATTATTATCTTCCATCGATGAAGCTATTGAAAAAACTGGCTTAAAAGATGGTATGACTGTTTCTTTCCACCATCATTTCCGTAATGGCGATTATGTTATGAAAATGGTTATGGAACGCATTCAAGCAAAAGGTATTAAAGATATTACTGTTGCTTCCAGTTCTCTTAGCCCTTGTCATGAATTCTTAATCGATATGATTAAAGATGGCACAGTAACAGCTATTGAAACTTCTGGTCTTCGTGATGCACTAGGCAAATTCTTAACGAAGAATCCAGGCGTATTGAAACGTCCTGTAGTTATTCGTTCTCATGGTGGCCGTGCCCGTGCTATTATTGCAGGTGAAGTTCACATCGATGTAGCCTTCATGGGTGCACCTACTTGTGACCGCCGTGGTAACTTTACTGGCATGCAAGGTAAATCTGCTTGTGGTGCTCTTGGTTACGCTATGGTTGACTCTCATTATGCAGATAAAACTGTTGCCATTACTGATAACTTAGTTGATTATGTATATCCTTATTCTGTACCTCAAACAGATGTAGATTACATCGTTGAAGTAGAAGCAATTGGTGATCCAGAAGGGATTGCTTCTGGTGCAGTTGGTTTTACTAAAAACCCTGTACAGATTAAAATTGCTGAAATGGCTGCAGAATTCCTTGATCAAGCAGGCATCATTAAAGAAGGTTTCAGCTTCCAGCTTGGTGCTGGTGGGGCACCTTTAACAGTAGCTAAATTCATCGGCCAAAAACTAAAAGAACAAGGCGTTAAAGCTGGTTTTGGTATTGGTGGTGCCACTGGTATTTTGGCAGGTATGTTAGAAGACGGTTTAATCAATGCTATTTATGATACTCAAACATTTGATACAGTAGCAGCTGCTTCTTTACATAAAAACCCTGCTCATATTGAAATGAGTGCATCCATGTATGCGGATCCTTGGACTGACAATATGACTAACTACCTTGATGTTGTATTCCTTGGTGCTACTGAAATTGATACAAACTTTAATGTTAACTGTATGACTGACTCCAATGGCGTTCTTATGGGGGCTTCTGGTGGTCACAGTGATACAGCTGCTGGTGCTAAATGTACAGTTATTACTTGTCCATTAGTACGTGGCCGTTTGCCAATGATTTTAGATAGCGTTCAAACTGTTATTACGCCAGGTGAATCTGTTGACGTAATTGTAACAGAACGCGGTATCGCTATTAACCCTCGTCGCACTGACTTGATTGAACGCTTTAAAGATTCTAACTTACCAATTTACACAATTGAAGAGTTACAGAAATTAGCTTTTGATCTTGTTGGTAAACCAGAAGGTATTACTGTAAGCGATAAAGACGAAGATGTAGTAGCTATCGTTGAATACCGTGACGGCTCTATTATCGACGTAGTTCGCAAACCATTAGACTAATTAGTCGATGGAATAAAGACAAATTAATTATTGAATCAGCGTTACGAAGCTTGATTGAAATTGCTAATAGTATTTTTGAAAAAGGGATTGTTACGGCAATCCCTTTTTCTTATATAGTGCAACAGGCAAGCTTGTTAAATGAGCAAGAGTTTTTTAGTCTGTAACGTTTATATGTTGGAAAGGAGTTTTTCCTATGTTTTTAGGTATTTTGGGCCTATTGATGATTGTTATCATCGTATGGGCATTAATCCAATCTAAAACAAATCCTGTGCCGATTTTCGTAATCGTGCCTATTATCATGGCTGTTATTGCTGGTTTTGGTCCATCAGATATTTTTACATTTATTCAAGCAGGTGTATCTAAAACTTGGTCTACAGCGGTATTATTCGTATTCTCTATTGTGTACTTCTCCTTGATGAGTGATGTTGGTCTATTTGATCCATTGGTAAATTACTTGGCTAAAAAAGCCGGCAATAATATTATGTTAGTTACCATTGCTACAGCACTTATCGCAGTAGTAGGGCATTTGGATGGCGCGTTAGCATCTACCTTGTTAATTACGATTCCTGCCATGCTTCCTATTTATAAAAAGTTACACATTCGCCCTGTAACTTTAGTATGTATCATTGGTGCGGCTATGAGTATCATGAACTTGGTACCATGGGGTGGTCCAGTAGCGCGTACAGGGGTTGTATTAAACGCTGATGTAAATGCTTTATGGCAAGCATTAATTCCATTACAAGGGGTAGGCTTAGTAATCTTAATTGTGTTTGCTGCTTATATGGGGATTGTTGAAAAACGTCGTGGTGCTGGTTTAAACCCAACTGGTGAAGCTGCATTATTAGATTCTTCATTAGTACCAACTGATGGTAATGTAACTTCTGAAGATTTAGAAGCTATGAAACGTCCTAAATTGTTATGGTTCAATGGTTTGTTAACTTTAGTTGTTATTGGCTTACTTTGCTTCACTAAGATTCCGCTTTATGGTGCGTTCATGTTCGGACTTGCCATTGCTTTGATTGTTAACTTCCCTGGTGCAAAAGCACAATCTAAAGCTATTAAAATGCATGCTGATACTGCCTTAACAATGCCTATGATTTTATTAGCATCTGGCGTATTCTTAGGTGTATTAAGCGGTACTAAAATGATGGATAACATGGCATCTATGTTAATTACCTTAGTACCAGATTTCTTGGGTGGTCATTTACAAACTATCTTTGGTATTCTTGGGGTACCAATTGGTATGTTGCTTGGCACTGACTCCTACTTCTTTGGTCTTGTTCCATTGGCTATTAGTGTAGGTGAAAAATTTGGTGTAAATCCTCAAGATATGGCTATGGCTATGTTGATTTCTAAAAACTATGGTGTATTAGTAACGCCTCATGCAGCGACTACATTCTTAGCTTGTGGTTTAGCTGGTATTGAAATTAAAGATATGTTGAAATTCTGTGCTCCACGTTTGTTTATCATGTCCTTGATTTCGTTAGCTTGTGGTGCTATGTTAGGTTTGTTCCACTTATAATTTTTACTAGCAGAGAGTTAGTAATATAATAAAAGGTCGTAAGTAAACGATGTATGATTCGTTTGCTTACGACCTTTTTTATTTTTTATATACTAAGGTGTTGTGTCATTAAAAATACTTTCCCCTGGTTGTAGTGGGGAGGGAACTTGGCCTGGATTACTATCAAAGTCTTTTAATGAGGGCACGGTTGGTGCCGCTTGTGGTACTTTTATTTCAGGATGAAGCCATTCTAATTGTATGAGGCGCCATTGAAACTGATTAGTCTCTTTTTGGAGTTGGACAATATCTTTTTCCGCTACTTTTAAACGAGCGGCGTGCGCATTGCTGATGTGTTCTAGGTTAGTAATACGATAATCAAAACTGTCCATGTCACTCATATTGTATTGACCATAGACTCTGGTTGCTAGCTCATCAATTTGGGCTTGCTGATAAGCGATATAACAGCCCATACAAACTATGAGTAACCATAACCAAGTTGTAGTGCGCTTCCATAAGTTAGTGAGCGTTTTTGGTGGCTTATTAGGGCCTGGTTGAGGCTCGAACTTGCGAGGACGTTCCTCACTCATGATGCTTATTTCCCTTCTGCAGAAATAGAACCAGTTGGTAATGGTAATTTAGCGGTTACAAAATCTAACCACAAGCGAGACGCGTGGGAGAGATAATGACCTTTTTTCCAAATTACATATAATGTATGAGTAATTTCAGGACGAACTAGTGGGCGCACGGCTACGCTAGTACCAACTTTTGTATTTTCCCCTTTGGCAGGGCAGAGACGGCTTGGTAGCAAAGCAATGGCTAAGTGAGCACCTACTGTTTGTAACATTAAGTCACGTTGGCTAGTTTCAAATACAATATGAGGTTGGAAACCGGCATGTTTACAAGATTTTACTACTTCATCATGAAGGTTGAAATCATCTTTATGAAGTACAAAAGATTCTTCGGATAACATGTCTAAGGAAATTTCTTTTTCTTTAGCTAATGGGTTATCGCGCGGTAAAATAACACAGAGTGGGTCGCTAGTAAGATAGAAGGACTCAAATTCTTTAGGATTTGGTTTTGTACAAATAATACCAATATCAATAAGACCTTCTTGTACACTAAGTTCAATTTTTTTAGAACCTTCTTCGTATAATTCTAAATTAATTTGTGGATAAGAACGTTTAAATTCACCTAATAGTTGAGCAAAAATAGGGGCATCTGTAATTGGTGGTAATCCAATGTGAATAGAGCCTTGTTCTAATCGGAACTCATTTTCAAAATCTGTTTTTAAATGCTCAAACATGAAAACAACGCGTTTCGCATGAGTTAAAAAGATGGTACCGCCATCAGTTAATTCTACTGATTTAGCATTACGCATGAATAAAACAACACCTAGCTCATCTTCAAGAGCTTTAATCGTACGACTAATAGCGGATTGCGAGATGTGCAAGTTGCGTGCTGCTTTACTAAAACTTTTTTGATCGGCTACTTCTACGAAGTATTTTAAATGATGAAAATCCATAGTACACCTCAACTAGTAAAAATATATGAAAGACTCAAAGCTACTTTTCAAGAATGCGTTAAACTCATGTAATGTAAAGAATGACTCCAATATCGTTGAAAAATAGCGTTATTGAAAAACGTTCGCAATATTGAGAACCTATGAAAAAATGTCAAGTTATTATCTCATAATTAGCAATTCAGATACGCCTGTTTCAGTTGCTATATGCAATCTATAATTGTATAATTAAGACATGAGGCTATATCGATTTGTTATTTTAGGAATGAAATAGGTCCTCCAAATGCAAAATAGTTTTAATAGTATTATATTATTACATTTTTGCAAGATAGGCAATGCTTTTACGAAAAATACGACAAAGAATGCATTAAATTTTAACATTCTTGGTTGCTTGATAGTAGAAGCAGTGCAGTTTAGAAGCGATTTGCCAATATGTATGTCAAAAATTTATACGCAGTATAAAATCCTATAGTGTATTCATTATACTATAGGGTATTCACATGCTAAGACATAGATATGCGCTAGGTGCGGGGGAATTTGTTCCTGAGATAATAAGGGTAAGCAAGTGTAAAACTCATTCTTAATGCTTAAGGAGGCTTTTTTAACATGCGTAAAATGAAAACTATGGACGGCAACCAGGCCGCAGCTCACGTTGCATACGGTTTTACCGAAGTAGCAGCTATTTATCCAATCACACCGTCTTCTCCAATGCCAGAACACGTTGATGACTGGGCTGCTACTGGCCGTAAAAATATCTTCGGCCACAAAGTACAGGTTGTAGAAATGCAGTCTGAAGCTGGTGCTGCCGCTGCTGTACACGGTTCCTTACAAGCAGGTGCTTTAACAACTACATTTACCTCTTCTCAAGGTTTATTGTTAATGCTTCCAAACTTGTATAAAGTAGCTGGTGAATTATTACCAGGTGTATTCCATGTAGCAGCTCGTGCTCTTGCCGCTCACGCATTAGCCATTTTTGGTGACCACCAAGACGTTATGGCCGCTCGTGCCGCTGGTTGTGCAATGCTCTCCGAAGCTTCTGTACAAGAAGTTATGGACCTTGCTCCAGTAGCTCACTTAACAGCTATTAAAACACGCGTACCATTCATCAACTTCTTTGATGGTTTCCGTACTTCTCATGAAATTCAAAAAATTGAAGTTCTTGACTATGAAGAATTAAAACCATTAGTAGATATGGAAGCAGTTGAAGAATTCCGTAAACGTGCTTTAAATCCAGATGCGCCTGTAACTCGTGGTACTGCAGAAAACCCTGATATTTACTTCCAGCATCGTGAAGCATCTAACCCATTCTACCTTGAAGTTCCTAATGTAGTAGAACACTACATGGCTGAAATCAACAAATTAACTGGTCGTAACTACCAATTATTCAACTACGTAGGTGCTCCAGACGCTACTGATGTTATCGTAGCTATGGGTTCTAGCTGCCAAGTAGTAGAAGAAACTGTTGATTACTTAAACAAACAAGGCCGTAAGGTTGGTTTAGTGAAAATTCACTTGTTCCGTCCATTCGCAACTGATCGTTTCGTAGCAGCTTTACCTAAAACAGTAGAACGCATTGCTGTCTTAGACCGTACGAAAGAACCAGGTGCTTTGGCTGAACCTTTATTCTTAGATGTACAGGCTGCTTTAGTACAAAACGATATCAACGCTAAAGTATATGGCGGTCGTTATGGTTTAAGCTCCAAAGACGTTATCCCTGCAGACATTGTATCTGTATTCGATAACATGTTAGCTGATGCTCCTAAACGCTTCTTTACATTAGGTATTGAAGACGACGTTACCAACTTGTCCTTAAAACGCGCTGAAGGCGTTTCCATTACAGCTGAAGGTTTAACTGGCTGCAAATTCTGGGGCTTCGGTTCTGACGGTACTGTAGGTGCTAACAAATCCGCTATCAAAATCATCGGTGACTACACTGATATGTATGCTCAAGCATACTTCGATTATGACTCCAAAAAATCTGGTGGCGTAACAATGTCTCATCTTCGTTTTGGTAAGACTCCAATCAACAAACCTTACCTTGTAACTGAACCTGAGTTCATTGCTTGTCATCGTCAGTCCTATGTTCATGAATATGACCTTCTTCGTGGTATCAAAAAAGGTGGTACATTCCTCTTGAACTGTACTTGGACTCCTGAAGAATTAGAAGAAAAATTACCAGCAAACCTTCGTCGTACAATTGCTGAAAAAGAATTGAACTTCTACATCATCAACGCTGCTGAAATCGCTCGTGAAATCGGCTTAGGTGGTCGTATCAACATGATTTGTCAGGCTGCATTCTTCAAATTGACAAATATCATTCCTGTTGATAAAGCTATTGAATACCTTAAAGACTCCGTAGAAAAAACATACGGTAAAAAAGGTCAAAACGTTGTTGACATGAACAATGCTGCTATCGACAAAGGTGTTGGCGCGCTTGTTAAGATTGATGTACCTGCTTCTTGGAAAGATGCTGTTGACAATGCAGCTAAAGAAGAAAAACCAGGTTGTGCATCTTGCCCAAGCTATGTTGAAAACATCTGTAAACCTGTAAATGCTCAAGCTGGTTATGATTTACCAGTAAGCTCCTTTGCTGGTTTCGAAGATGGTACATTACCTGCTGGTACAGCTGCTTATGAAAAACGTGGTGCTGCTTTATTCGTTCCACACTGGATTAAAGAAAACTGTATCCAATGTAACCAATGTGCGTTCGTATGTCCACATGCTACAATTCGTCCTGTATTAGCTACAGCTGAAGAAGTAGCGGCTGGTCCTGATAACTTCGAAGCAATCCCAGCTCTTGGTGCTAAAGATCTTCAATTCCGTATTGCTGTATCTCCACTTGATTGCTTAGGTTGCTCCAACTGTGTTAATATCTGTCCTTCTCCTAAAGGCAAAGCTATTGAAATGCGTCCTATCGATGGCGAAATGGAATTTGCTGAAACTTGGGACTATGCAGTTAAATTACCAGTAAAAGCTAACCCAATGAAGAAAGACACTGTAAAAGGTAGCCAGTTCGAAACTCCACTTCTTGAGTTCTCCGGCGCTTGCGCAGGTTGTGGTGAAACTCCATACGCTCGTTTAATCACTCAATTATTTGGTGATCGCATGGTGATTGCAAATGCTACTGGTTGTTCCTCTATCTGGGGTGCTTCCATGCCAGCTTCTCCATACACTACTAACCAACAAGGTCAAGGTCCTGCATGGGGCAACTCCTTGTTCGAAGATAATGCTGAATATGGCTATGGTATGTTCGTTGGTGCACAAAAAGTTCGTGCTCAATTAGCTGAAACTGCACAAGTTGTTGCTGAAAAAGCAGCTCCAAGCTTAAAAGCAGCTATCGAAAACTGGATCGAAGGCAAAGACCAAGGTGAAGGTTCTCGTGAACGCGTAGCTGAATTAGTAAAAGAATTAGAAGCTGCTGAACAAACTGAAGAAGTTAAAGAAATGCTTGCTAAGAAACAATACTTAGTAAAACGTTCTCAATGGATCTTCGGTGGTGACGGCTGGGCTTACGATATCGGTTTCGGCGGTCTTGACCATGTATTAGCTTCTGGCGAAGACATCAACGTATTTGTATTCGATACTGAAGTTTACTCCAATACTGGTGGTCAGTCCTCTAAATCCACTCATACAGCTGCTGTAGCTCAGTTCGCTGCTTCTGGTAAACGTACTAAGAAGAAAGACCTTGGCATGATGGCTATGACTTATGGCTATGTATATGTAGCTCAAGTTTCCATGGGTGCTGATAAAAACCAATTAATGAAAGCTATCACTGAAGCTGAAGCATATCCAGGTCCATCCTTAATTATCGCTTATGCTCCATGTATCAACCATGGTATTAAAGGCGGTATGGGTAATGCTCAGGAAGAACAACGTCGTGCTGTTGCTTCTGGTTACTGGGATCTTTACCGTTACAACCCAGCTCTTAAAGAAGCTGGTAAGAACCCATTCAGCTTGGATTCCAAAGAACCAACCGAAAGCTTCCGCGACTTCTTAATGAACGAAGTTCGTTATGCTTCCTTGAAGAAAGCTGCTCCAGAAATGGCAGAAGAATTATTCGAAAAAACTGAAAAAGATGCTATTGAACGTCGTAAATCCTACGTTCGTCTTCAAAAAGGTTTTGACGAAGTACAATAATTCAAATAAACATGTAGACTGTAGTTATTGCTAATCTTACAATGAAGTAAGGTATCGACCATGATGGTCAAGAGGCATAAGTACGGGCTAGTAGAACCGCAAGGTATCAATAGATGCCTTGCGGTTTTTTATATTAATTTCATTATTTTTAGATGCAATATTAGCTGTTAAATAAGATAATTGCCAATTTAAAAATCAACAATTATAATATGAGTAACTAATAAAAGTTAAGTGAATACAGTGAACGTTAGCGCAGAGTTAAGTATGTGTTAAGGTGCTAGATATGTATTTAGCGTGTGTTACATACGTATTAAGTATGTGTTCAATATATATTAAGCGTGTGCTAGATATGTATTCAGGAGCACCTAAGTATGTATTAAGTGAGTATTAAAAGTTATTTTGCTAGAATTAGAGGAGGGTATTGTATGAAATTATCAAAGCGGTCGAAGACTTTACTGGTTGCTGCGGTATGTTCTTTTTGCGTTGGCCATAGTGATGCCATAATTACAGAGTCTATTAATTATTTACCTAATTCAGCCTTACAAAGTGAGGATGTAATGTTTGTGCAAGATGGGAATGTATTTGCTACTATTCCTAACAATGGTGTTGCCATTGAAAATAGTGCTGTAAAAGGAGAGGATCCTGCACAATTAAAAGATAAACAACGTGTTATGGCGATTGTAGAAACTAAAGAAGGTTATGGTCTTGTTGATACAAAGGGGCAAGTTTTAGTTGAACCAAAATATAAGCGCGTCACGGCTCGTGAAAACGGACATATTATAGTATTTAATAATCCTAAAGCGGAAGATGACGGCTATATTGGTGTTAAACTAGATGTGCCTGCTGTTGAGGAAGATATTAATTATGTTTCAGATGGATATATCCCATTTAAAGACAAGAAGACAAAGAAATATGGCTTTAAAGACATAAATGATGATGTTGTTATTGCACCTCAATTTAAAAATGTTCTTACTAATTTTAGAGAAGATAGAGCCTTTGTTAAAAGTAAATCTGGTGCCCCTGTAGCTATTGATAGCAGTGGCAATGAATTATTTACTGTTGATGCTGACTATGTGTATCCTTATTATGACGGTTTAGCTGAAATTCAGCGTAAAGCATCTGGTTTTAGTTTACTAGGCGCTATTGCAGGGGTAGCATTAGCCGGTATTGGTAATAGTCATGGTGCAGGGATTGGTATCAATGTTGGTCCTGATGGAGTTGGCTTAGGTGTTGGTTATGGCTATAATGATTTTTGGGACTACGGTCGTCATAACCACTTCTATAGTGGTGTTACAGTTGTACGAGATAAAATCAAACGGGGGTATATTGACCGTGATGGGAACGTAGTCATTGATAGCAAATTAGACCATGTATATCCAATGATGCCTTTTGGTACGATTATTGAAAATGATAAAAAATTAGCTGTCGTTGATCGTAAGGGAAATTTCTTGATTCCTTATGGTGATTATGCTTTAGAAAAAATCAATTTAAATGATCCTTACATTGCTTTTAAAGATAAAACAACTGAAAAACGAGGTGTCATGAATTATTTAACAAATACTCAGATATTGCCATTCCTCTACGAAGATGTTGATTTTATGAATGATGGTTTTGTAGTGGCTACGGCAGCAGATGGTAAGCGAGTTTATCAAATAGAACCAACTCGTAAGGAAGTATTCCGACTATCTAAAATTTCCTTGCATAGTGGATTTGGTGCAGAAGGTTTCGCTTGGGTAGTAGGCGATTCTGAACTTGGCGATGGCTTTACAGGTTATAAAATTATTAATCGTGAAGGGCAAGTTGTTTTTGAAGCGAAAGATATAGCAATACAAGATGCATCTAATTTCTTTGCCTATTATTCTGCAGTTCGTGTAGATGGTAAATGGGGGGTTATGGATACGACTGGTAAATGGATAGTAGAACCAATTTATAAAGATGTTAATTTTGTAATTCCTACTGGAAAAAGTGTGATGTTGATGCGATAGGTATGATGTATTTGTAAATTAATAAATCGAATATAGATTTGGCTTTAAAACTTAAAATTAAATGAAAAAATAGACTATCAGTATTAAAAATGATAGTCTATTTTTTCTTTTATTTAATATTGTATTAAATACATTTTTATTTAAAATGGCTAAAATAATGGAATTAAGTGTCATTATTAAAATATTATGACCTTTAATATATTAGGATTATAAATTAAAATAAGATGAAAAAAATATAAAAAGATATTGCTAAAAATAAAATGAATGTGCTATAATTTGTTTTGTTGAAAAAGAAGTATTTGAGTATAGTTTATATTTAGAGGTAGAAAGGATTTAAAATGAGTAAGAGGAAAGTGTTAAAGAGTTTAGTTTTATCTAGTCTATTGGCAGTAAGTGTTATAACAGTAGCACAGGCAGATGATGTTAAATTAGGAGATACAGCTACTGTTAAGGATGCTAAAAGTATTGCCGTAGGTCATGAAGCTCATGCAAGCCATAGTGGTATTGCTATTGGTAATGAAGTTTATAATGGAACCAAGAATGATGGTAAAAATGTAAGTCTACATCATGAGAATATTTCAATTGGTAATCGAGTTGAGGCAAGAGCTACTGCCATTAGTCATGGTATCGGTATTGGGCGTGATGTTGTTTATGGGAAACAGGCAGTGGCTATAGGCAGCGAGACTATTGCTGGTAGTACAGATGCGATAGCTATTGGTAATAATGCAAGAGCAAATGAAACGGGTGGAGATCAAGGTATTGCTATTGGTGCAAGAACATTTAGTGGTAAATTAGCAGCAGCATTAGGTACTGAAGCTAATGCTGATTTTTCCGGCGTTGCTATTGGTGCACAATCTAGATCTGTGTTCTATGGTGTTGCCGTTGGCGCAGAGTCTGACAGTGGCAAAAATGCGGGAGCTTCATTAGGCTATCAAGCTAAATCTGATAACTTTGGGGTTGCTTTGGGAACTTATGCTCAGGCACTTGTTAAGGCTTCAGTCGCTTTGGGTGGGACATCAGTAGCTGATCGAGAAGGAATACTTAATAAGGGGAATACTAAGGTCATAACAAGTTCGAATCCAGAAATTACGCAAGTTTATGCTAATGATGCTGCAAGTAGAACTGATAAAGATGCAATAGTCGCTACAATAAAAGGGTCATATGGTGCAGTATCAATAGGTAAGGCTGATGCTACTCGTCAAATAATAAATGTTGGTGCTGGTAGTGCTGATACAGATGCTGTAAATGTGGCACAGCTTAAATCTGTAGATAATCGCTTGACTTTAGTAGATGGGAAAGTAGACGCATTAGGTGACCGTGTGACTGTAGTAGAAGAAAAAATTGATAATATTGAGAGTGCAGGTAATGCTAATACTACAGAAATCAACAATATTAAAAAAGACGTAGAGGACCAAGGTAAGATTATTGAAACACATACGTCTCAGATTAGTGATCTTGATGGCCGCGTAACTAAAAATACTAATGCTATTAATGACTTGACAGATCGTGTAAGCAATCATGATATTGCTATTTCTGGCTTAAATAATCGCGTAGATAAATTAGGTACTCGTGTAAATAAAATTGGTGCTGGTGCTGCAGCTTTAGCAGGCTTACACCCACTTGATTTTGATGATGACTCCAAATTGACATTTGCTGCAGGTTTTGGCTCATATAAAAATCAACAAGCAGCCGCTCTTGGTGGATTCTATCGTCCAAATGAAAATTTAATGTTTAGCTTTGCTACTGTAGTAGGGAACTCTGAAAATATGCATAGTGCAGGTTTATCTTTCCGCTTTGGCGAGTCTTCTCCATACCAAGGTCTATCTAAAGCTGAATTAGTGTCTGTTGTAGAAGAACAGGGAAAAGAAATTAAAGCACAGGCTAGTGAAGTAGCTATTGTTAAAGCAGAAAATGCTGCTTTAAATGAACGCTTAGCGAAATTAGAAGCTTTATTAGCTACTAAATAATAGAAGTAAATAATTAAATAGAGATAATTTTAAAGCTACAGTTGATAAGGTTATTCTTTTATAATGTGAGATAATTTATTCGTTAAAAAGAAGTATTTGAGTATAGTTTATATTTAGAGGTAGAAAGGATTTAAAATGAGTAAGGAAAAAGTGTTAAAGAGTTTAGTTCTATCTAGTTTATTAGCTGTGAGTGTTATGACAGTGGCACAGGCAGATGCTGTAACGTTAGGGAGTACTGCAACAGCTCAAGAGGGTACAGTTTCTATTGGTAACAATTCTCGGGCAGAAAACAGTAGTATTGGGATTGGTAATGATGTAATTGCTGAAGATCGTGGTATAGCTATTGGTAATAAAGTATCGACTAGTGATGCTGGCGATACAGGAAATAGTCGGCATACTGAAAATATTTCTATTGGTAATCGTGTAGCAGCAGGCTCTTATGCGATTAGCCATGGTGTGGGCTTAGGCTCTGATGTTTCGTATGGGATGAATACTATTGCTATAGGCACTAATGTAAAGGCAAATGCAATGGATAGTATAGCTTTAGGTAATGGTGTGAAGCTTAATAATGGCAAGGAAGGCATTAGTATTGGTAAAGATTCAGAGGCTGGTTTACAGAGTATAACTTTAGGTTCTAATGCAAGTTCTAATTTAAGATCAGTTGCTATTGGGTTAGAAACTAAAACGAACCGCGTAACAGATGCTATTGCTCTAGGCAGTTATTCAGTAGCGAATCGTAGTAAATTAATAAATAATAAAGCTACAGATATTATTACAACAAGTGCGAAGGCTAATTATTCAAATAGTGAAGTATATGCTGCGGATAAAGCAATTGATACGGACAAAAAAGCAATTGCTAATACAGTAAAAGGACAATTAGGTGCAGTATCAGTAGGTAATAGTTTATCTACTCGTCAAATTGTTAATGTAGCAGCTGGTAGTGCCGATACTGATGCTGTAAACGTAGCACAGCTTAAATCTGTAGACAATCGTTTGACTTTAGTTGATGGGAAAGTAGCGGCATTAGATGGCCGTGTGACTGTAGTAGAAGAAAAAATTGGTAATATTGAGAATACAGGCAATAATAATACTACAGAAATCAGCAATATTAAAACTGATATAGAAAATCAAGGCCAAACAATTAAAGAACATACAGATCAAATTAAGGATTTAGATAATCGCGTATCTGACAACACAAATTCTATTCAAGACCTTAATGGCCGTGTAACTAATAACACCAACGCTATTAATGACTTGACAGATCGTGTAAGCAATCATGACACGGCTATTTCTGGCTTAAATAATCGCGTAGACAAATTAGGTACTCGTGTAAATAAAATTGGTGCTGGTGCCGCAGCTTTAGCAGGTTTACATCCACTTGATTTTGATGATGACTCCAAATTGACATTTGCTGCAGGTTTTGGTGCATATAAAAATGAACAGGCAGCTGCTCTTGGTGCGTTCTATCGCCCAAATGAAAACTTAATGTTCAGTTTTGCTACTGCTGTAGGTAACTCTGAAAACATGTACAATGCAGGTTTATCCTTCCGCTTTGGCGATTCTTCTCCATACCAAGGTTTATCTAAAGCTGAATTAGTATCTGCTTTAGAAGATCAAGGTAAAGATATTGAAGTATTAAAAGCAAAAGCTAATGAAGTAGATACTGTTAAAGCTGAAAATGCTGCTTTAAATGAACGTTTAGCAAAATTAGAAGCATTATTAGCAGCTCGATAATTTTGTATTAGTAACTGAATACTGATAAATAAGAATTCGTATAGCAGAGTATTATTTTATTCATATATTATATGAACGGATTAACTATAATATATGTGAAGGTAAATGTATATACTATATGGAAGTATAACAAAGGCTATAGTTCACGATTAGTGAGCTACAGCCTTTTTATTATTCCTCTAACAATAGATAATAGTAAAAAGAGGCCCTAGGGCCTCTTTTGTTATTGGTATATATAAGTATATTTAATTAATCAATATATCTTACAAAATATGCATTTGTTGAGCTGCATCAAATTCATCAGTAATTTCTTTGGATGGTGGTGCATCTAATAGACTTACCACATAAATAGCTAAGGTTGATAAGATGAAACCAGGAACAATTTCATACAAGCCAAACCAAGCAAATTGTTTCCAAATTAGAACGGTTAAGCCGCCTACAATAACGCCAGCTACACAGCCTTTCAAAGTCATACGACGCCAGAAGAGGGAGAGTAGAATAGCTGGACCAAAGGCAGCTCCAAAACCAGCCCAAGCATAGGCTACCATGGTTAAGATATAGCTGTTAGGATCTAATGCTAGCCAAAGGGCAATGGCAGAAATAATAAGAACGGTAATACGACTAATTAATACGAGTTCACGGTCACTGGTTTGATGCCCTACAATATTTTTATACAAGTCTTGTGATACTGAAGAGGCTGTTACTAGTAATTGGCCAGAGGCTGTACTCATAATGGCAGCTAGTACAGCGGACCAAATGAGACCAGCTACAAATGGTGGGAAAAGCTGTTCATTCATTACTAAAAATACTTTTTCCACATCAGCCCCTTCTAGTGGTGTTGTCAGATATACCTTACCTACAAGGCCGACAATAACAGCCGCTACTAGAGAAATAATAACCCAGACCATAGCGATGTTAGTAGCTTTTTTTAACTCGCGTGCATCAGATATTGCCATGAAACGCACTAAGATATGCGGTTGGCCGAAGTAGCCAAGGCCCCAAGCTAAGGAAGAAATAATACCTATTGTTAAGGCAAACGTATCTGATTCAGGTCCCCAAATTGATAAGCCTTGAGGAAACTCAGTAGCAATTAAGTGAGCTGTATTAACAGGACCATTTAACATAATGGTAGCTGTAATTGGAATGATTAAAATAGCAAAAAACATCATAGTGCCTTGAATTAAATCAGTCCAGCTTACGGCTAAGAAGCCACCTAAGAAGGTGTAAAAGATAACTACGCCGGCTGTAATTAGGAGTGAGGTTGTATATTCCAAACCAAAAATTGTAGTAAATAATTTACCCCCAGCGACGAAACCGGACGATGTATAAATCAAGAAGAAGATAATAATAAAAATAGCAGATACAATCGGTAAAATTCTTGACGTGTCGCGGAATCGGTTTTTTAAATAATCCGGAATTGTTAAACTGTTGTTGGCAACCTCTGTGTGATTACGAAGTCGCTTTGATACAAAGGCCCAATTGAGCCAGGTGCCACCAGCGAGACCTAAGGCGATCCAAATAGCTGAAATGCCAGTGCTGTAAGCAAAACCAGGTAAACCCATGAGCATCCAACCACTCATATCAGATGCTTCGGCGCTCATTGAAGTGAGCCAAGGCCCTAGTTTACGGCCCCCTAGAATGTAATCACTTAAATTTCGTGATTTGCGATAATAATAGATGCCGATGTACATCATAAGGCCTAAGTAAATTGCAAAGGCTATGATAATCGGAAACTGTGTGTGCATACGTAGATGCACCCCCTTTTCATTATAGATATATTGTTATATTTTATCATAAAACAAGCTATACTACTACACAGAATTAGAGATTTCTATAGAAATATTAGGCAAAGTGCAAAAAATGAGAAATAAATAACTATAAAATCTATAAGTATAGCTAAAAATTAACTTTATTTAAGCCTTTCAACGCCTGTTTGGATAGGGAAATCAGGGTAGGTGACCCAATCACTAGAACTACCTACATATAAGGCTGATTCGATACCAATTTCACCCATTGCTAGCATAGTTAAGCAAGCAGTGATACCAGAACCACAGTAAGTGACGATAGGTTTATCAGTGGTAGTAATATCTTTAAAAAGCTCTTTCAAAGCTTCAGGTGTTAAAGGACCGTTAGCGTCAAAGCCATTAGCCCAGAAGTGATTGATGGCAGTAGGTATATGGCCTGTCATACCGTCCATAGTATCTACTTCACGGCCCGTATATCGTTCAGGTGCACGAGCATCTACAATAATATGACTTTGCTCTATGCTACTTTGTAACACTTCATCACGGGTCATTATCATATGTGATTGTAGGGTGTAGTTAAATGTACTAGGTTCAGCTGGTAGTGGTGTAGGATCTTGGGTGAGCGGGAATCCTTCACGAGCCCAGCGTTCAATGCCGCCGGCTAAGACTTTAACATCGGTTAAGCCCATGTATTTTAATGTCCACCAAAGGCGACCGGCTAAAAATAACCAAGAGTCGTAGACAACAACTTGACTGTCAGAGGTGATGCTAAAAGACGCTAATTTATTAGCCAATATATCAAAATTAGGTAGGGGATGGCGACCACCATGCGTTGCAACTGGCCCTGATAAATCGCTAGTTACATCAAGGACAAAGGCATTTGGGATATGTGCTTGCTCATAGGCTTGCTGACCACGGATATCTAAAATAATGTAATTATTTGTTTGTGCTGCTAATTCAGCGGGTGTAATAAAATGTTTCATATATAACCTCATTTATATAATCTGTTATAGGAAGTAAATGTATCTAATCTACAACAAGTTAGGCAGGTGTTGTTTAGGTGTGTTAGATACTATAGAATTTATATCTTCTATTGTAACAGATATTAGGGGACTCGTGTAATTTTTTATAGGTTTAATTTCCTATAGTGCAGTGTTTGGAAATAGAGTGGTAGTGTAATTTTTTAGAAATAATGGTAAAATAATATGATACATAAAATAACTGTTATGAAATAATTATTGTGAAAGTATTGAGAGAGGATGTGAATCGTATGGCTCACCCTGCTGCTGAAGCGGCACTACAACATTATTTTGGGTATGCCACGTTCCGTCCTGCCCAAGAGGTGCCAGTAGCTTCACTTCTTGCGAATAAAGATATTTTAGCGATTATGCCAACGGGGGCAGGGAAATCAATTTGTTTTCAAATACCTGCTCTATTGAAACGTGGTTTGACTGTTGTTTTTTCACCCCTTATTTCTCTTATGCAGGATCAGGTTGATGGATTACGTATGCAAAAAATTCCGGCGGCCTATCTAAATAGTACTCAAGAGCAAGATGAGTCAACTCAAATATTAAGAGCTTTGCGTGCGAATCGGGTTAAATTATTATATTTAGCACCAGAGCGATTAAGTTCAGAGTGGTTTCAGAATTTTTTGAAAGAATTACCTATTGAACAAATTATTATAGACGAGGCGCACTGCGTATCGCAGTGGGGCCATGATTTTAGGCCGTCCTATCAGTTGATTGCACCATTTATTGATACATTGCCCAAACGACCTGTTATTGGGGCCTTTACAGCCAGTGCTACGCGTGAAGTTGAAGCCGATATGAAACGCTTGTTAGGTTTACAAGAGGCAACAGTTCATGTGACGGGCTTTGATAGACCAAACCTTTCCTTTGAAGTGGTTCAACCAGAACGAAAGTTGCCGTATGTACTTCAATTTGTTGCACAGCATAGTGAGGAGAATGGTATTATTTACTGTGCGACTCGTAAAGATGTAGAAACAGTGTATGGTGAATTAGCTAAGCGTGGTGTAGAAGTAGGCTATTATCATGCTGGTTTAAGTGACGAAGTGCGTAAATTACAACAAGAGCGATATGCCTATGATAAAGTGAAAGTTATGGTGGCCACCAGTGCCTTTGGCATGGGGATTGATAAGAGTAATGTGCGCTATGTATTGCATTATCAGATGCCTCGCAATATGGAAAGTTATTATCAAGAGGCTGGTCGTGCAGGGCGTGATGGTGGCGCCTCGAAATGCGTATTGTTATATAGTGGTCGTGATGTGATGATTCATAAATATTTAATTAATGAATCCGTTCATGAGCCTGATAGACGGCGTATTGAAATGTCTAAGCTACAACAAATGATTAATTATTGTTTTACCAGTGATTGTTTGCGAAAATACATGCTTACTTATTTTGGTGAAACCGTTGCATGGTCCCGTTGTGATAATTGTGGCACTTGTCAGCATAAGGGGGCATTACGAGATTTAACGAAAGAAGCGCGGTATATTTTTAAAGCCGTATTAGATACAGAAGAACGGTATGGTGCTGCAATGATTACCGATATTGTAGGTGGTAATCGTACAGACCGTATTGTGCGGTATGGTTGGGATAGACTCGCTGTATTTGGTGCTTTGCAGGATATGGAGGACCGAGATATAAAGGGGCTTATTAGACAATTTACATCACTTGGTTATTTAGCTTGTGCGACTGGGAAATATCCAATTTTGAGTATTACGCCGGCTGGTGAAGCGGTGCTTGATGGCAGTGCTAAGGTTACGGAAGTGCGGCGTCAGTTAGTCACTGTGCGACCAGATGGGCCACGGGGCGTAAGTTCTAATGGTGATAGCCGTTTCAGTCGACGGGGCGCAATGCATAAGGTTAACTCCAATAAACCAAACTTATTTGAAGCTTTACGCCAACATCGTAAAGAATTAAGTGCCCAATTAAAAGTACCACCGTATT
The DNA here is from genome assembly GCF_943192895.1 of Veillonella intestinalis. NCBI lineage: Bacteria > Bacillati > Bacillota > Negativicutes > Veillonellales > Veillonellaceae > Veillonella > Veillonella intestinalis. The sequence continues at coordinate 16,123 of NZ_CALPCB010000006.1, read as the reverse complement.
TGATTTTTCCTGATACGGTGCTAATAGATATGGCTTCTATGAAACCGCAAACCTTAGCTGATTTGTATAAAATTAAAGGGATTGGGGAAACGAAATTACAACGTTTTGGTTTATCCTTTTTAAAGGTAATTAATGCGTTTTCAAAAGAAGGTTAGTTACTAAATTTTTATTTTGTTTTTGTTTTAATGTAGACGTATATTGTTCTGATATACTTTATCTTGAATATGCTTATTATTGTTTTAATGTGTTAATTATTGTTTTAATATGCTAATTGTTGTTTTAATATACTTATTGTTGTTCTAATATCAATGTATGTTACTTTAACTGAGGAGGTTCTCATGAGTTACGCTGATGATCAATATTTGGCCATTGTGGAACGAATTTTAAAAGATGGGTATTATGCCAATAATCGTACAGGTGTGCCAACGTATAAATTGCCTCATCAAGTGATGCAATTTGATTTGAGTAAAGAATTTCCTATTCTAACTACAAAATTCGTAGCCTTTAAAACGGCGGTGAAAGAGCTTTTATGGATTTGGCAAAAACAAAGCAATGATGTAAAAGAATTACAGGCTATGGGCGTTCATGTATGGGACGAGTGGATGCGTGAAGATGGGACTATTGGCAAAGCTTATGGCTACCAATTGGCTAAATACAAGCAAGTGGATAATTTATTGCGGATGCTCAAAGCGGACCCTCAAAGTCGTCGTATGATTGTAACCCTTTGGAATATTGAAGATTTACCGGATATGGCTTTGCAGCCTTGTGCCTATGAGACCTTATGGGACGTGGCTGGGGACCGCTTAAACTGTATGCTCGTACAACGCAGTGGCGATATGGGCTTAGGTATTCCTTTTAATATGGCGCAGTATGCCGCTCTTGTGTGTATGATTGCTCATGTGAGTGGTTTGAAACTAGGACAGTTTACACATATTATCAATAATGCACATATTTATGAAAATCATGTAGAAGCGCTACAAACACAGTTGGCTCGTCGCAGTGAAGCTAAGTCAGCTCCAAGTTTGTGGATTAATGAGGAAGTCCAAACATTTTATGATTTTACTGCTGAAGATGTGAAATTAGAAGGCTATGAACATTTAGGCAAGTTACCAATGGAGGTGGCCGTATAATGTTAGCAATGGTTGTGGCGAAAGCAAAGAATAACGTAATTGGCAAAGATAATCAACTGATTTGGCATTTGCCTAAGGATTTGCAGTATTTTAAAAAATTAACCACTGGTCATGTGATTATTATGGGGCGTAAAACCTTAGAGTCGTTACCATTTTTGTTACCTAATAGAGAACATTGGGTTGTGACACGACAAGCTGATTATAATCCACCGTATGAAGGGGTTCGCGTATTTCATTCGCCAGAGGAAGCCGTAAAGGCGGCGGAGGCATTAGAAGTAGCCTATTGTATTGGCGGCGCTCAGATGTATGAGTCATTTATGCCATATGCAGAAACTCTGTATGTAACGGAGATTGATCAAGAGTTTGAAGGGGATGCACATTTTCCTACTATTGATTTAAATCAGTTTGAAGTGGTAGAATCTATAGCCGGTGAAGTGGATGAGAAAAATCCTTGGCCATTTAGTTTTGTTACGTATCGTCGGAAGGAGTAGTACATGTTAGAAAAAATGTCCCAATATATTGCTACTGAGTTAGGGGTTAAAGGGTGGCAAGTTAAGGTGGCAGTCGAGTTATTAGATGAAGGCAATACAGTGCCTTTTATTGCCCGTTATCGTAAAGAAAAGACCGGCGAGTTAAAAGATGAACAACTTCGTGAGATCGAAGAACGCATTAAATATTTGCGTAATTTAGAGCAACGTCGTGAAGAAATTATTCGCTCTATTACTGAACAAGAAAAGATGACGCCTGAATTGGCAACTGCGATTGAAGGGGCTATGAAATTACAAGAATTAGAAGACTTGTATTTACCATATCGTCCTAAGAAGCGAACTCGTGCTTCTATTGCCCGTGAGCAAGGGTTAGAACCATTGGCTACGCTGATGTTAAGCGAGAGTGCTGATAATCCAGTTGCTAGTGCTGAAACATTAGCTGAACCGTTTCTTTCAGAAGAAATACCGACTGTGGAAGCGGCTTTGCAGGGGGCTATGGATATTGTAGCTGAAGATGTGAGCGATCGAGCTGATTTCCGTGCATATTTACGTGAAGCCATTTGGCAAGAAGGCAAAGTAAAAGCGGTGTTAGTAGAAGAAACGGATGAGAACAAAGAAGTTCGTCAGGGATTTTTACAGTATGAAGATCATGAAGAACCAATTCATCAAATGCCGTCTCACCGTATTCTAGCTATTAATCGTGGCGAAAAGTTAGGCGTGTTGAAGGTGAGCTTAGTCGCACCTGATGATACATATATTGTCTATATGATTGGTAAATTACCAGTGCCAGCGGTTACAAGTTTAGTAGCCTATAAGGAAGCGGCTGTTGCTGATGCCTATAAACGGCTTATTTTCCCTGCTATGGAACGTGAAATTCGTAAGACTTTGACAGAAAATGCAGATGAGCAAGCAATCAAAGTATTTGGTACTAATTTGCGCAATTTATTATTGCAGCCACCATTGGCAGGCCATGTGATTATGGGCCTTGACCCAGGCTATCGTATGGGCTGTAAAATGGCAATTATTGATGCGCAAGGAAATGTATTAGATCAAGGAATCTATCATCTAACATCAGGTGAAAAAGGTAAGGAAGCGGCTAAGCTTGATATGGCCAATCGCATTCGTAAATGGAAGGTTACGTTGCTTTCTATTGGCAATGGGACAGCTTCGTATGAAACGGAACAATTTGTTTCACAATTAATTGAAGCGGAGCAATTAGATTGCCATTATATTATTACTAATGAAGCGGGTGCCTCTGTATACTCGGCTTCCAAATTAGCGATTGAAGAATTGCCAGATTTAGATGTATCCATTCGTGGTGCTGTTTCAATAGCACGGCGGGTGCAAGATCCGTTGGCAGAATCTGTTAAAATTGATCCTAAATCAATTGGTGTAGGGCAATATCAGCACGATGTCAATCAGAAACAATTAAGTGCCACCTTAGATCAAGTGGTTGAAACGGTAGTTAACCATGTTGGGGTTGAATTGAATACAGCATCACCAGCAATTTTGCAACATGTGGCAGGGATTAGTAGTGCTGTAGCCAATAACATTGTGGCCTATCGTAAGGATAATGGAACCTTCCAAAATCGTAAGGAATTATTGAAGGTGAAACGTTTAGGCCCAGCGGCATTTACACAATGTGCCGGTTTCTTGCGTATTAAAGATAGTCAAAATCCATTGGATAATACGCCGGTTCATCCAGAATCCTATGAATTAGCGGAAACGATTATTAAAGATTTAGGTTTTACTTTAGATGAATTAAATGATAAAGCAACGTTAGCACAGTTTCACGAAAAATTAGCTCTTGTGGATGCTGAAACGATTGCTGCTAATTTAGAGGCTGGCGTACCGACTGTGCGCGATATTTTAGAAGCACTAGCTAAGCCAGGCCGTGATCCTCGTGAAGATTTACCGGCACCGATGACACGCAAACATGTAATGAGTTTGGAAGATGTAAAGGTAGGTACGGTTGTTAAAGGAACGGTACATAATGTAGTTGATTTTGGCGCCTTTGTTGATTTTGGGCTTAAAGTGAATGGTTTATTGCATCGTAGTGAATTCTGTCGTCGTAATGAACATCCTTCAGATGTGTTAGCTGTAGGTGATATTATTGAAGCAGAAATTATTTCTGTTGAGCCAGAGCGAAATCGTATTGGTTTATCTATGAAGTCCTTGCGTGATAAAGAGAAAACCCATAAAGGGGAAATGTCGACTCAAAGAGAGGGAAACCAATCAGGTCAAGCGAATCGTCCGCGTCGACAAGGGGATAGCCGTGAAGGGCAGAGCTCACGTCATGACAATGAAAGACATAATCCGCGCAAGGGTCAACGTCATAACAATCAGCAGAATAATAAGCAAAGGAACCAACAAAATCGTCGTCAACAAAAACGAAACGAGCCAGCTCCTTTTGTAAACAATAATATTACTATTGTGTATAGTAAGAAAAAGTAGTATACTACACTAATAAGAAAATTCGTTGATATTTTATTAGGGTATCTGAATAAGATAGCTAAATTAGAAAATTTTCAATCTTCTGATTTGGCTATCTTCTTTTTTATGTGTTATAATATTAGAATGCGCCGACGAATAATAGAAAATAATTAAGGTTAATTTAATAAGGAGGACTCATATAGTTCATGCTTGAAAAATTTGAAGAATTACAAATTAGCGAGCCCATTTTACGGGCTTTAAATGATATGGGGTTTGAAGAACCTACGCCAATTCAGAAGGAAGCAATTCCAGTAGCCATGGAAGGTCTTGACATGATTGGTCAAGCTCAGACTGGTACTGGTAAAACAGCAGCCTTTGGTATCCCTGCCTTAGAACAGGTGGATGAACATTTACGAGCTGTGCAAGTATTAATCTTGTCACCAACACGCGAATTGGCTATTCAGGTAGCAGAAGAACTCAATAAAATGGCTCAACATACGCAAATCCAAGCGTTGCCAATTTATGGCGGCCAAGATATTCAGCGCCAGTTCCGTAGCTTACGTAAAAATCCACAGATTATCGTCGCAACTCCAGGTCGTTTAATGGATCACATGGAACGCGGTTCCATTAGCTTTGATAAAGTGAAAGTGATCGTGCTCGATGAAGCTGATGAAATGTTAAACATGGGCTTCATTGATGATATTAATAAAATTTTAGGGGCTGTACCAGAAGAACGTCAGACTTTGTTGTTCTCTGCTACTATGCCGCCAGCGATTCAAACATTAGCAGAAAATTACTTAAAAGAGCCTCGTTTGATTCGCATGAAACCTACACAAGTGACGATGGACTTAATCGAACAATACTACATCGAAGTACAAGATCGTCAGAAGTTTGATTTACTTTGCCGTTTGTTAGATATGCAAGCTCCAGACCTTGCCATCGTTTTTGGTCGTACAAAACGCCGTGTTGATGAAGTAACTGAAGGTCTTAAAAAACGCGGTTATATGGCAGAAGGGATTCACGGTGATTTATCACAGCAAAAACGTGATAGTGTAATTCGCCAGTTCCGTGAAGGTACTATTGATATTTTAGTGGCTACTGATGTAGCGGCACGTGGTCTTGATATTAGTGGTGTAACTCACGTGTATAACTATGATTTGCCACAAGACCCAGAAAGCTATGTACACCGTGTAGGCCGTACTGGTCGTGCGGGCAAAGCGGGTATGGCTAATACCTTTGTAATTCCTCGTGAAATGGAACATCTACATGCTATTGAACGTTTAACTAAACGTAAAATTGCACGTCGTAAAGCACCATCCTTAGGAGAAGTATTAGAAGGCCAACAGAAATTAGCGGTACAAAGCTTAATTAATATGGCTGATGATACAGAAAACTTGAAAGAGTATCGTGCAAGTGCTGAAGAATTGTTGAATGATTTGGATTCGGTAACGTTAGTAGCAGCAGCTATTAAGTTGTTAACGAAAGAACCAGATACAACACCAGTAAATATTACTGAAGAAGCACCACTTCGTGTACGTAAAAAACGTTCATTTGGTAAAGATGGCCGTCGTCGTGAAGGTCAGCGTGGTGGACGTAGTGGTGAACGTCGTAGCAGTGACCGTCGCAGTGGTGAGCGTTCTTCACGAAGCCGTAATAGCCGTGATGATCGTCGCTCTAGTGGCAGTCGCCCTAAGCGTCGTAGTTCAGAAGGTCAAGGTCGCCGTGGCGGTCAAGAAGGCCAAAAGAATGGCGCTTTTAAGCCATATTTCAAAGATTAATTATATAGGCTGAGATAAAATTCGGTATGGCTTTACTTGCAAAACCATACCGAATTTGCTATAATTATTTAACTAATAATTATTATTGGTTGATAAATAGTCATAGAACTATAGGAAGACATATGTGTTAAGTAGCACAGTATTAGATTAAATCCGAGTGGAGAGAGGATTGATTGCTATGGATATTGCACAAAAATTGCGTTCTGAAGGTTATAAAGTAACCCCACAGCGTATTGCGATTTATCAAGTGCTTTATGGTCAAAATGAGCATCCTACGGCAGAAATGATATATCAAAGTTTGCGCCGTGACCATCCAACTATGAGTCTAACAACAGTTTACAAGACGATGGAGATTTTTGAAAAAATCGGTCTAGTAAAAGTTCTCGATACGGGTGACGATTGTAGCCGGTATGACTGGGATACTCATAATCACCCACATATGCGTTGTGTTGTATGCAAACGCGTTGATGATTTAGATGGTATGGACATGGATGATACCCTTACTAAGGTTGAGCATCTTAGTCAATATAAGGTAACAGGTCAACAAATTACATTTGAAGGAATTTGTCCTGAATGCCAACGTAGAGAAGCACATTAATTAAAGAGAGCCGTCCTAAAAGACTTTGTAAGATGTTGATTAACTTTTACAAGTCCTTTGGTGAGGCTCTTTTTTTGTTTGATTCAATTTGTTATATAATAGAGAGAGTATGAGTTAGTTTTGTTAGTTAATGATATATTATTGGGAATATATTAAAAGTTAGAACATACTGTAGTAGAAATTAAGAGTACTGCGGTTTTAATCATAGTGAGGAGACCGCTTGATTGGTTTTAGTTGTAAAGGCTACATAGTTATCGTATAAAGGAGAAAAAGATGTTAACAATTGGTTGTCATTTATCGATTAGTAAAGGCTATTTACATATGGGGCAAGAAGCCTTGTCTTTAGGAGGAAATACGTTTCAGTATTTCACGCGCAATCCACGAGGTGGCAAAGCGCGCACTTTTGACGAAGCTGATATGAAAGCGCTGAGAGAGTTTATGACTGAGCACAATTTTGGTAAAGTTTTGGGGCATGCACCGTATACATTAAATGCTTGTGCTGCCGATCCTTCGTTACGTCAATTTGCTAAAAATATGATGCGTGAAGATTTAGAGCGGTTGGAATATTTACCTAATCAATTATATAACTTTCATCCTGGGAGTCATGTAAAACAAGGGGTGGATGTGGGTATTGAACATATTGTGGAAGCCCTCAATGAAGTCTTGTTTGAAGGTATGCAGACGACTGTGTTATTAGAAACTATGGCGGGCAAAGGCACTGAAGTAGGTCGTACTTTTGAGGAAATTGCACGCATTATTGATGGTGTAAAATTAAAAGAATATATAGGTGTTTGTATGGACACTTGTCATATTCATGAAGGGGATTACGATATTATTGGTGATTTAGACGGTGTTATGACTTCCTTTGACCATATTATTGGCTTGGATCGTTTACATGCTATTCACTTAAATGACTCAAAAAATCCTCGTGGTGCCCATAAAGATCGCCATGAAAAAATAGGGGAGGGGCATATTGGCTTAACCGCTATTACGGAAATAATTAATCATCCTGCCTTGCGTGATTTGCCATTTTATTTGGAAACACCGAATGAATTAGATGGTTATGCCAAGGAAATCGCTTTGCTTCGCAGTGTTTATCGCGAGGTGTAAGATGCGCATTCTTCATATGGCCGATTGGCATTTAGGGCGCATTTTTTATGCGCGTCATTTAACAGAAGATCAAGCGTATGTAATTGAACATCAATTGTATCAGCTGGTAAAAGAGGCCAATATTGATGTTATTGTATTAGCTGGTGATGTGTTTGATCGGGCTGTGCCACCAGTCGAAGCGGTTGAATTGTGGGATGCAGTAATAACTAAGTTCACGTTGGACTATAAGGTACCAGTGTTAGTTATTGGTGGTAATCATGACAGTGCACAGCGCCTAGAAGTAGGGCGTGATGTATGGTCTCAAGCGGGGTTACATGTTTGGGGCGGTTTGGAGCGTAGTTTACAGCCTTTATATATTGAGGATACATATGGTGAGATTGCCTTTTGCCCTATGCCATTTGCTGAACCGCGTACAGTGTTAACTCACTTATTAGCCATAAATTCTGATGAATCACAACGCGAGCAGTGGCAAGCATTACCTATAGCTTATGGGCCTATTTATGATGCGTGGGCGACTTATTTACGTAGTTTAGTAAAAGGAAATGTGAGAACGGTAGCAATCGCCCATGCATTGGTTATGGGAAGTGAAACTAGTGAGTCCGAACGGCCTTTAGTTATAGGTGGTTCGGCTAGTGTTGGGGTGGATGTATTTGCGCCTTTCAATTACGCAGCATTAGGACATATTCATCGACCACAGCGTATCGGTGCTGACCATGTTCGGTATAGTGGCTCTTTGTTGAAGTATTCGTTTGACGAAGCCAATCATAAAAAATCTTTTACTATTGTAGATATGGATAGCACAGGTGCTTGTAAATTAGAACAAGTTCCTATTGAATTCCTTCATGATGTGGTAAGCATAAAAGGTTATTTTAATGATATTTTGCATGATGAGGCACTTCATAAAAAGCATGTGAATGATTATGTGCAGGTACAATTATTAGATACAGCGCCCGTTATTGATGGTATGGCAAGACTTCGTGACATATTGCCATATGCTATGTCTATGGAGTTAACTGGGCGTATGGCTACCGAGGAAAAGGATGTAGACACTGTAGCATATAAACATTTATCAGAACGGGAATTATTTGAACAATTTGCTGCAGCTGTTCGTGAAAACCCATTGAGTGAGACTGAAAAAAAATATATGGATGCACTTTGGGACCGATTATTGAAGGAGGCTGATGTATGAGACCACTGACACTGACTATGACAGCCTTTGGTCCTTATGCGGGCAAAATTCATTTGGATTTTGATGAACTAAAAGGGCAGAGCTTATTTTTAATCACAGGCCCTACTGGTTCTGGGAAAACAACTATTTTAGATGCTATGGTGTATGCCTTATTTGGTGAGTCCAGTGGGGGTTTGCGCAGTGGTACATCTATGCGCAGTGATTATGCTACTCCTACAGAACCAACAGCAGTAGAATTTACATTTGCTGTGGGCGATAAACAATACAAAATGGAACGAAGCCCTAAGCAACAAGTTAAGAAAAAGCGCGGCGAAGGGTTTCGTGAGCAAGGGGCTCAGGCACGTTTGTTGATTTGGCAGGATGGGGACTGGGTTGAATTTAGTACCCGTTCGCAGGAAATAAAAGATAAAGTGCATGAAATTTTGGGGTTTAGGGCGGAACAATTTTTGCAAGTTGTATTATTACCGCAAGGCGAGTTTCGTAAATTATTAGTAGCGCCTACTTCAGAACGAGAAGATTTGATGCATAGCTTATTCCGTACAGAACTATACAGTCGTTTACAAGATATGTTAAAAGATGAATATGATACAGTGAGTGCGGAAGCAAAAGATGTTATTGACCGTCAGCGATATTTATTAAGTCGTGAAGAGGTAGTTACAGTTGGTGAATTACATACTCGGTGGCAGGCACAACAAGAGTTAGTCCAAAAGAAGGATAAAGACGTTGAAGTGCTTCATCAAGAACAGTTAGCGCTAGCTAAGGCGTATAAATTAGGTGAACAGCGCCAAGGGTTAGCACAACAAGTACATAAGTATCAGACTATGTTAGAGGAATTAGAACAAAAAAAATCACAAATTTCAGAAATAAAAACGTTGCTTAATCAATTGTCTGCTTATGAGCCTGTTAGTCGGCTTGAAGCAGCGTGGCAAGCATTAGTGGTTAAGGGAGAAGCTACGAGAGTTTCTTATGAAGAGGCTCTTGCCAAACAGCAAAGTTTACAAGAAGAAGCAGAAACGTTGAAAGTCTTGGCTGATAGTTTACAACAGGCTAAACCTAAACAAGTAGAGTATGAATTGAATGTTCATAAGGCAGAGCAAATTCAGGCTCAATTTGACCGTGTAGCAGTTTTACAAACTGAAATTGCTATGCTAGTTAAGGATGTTGATGTAAAGGCAAAGACTGTAGGCGAGAAGGAACAGGACGTATCAGCGTTACAAGAGAACATAGTCGTTTTGAAAGAAGGTCTAACCTCTTTGCGTCGACAGCTGAGTGTGCAAAATGAAGTAGTAAGACAACGTGAGGAATTATGGCAAGCTTTACAAATTGGCAAAAATGCCTTAGCAACTCGTGAACGTTGTGAAGCGGCTAAAAGGGCGGTAGATGTTAAACGGCGAGCCTATGAATTAGCGGAACAAGTTGAAGTAAATGCTCGTTTGGAACGTGAACATCAGGTGCAATTGCAGGATCAATATCAAGCGGCTAATTTAGGGCTTACCTTGCAAGTAGGGGTCCCTTGTCCTGTATGCGGTTCAAAAGAGCATCCTCAGCTAGCTGTTATACCTGAAGGGCTACGTGATGGGGCTTTGCAAGAAGCCGAAGCTGCTTATGCTGAAGCATTGCAGCAAACTTCCAAAGCAAAGACTGAATGGAATCAAGTTGAAATTACCTATAAAAATGAAGTTGAATTGTTAGAGGCTGCTGAAAAGGCTATTGACGATTGGTTAGCTACTCATGGGGGGCTAGGTATTGTTTCTCAGGCTAGTTCAGAATTTATGGCGGAAGTAGAAGTTCAGCAACAGTTATTAGATAGTCAGTGGCAACAGATACAACATAAAGAAAAAGAAGTAGAACGATTAGAGCAAACGCTGCAAGAGGCAGAACAAACTTTGCAAACTAAGCAAGCGGATTTACAAATTTTAACTCAGTCATATCAGGCGTTGACAGCTGATTTAGGACGTAAAGAAGAAGCCCTTACGGTATTACAACATGAATTGGCTACTATAGATCGTGATACTTGGTTAACTGAGTTAGAAGCACAGAAAAAATGGTTGACAGAGTTTGAAAGTAAACGACAGGCTTATGAAGAATCTCATACAAAGCATATTGAAGCGGTTAGTGCTATTGAAACTACTTTGAAAAATTTACTACAACAGCAAGAGGAGTTAGACACACAAAGTGTTCAGGCGCAACGTACTTATGAAAACGCTTTGGAGAAGTCTAAATTAACGGCTGTTGAAATAGAACGTATTAAAGCTTTTGACGGAGATGCTGCGGCGCTAACTAATGAAGTGCGAGCCTATGAAGATTCCTGGGGGCAAACAGAAGTCTTGTTAGCATCAGCAAAACAACAATTGGAAATGCTGCCTGAACCGAGTCGTATTGTTACTGAACAAGATACGAATATGGCTATGGAAGCTTATGAAGAAGCTGTTCGTGAAGCGGCTATACAGAATAAGGAAGAACAGCGTTTAGCTAACGTGGTTGAAGAATATGAAACCTTAATGGCTCAAAATGAGGTAATTACAGAACGAAGTTCGTTTATTTTTAATTTATATGATTTGGCGAATGGTGGCGATACAGGCTTAAAAGGGGTTACCTTTGAACGATATGTGCTAGGTGCTATTTTAGAAGAAGTCGTTGTAGCTGCAAATGCACGCTTGCGGCGCATGAGCCGAGGCCGTTATACATTGGAACGTGCTGATTTAGATAGTGTACGCCGTGGTCATCGCGGTCTGGATTTAGCCGTATTAGATACATATACAGGGTATGCAAGACCAGCGAATACCTTGTCTGGTGGAGAGACTTTTTTAGCATCCCTCGCGCTAGCTATGGGTTTGGCTGATATTATTCAAGCTTATGCAGGTGGCATACATTTAGATACGATTTTCATTGATGAGGGGTTTGGTACATTAGACCCAGATACTTTAGAAGTAGCAATGCAAACCTTAGTAACTGTACAAGAATCAGGTCGCTTAGTTGGTATTATTTCTCATGTGCCAGAATTAAAAAATCGGATTCCGGCTCATTTAGAAGTACGGACTACAGAGCGAGGCAGTGAGGCGCAATTTATAGTTCTTTAGGGGCAATCTGGTTAATAGTGATTGAAATAATCATCTTGGCAGTAAGTTGATGGTAAAATTTATGCCCTATATAGCCATATATCGAGATTTGTGATACTATTAAATAGCAGTATTAAGTAGATAGTAGAGGGAATTTAAGAATCCTCTTAAATGATAGGCCAGTTCACAGCTTGTTAATTTAGTGGACTGGAGGTTTAGTAGTGAAAGGAGATGGCTGTATGAAATTTATGATGGTACATAACAACTTTAATGTGCGTGATTTAGACAAAAGTTTAGATTTTTATAAAGAAGCACTTGGTTTAACGCCAGGTCGTCGCATTGAGCCAGAAGATGGTTCATTTAAAATTGTATATTTAGAAGATGGTGCAAGTAATCATCAGTTAGAATTGACTTGGCTACGTGATTGGGATCGCCCATATAATTTAGGTGATAATGAATTCCATTTAGCGTTTAAAGTTGATGATTATGAAGGGGCTTATAAAAAACACAAAGAAATGGGTTGTGTAGTTTATGAAAACCCTAAGATGGGTATTTACTTTATTGCTGATCCTGATGGGTATTGGTTAGAAATCATTCCATTAAATCGTTAATATCATACTGAATTGGAGTTTTTCTGAATGGAACATATGTTAACCCGCTTAGAGTGGTTAGTGGGTAAAGAGAAATTAGAGAATTTGGGGACAAAGTCAGTAGCCCTTTTTGGCTGCGGTGGCGTTGGTGGTTTTGCTATGGAAGCGCTGGTACGCACGGGGGTAGGACGATTAGTATTGATTGATGGTGATAAAGTTACAGTAAGTAATTTGAATCGTCAATTAATTGCGACACAGGCTACGATTGGTCGTCGTAAAGTTGAAGTAGCCAAAGAGCGCGCACTAGCTATTCGGCCAGATATGCAAGTAGATACCTATGACATTGTATATACGAAGGAAGTCTATCCAAATTTTATTAAAGATTTGAAGGTTGATTTCGTAATTGATGCCATTGACATGGTAACTGCCAAATTGGCTATTATTGAAACTTGTCAGGAATTAGGCATTCCGTGTATTTCCTCAATGGGAACAGGGAATAAAATGCATCCTGAATTATTGACGATTGCTGATATCAGTAAAACACATACATGTCCGCTCGCTAAAGTAATGCGTCGTGAATTGCGTAAGCGTGGTATTAAAAAACAGACTGTTGTTTTTTCGACAGAAAAGCCTATGACGCCAACTCGTGATGATGATTCTAGAAGTCCTGGGTCCTGTGGTTTTGTGCCTTCTGTTTCAGGATTGATGTTAGCAAGTTATGTATTACGTACATTATTGGAGGTAGAATAGATATGAAAAAAGCAATTATTCATATGGAAAAAGGCGATATTACGATTGAGTTATTTGACAAAGAAGCACCAGGTACAGTAGCTAACTTTGAAAAATTAATTAAAGAAGGCTTTTATGATGGCTTAATTTTCCATCGTGTAATTCCAGGTTTTGTAGCGCAAGGCGGTTGTCCTAATGGAACTGGTACTGGTGGTCCTGGCTACACAATCAAGGACGAATTGATTGGCAATCCTCATAAACATGAACGTGGTGCCTTATCTATGGCTCATCGTGGCCCTAATACAGGTGGTAGTCAGTTCTTTATCGTGTATGAACCACAGCCTCATTTAGATGGTGTTCATACTGTGTTCGGTAAAGTTATCGAAGGTATGGATATAGTAGATGCGATTCAGCAAGGTGACCGCATGACAAAAGTGGAAGTTGTAGAAGACTAAGCTTAGTAGGCTTTCTTTGCAGGCATCTATTACTGAAAATGAATATATTGTTATAACATTGTATATTAAGTAATAGAGGATTGAGAGATATATGGAGAGCTTGACAATCACACATCCAGAATGGTTGCAGGTAAAAAAAGATGGCCGTTTTTCCTATGGTTATAATCAAGAGTGGTATCATGATGATTGGCAGCGTTTAGCCGGCTGTGGTCCTACTACAGCGACACAGTTAATTAGTTATGTGCAGTTCCGTGATGGCTTGTTAGATGTGACGGAAAGCGCAGATGGTGAAGCTGCTTTGAAACGTATGGAAGCTGTTTTTGATTATGTGCGACCACGTTTTGGCGGTGGTTTATATAAGACACAGTGGCTTGAAGAAGGATTAAATTCATATGTTAATGATCAAAATTTACCTTATACGGTAAAGATGATGGGGATTTATCCGTTTGCTGTGTGTCGACCACCATTGCAGCAAGTCGTTAAATTTATTAAACAAGGGTTAGCTAGTGATTCACCAGTAGCATTTTTAAATCGACATAGAGGGCGTGAAAAAGAATTGTCTACTTGGCATTGGGTACCGATTGTAAAATTGATGGAAAATAACGACGATGTTCGTTGTATGGTATATGACGAAGAAATTGAACGAACTTTTTCTGTACAGAAATGGTTAAAAGATACTATGCTAGGCGGTGGCTTTGCCTATGTAGTGCGCAAGTAAGTATTGCGGCAAATATATAGGGAAGTAAGCGTTGTTGCTTGGTATATTCGCAAGTCAGTATGGTCGCTATGCTTATAGAACGATAAATAAGTATAGATACATATGGCTAAGCATGTATAAAGATGTTTTGGTAAATTAATAGGGCTACATATGTAGCCCTATTACGACTGTTTACCTATTAGGATTAGGAGGCTAATTATGGCAGAGTGGCTTACAGAAAATCAGTCTGATAATTTAAAATTGAGTGCAAAAATCGATAAGGTCTTGTATTCCGGAGCTTCTGAGTTTCAGAAAATTGAAGTAGTACATAGTTTAGAATATGGCAATATGCTAGCTCTTGATGGTGTATTTCAAACGTCTGAACGTGAAGAGTTTGTATATCACGAAATGATGTCTCACATTCCACTATTCTTACATCCTAATCCTAAACATGTATTGATTATCGGTGGCGGTGACGGAGGCGTAGCACGGGAATGTGTACGTCACGACTGTGTTGAATCAGTAACTATGATTGAAATTGACGGCAAAGTAGTTGAACTAGCTAAGGAATATTTGCCAACAATAGCAGATGCTATGATTCGCAAAGACCCTAAATTGACAGTAACTATTGGTGATGGCATTGGGTATGTAGCTGAATGTGAAAACAAGTTTGATGTTATTATCGTTGACTGCTCTGATCCAATTGGGCCAGGGGAAGGTTTGTTTACAGAAGAATTCTATGCTAATACTTATAAAGCACTTAAAGAAGATGGTTTATTTGTACAACAAACAGAATCACCAATGATGCATCAGCCATTAGTTGAAAAAGTATTTGGCTACGTGGCTAAACATTTCCCAATTCCACGTTTATACACAGCGTATATTCCAATTTATCCAACTGGTATGCATTGCTTTACCATGGGGTCTAAAAAGTATGATCCATTAACTTGGGAAGCAAATCGCAAACAAGAGTTTACTACCAAATATTATAATGAAGGCATTCAAAAAGCAGCCTTTGCATTGCCTAATTTTGTAAAAGATTATTTAATTAAAAAATAGTTGTTGACAGTATCCCCCGAGGAATGATACAATATCATTCGTTACGGGGGATAAATCTCCCAAACAACCACAGTGGTGGGTATGGTGAAGCGGTTAACACGGCGGATTGTGGCTCCGTTATGCGTGGGTTCGATCCCCACTACTCACCCCACTTTTTATAGGGGCGTCGCCAAGTGGTAAGGCAATGGACTTTGACTCCATTATGCGCTGGTTCGAACCCAGCCGCCCCTGCCAACATGACTCACTAGCTCAGTTGGCAGAGCACCTGACTTTTAATCAGGGTGTCCCGCGTTCGAGTCGCGGGTGAGTCACCATGTAAAAGCACTGTCTTTTGACGGTGCTTTTTCTAACTTTTTTATTAGCTGATGTTATTTAGTAATATTTTGTTTTCTGAGGTACTAAATCCTTTTAGAGTGCCTCTCATGAAGTTGATATAATCATCTTTAGACAATGCTAAACAAGTGTGCTAGATGAGAAAAAGTCTTTTATTACAAGCTTTTAAGTCTTTGTTTTTATGGACTTATATTGGTGAGTATAAAAATAGTAAAAAAGTTGTAAAAAAGTAGTTGACATAATTAGAATTCACTGTTAAACTAATTAAGTCGTCAGGCGATGAAAGTTAACTGCCTGAAACACAGATCTTTGAAAACTGGACAATGTAAGGTAATCATTTCTAATGAAATGAACATAGCCAGAGTGCGGGTTTCAACAACGTTGAAACCAACCAAAAAAAATTCTAAGTTAGATAACTTCGGTTAAGCTAACAACAACGAAAACGAGCTAGCAAATAGCTCCAAGATATCTTGGA